>CAZZFN010000020.1:0-23332 GCA_964653505.1 uncultured Methyloversatilis sp.
CCGATGCGTGGTCGGGCGAAAAGAACTCGGCATCGACGCCGTTGCACATCGCGTCGACCCGCCCGGCGCATTCCGGCGCCGCCGTCAGGAACAGGTCGCGTTCCGCAGCGGTCACGAAAAAGGAATGTCTCGCCCGCCGCGCCACGGCACGCTCGAAGGCGAACAGGCGCTCCCCCTCGCGCCGATAGAGCCAGGACAGCGGCCAGCGATGGGTGCCGGCATACTGGGTCCATTTGGCCGAATCCATGTCGACGAAATCGACCAACGCAGGTAGCGACGCGGGAACGTAATCGGCCATCGCCGAGGAAAACACGACGGCGGCGTCGATCTGCGCGGCGGCGCAGGTCCGCCGCACCCAGTCGCGCAGCCCGGCATCGCGGTAGTACGGCAGCGACAGCGCTTCGCCGCTCGCCAGGCCGCGCAGGCTGCGCAGCTTGGCCAGCCGCGGCGAAAGCCGCGCGACATGCAGGTCCGCGCAGTAGCCGCGCACGGTATCGACATGGGCCTCGTCGGCGGGATCGTCGATGAAGGTGCCGAGATGCAGCCGATGATTGCGCGCCAGATGCTTCAGCAGATGGAAGGAGCGCACCTTGTCGCCCTTGTTGGGCGGGTAGGGCAGGCGATGGACGAGATACAGCAGCTTCGCCACGGATCAGCCCAGGTTGCGCACGATCAGCGGCCCGAGCCGGTTGGCGACCCACAGGGGCAACCGGCGCCAGGCGGCGATCATCAGCCTGTACTTCGGATTGTTCGGGTTGTTCTGCGGAACCGCAGCGCGCTTGTAGAGCCGGTATTCGTAGCTGAGCGGCGTCGGCTCGAATCCCCAGTTCTTCTTGAACGACCAGGAACCGGAGCCGACCTTGCTGCGCCCGTAGTCGAACACCTTGATGCCCCGCGCGCAGGAGCGCCGCATCAGTTCCCAATACTTGAAGTCGTTGGCGGCCAGTTCGCGCGCCCGCGGCGCATCGCCGGCATAGTAAGGCAGCACCTCGTCGCGGAAATAAAAGCTCAGCACGCTGCTGACGGGCATGCCCTCGGCATCGACCACGGTCATGACCTCGCAGTCCTTGCCGAAATCGGCCAGCAGGCGTTCGAAATAGCGCTTCGGCAGGGCCGGGGTGCCGTGGCGGCGCACATTGTCCGCATACAGCGCAAAGAAACGGTCTACGCTGGGATCGATCTCGGAGCGCAGGCCGTTCTTGATGCTCTTCCTGACCATCGCGCGCTGCTTGCGCGGGATGGCGAGCATGTTCGCCTCTTCATCCGGCAGGATCTCCTTGCGGAAGGTGACGTAGATATCCTGCCGCGGCCAGTCGGCGTGGCGGGCTTCGATATTGCGGTATTCCAGGTGAGCGACGTCGAGCGCGCGGGCGAGGTTTTCGGCTTCGGCCTCGAGCGTGCCCAAGGCATCCGTATCGTCCGCCACGACGCCGCCATAGACCGCGAAGGGCAGCGCCACCAGCGCATTGCCGAACAGCCGGCTGTTGACCTGCGCCAGCGGCAACACCCCGACGATCCGCCCGGCGCGCTCGGCGTAGAGAAAGAAGGTCGCGTGGCCGAAAACCTCGCTGAGGATGCCCTGCCAGGCCGACCGGTGGAAGAAGGTCGCCGCCGGCGCCGTCGCCACGTAGGCATCCCAGCGGGCGACGGCCGCCGCGTCAAGCCTGTCGAGCCGCCCGACCGCGACCGCCCCGCTCATCGGCCAAGGAAGATCTCGTCCATCCGCCCCCAGCGGAAATCGCGCAACAGCCGGTCGAGCCGTTCCTCCATGCGATGGAGGTTGAGGTAGTGCCGGAAGCGCGTCTTGACGCCGATGCCCGCAATGCGCGGCTGCTCGGCGTCGATCTCCCAGGGATGGAAGTAGAAGACCGCCGCCTGACCGTCGTGTCGATTGACGCGGTCGATCAGGCGGCGCGACAGCGCGTAGGGCATCAGACGGAAATAGCCGCCGCCGCTGGCCGGCCAGTTGCGGCTGAAGGCGCGCACCGTCGTCGGAGGAATTTCGATCATCTCCGGGTGAGGCCGGTGCGGGAAGCGCGGCGCCTCGGGCATGCCGTAATGGTCGTGACGCACCGGGTAGACGCTCGAACTGTAGCGATAACCGGCGCGCGCCAGCGCATCGAAGGCCCAGTCGCGGTTGCCGGCATCGATCGAAAAGCTCGGCGCGCGATAGCCTTTGACTTCAAGGCCGGACAGGTCTTCGAGAATCTGCTTGGCGCGCGCGATGTCGGCGTGAAAATCCTCCGGCGTCAACCGATTGGCACGTTCGTGGCCGTAACCGTGGCTGGCCAGTTCGTGCCCGCCGGCAAGGATCTCGCGCACGATCGCCGGATGGCGTTCGGCGATCCAGCCCAGGGTAAAGAAGGTGGCCTTGACGCCATGCCGCTCCAGCAAGGCGAGGATACGGGCGATGTTGCGCCCGACGCGGCACTCGCGCTTGTCCCAGTCGGCCCGATCGATGTAGGGCGCGAAGGCCGAGACCTGGAAATAATCCTCGACATCGATGGTCAGCGCGTTGGTCTTCACGCCTTCTCCTGGCCCTTGTCCGGCTTCCTGTCCGGCTCCTTGTTCGCGCGCGCGGCATCGACGAGCTGCTGCATGACCCGCAGCATCAGGGTGTTGGCGTGCTCCAGCCGCACCAGGCTGCGTTCCAGGCGCAACAGCCGATCCGCGATCCTGCGGTTGCTGATGCTGGTAATCGACTTGCCGGCCTCGGCGGCGCTGTCCTCGTCGATGACCAGAGCGCCGGGGGCGGTTTCGGCAAAACCGTTTTCCAGGGCCTGGGGCGCGATCAGGCGCGCGCCGACCGTCTGGGCGCCCGCCCCGACCTGGGCGCCCATTTCGTCGATGACCTCCCGAATCTCTTCCTTGCCGAAGGATTTCTTGTCGGCGAGGAAGCCCAGCAGCAGCAGACGGTCGCAGAGCGCATTGATGCGGCGCGGGATGCCGGCGCTGGCCTGGTGGATGGCATGGTGCGCCGCATCGTCGAACTTCGGCTCCCCCGTCGAGCCGGCACAGCGCAGGCGGTGATGGATGTAGTCGCGCGTCTCGGCCGGGCTCATGGGGCCGACGTGACAGGCGGCGATCACGCGCTGGCGCAGCTGTTCCATCTGGGCGCCGAGCATGATGGCGCGGAATTCGGGTTGGCCGACCAGAAAGCTTTGCAGCAGGGCATGCGACTCGAACTGGAAATTGGACAGCATGCGCAGTTCCTCGACCGCCCGGGGAGTCAGGTTCTGCGCCTCGTCGACGACCAGCAGGCAGCGCTTGCCGCGCCGGGCCACTTCGACGAGGAAAGCCTCCAGCGCGAGGATCAGATCGGCCTTGGCCATGTCCTTGAAACGCACGCCGAAAGCCGCGGCGACCATGCGCAGGATGTCGTCGGCATCGAGCTGGGTGCTGACGATCTGCGCCGCGACGACTTTTTCCTTGTCGAGCGAATCCAGCAGCCCGCGCACGATGGTCGTCTTGCCGGCGCCGATCTCGCCGGTGACGACGATGAAGCCCTCGTTCTGGTGCAGGCCGTACTCGAGATAGGCCTTGGCGCGCCGGTGCTGCTTGCTGTCGAAATAGAACGCCGGATCGGGATTGAGCTGGAAGGGTTTGACCTTCAAGCCGTAAAACGCTTCGTACATGGGCGTTTCAGAAGGACGCGGTCAGACTGCCGGTGATGGCGTTTTCGGTGTAGTCGGCCACGCCGCCGGCGCCGTCGAAATGGTTGCGGCGCACACCGAGGGAAGCGCTGGTCCTGGCGCCCAGCCGCGTCGAGTAGAGCAGGGACAGGGAGCGCAAGCGGCTGTCCTGGGCCGTGCCATCCCCCTTGCTGCGCGAAGCCAGCGTATTGAGCGTCAGCGCGCTGTGCGGCGTCAGCCGGTGCGCCCAGCTGGCCCCCAGGCCGGACTGACGGATGTTCTGCGCCAGAACGAAGTCGTCGAGAATGCCGACCGCGGGGCCGATTCTTTCGCTGCTGCTGCGCTGGGCCGAGAAGGTCACCGTATTGTTGGCCCCGGTCAGCGACACCGAGGCCTGCTGCCGCCGCTGGACGAAGGGCTGGGTGGTCATGATGTTGCCGTAGATCAGGCTGTTCGCCGGAATTCCCGCCAGCTGCAACAACAGGGCGACGGCCTGGGCGCGTTCGACCGGATCCGGATAGAGCGATGTCAATTGCAGGAAGAGCAGGTCGTAGGCGGTCGCCACCGGCGCCGTGGTGAATTGCTGGGCCGGCACGACCGCGCTCTTGCTGTCGGTGAACTTCCAGGCGGTCAGCGCGGTGCGGTGGCTGAAATCGATCAGGTGCCCGTCGCCGAAACTGCGCTGCTCGCGGGACAACTTCAGGAGCGTCCGCTCCGTCGGCGCCCAGTCGAGACCATAGCCGCCGACCGTGCGCTTGCGCAGATCGAAATTGCTGTAGTTGTCCGACTCTTCGCCGGCGCTGACGTTGAATCTGAGCTGGGGATCGAAGCGGTATTCGAGCGTGCCCAGCATGCGCCGGGACTCGAACTCGCGCCCGGCGAAACGCGCGCGCTGGTCTTCGGCGCTCACCGACCAGCCGAGCAGGGCCAGCGGCGTGTTCCCCGACAGCCGGCCGCTCCAGGCTCGGGAATCGACCCCGGAACCGGTGGCATAGACGCCGCTGTCCGCGTCGGTCCGGGTGTTCCGGTAACGCAGCTCGTAGCCGACCCATCCGCCGAGGAAACCCTGGATATAGGGCGACCACTGGAAGGAACGGGTCTCGCTGCGGTTGCCGGTGACGAGCTCGTTGCCGACCGCCTGGGCGGCAAACACGGATGTGGGGCTCTGGGCGACGGTCGCCCCGGCATCGAGGAACAGCCACTGGTCGACCAGTTCGGCCTTGCCGGTGGCCGACAGGGACTTCTGGTCGCTGTTGTAGCGGCTTTCGTTGGCGTGGAAATTCTGCTGCCAGCCGAAATTGAGACTGCCGCCGACGCGGCCGCCCTTGCCGTCGATGCGGATCGCCGGAGTCACGCTGGCGATCAGGTCCCCCTGTTTGCGCGCCTGGCCGGGACGGGCATTGTCGGTCAGGGTCAGGGCGGCGCCGACGCTCGGCGTAATCAGCCAGCCCGGCTTGCCGGGCGCCGCCGCGGCATCTTCCTGGGCCTGCGCGCCGGACGCCAGGGCCAGCAGGCCGACCACGCCCGCCATCCGGAAGAGGGGCATGAGCGCGCTGCCCATGGCGCCGACCGGCCGGCTCACGAGCTCGCCTTTCTGGCGTAGCCGTAGCCATAGCCGTACCCGTAGCCATAGCCGTAGCCGTCGGGCTGGCCGGCAGCCCGGTTCAACGCGACCATTTTGACCGGGCAGGTTTCGATCGCGGCAACCGCATTCTTGACCTCGGCATGGGTGGTGTCCTCCGCTTTCACCACCAGGACGACCTGCCCCATGTGGCTGGCCAGCGCGCGCGCCTCGGTGGTCACCAGCAGGGGCGGCGAGTCGAAGATGATGATCCGGTCGGGATAGCGACGCGCCATTTCGGCCAGCAGGTTGTTCATGGCTTCGCTGGCGAGCAGCTCGGTGGCGCGCGGATGCTGGGTGCCCGCCGGCAGGACCGACAGTTTTTCGATGTCGGTGCGCAGCAGAACCTTGCCCAGATCGAGGGAGTCGTCCGTCAGCACGTCGAGCAGACCCTTTTGCGGACCGATGCCCAGCACCCTGGGCAGGGAAGGACGCGCGACATCGGCATCGACCAGCAGCACGGTGTGGTCCAGCTCCATGGCGATGCTCATGGCCAGGTTGGTCGCCAGGAAGGTCTTGCCTTCGCCGGGCATGGCGCTGGTGATCATGATCAGGTTGGCATCCTTGATCGGGGCGGCCCCCTTGCCGCTGGCGTTGCGCAGCAGCGGGCGCTTGAGCACGCGCAACTCGTCGGCGAGCTGGGTGCGATCGCTGTCGGGCGTCACGATGCCATGCGCCGACAGCACGGCGAGATCGAGCTCGACCTGCCGGGAAACGGCCGCACCCGCATCCGGCGCCGGGGCGATCCCCGGGCGGGGCGCGGCCGAAGCCGCCGTCGCGCCGGCGCCGACTTCCCCGGCCCCGGTCTCGGCGGGCAGCTCGACGCCGGCGCGGCGCAGCTCTTCGAGGCGTTTGGCCGCTTGTTCGATGATGTCCATGTCCGCCTCAGGCCGCCCGGAAGATGATGATCGCCGCCACCGCGATGGCCAGCACATAAGTCGCCACCAGACCGCTCAACCCCGCCGAGAAGCGCAGCAGATCCCTGCGCCTGGCCAGGCGGTCGGTCGGCGTGGCGATCTGGGAGACCGTACCCAGCAGGGGCAGCCCGGTCGATTCGCGCAGGGTGTGGGCGTCGAAGAACGTCGGACGCAGCTGGCTGGCCGCAAAGCTGGCGGCGAAACCGGCCGCCAGGGAAGCCACCAGCGCGAGCGCAAGCAGGACGACGCGGTTGGGGCCGACCGGGGTGCGCGACGCGTGGGGGGGGTCGATCAACCTGAAATCGGCAACGCTCGACACATCGGTCATGCCCTCGGAAATCGCTGCCGCCTCGCGGCGCTGGATCAGGCCGTCGTAGTTTTTCTTGTGAATGTCGTAATCGCGGTTGAGCTGGGTAAACTCGGCCTCGATCGCCGGCAAGAGCTTGATCTTGCCGACGGAACGGGCATACCTGGACTCGTATTCGGCCACGCGCACCCGCAAGGCGGCAATCGTCGCTTCGGCCTCGGTGAAGGCGACTTTCATCTGCTGGTAGGCCGGGTTGGCATGCACCGACGCCGCGGCCGGATTGGCCGTCGCGACCTTCTTGCGCGCGGCGATCTCCTGACGCTTCTGTTCCTCGAGATCGTTGATGATGCGGCGCGTCCCGGCCACATCCGGGTGCTGTTCGGTAAAGCGCTGCAGGAGCGCATCCAGGTTGCGCTTTTGCGCGTCGATGCGGCCGTCGATTTCGGGAATCGACATGCCCGCCCCGCTCCCCGGCGCGTCGGGCAGCAGCACCGGCTCCTCCCCGACCAGCTGCCGCTTGATGGCATCGCGACTGTTTTCCGCCTCGCGCAACTGGAGCCTCGCCTGGGCGAGCAGGGCGCTCAGTTCGTTGATCTGCCCTCCCGCTCCGCCATCCTTTTCCAGCCCCATCTCTATGTTCTGCAGGCGGAACTGCTTGAGCCGGTTTTCCGCTTCCTCGAGCTTTTTCCGATAGACCTCGATCTGCTCGTCGAGGAACTTGCGGGCGGTGTCGCTGTCGCTGCGCTTGTCTCCGAGACCGGCCTCGACGAAGATCGTCGTCATCGACTGCACGACCTTGCGCGCCCGCTCCGGATCGGTATCGCGGTAGCCCAGGGTGTAGAGGTTGTCGCGTCCGACGCTCTTGATGCTGAGGGAATTCGTCACCCTTTCGATCAGCGCCTCCCTTTCCCTCGGCGAGGAGATGCCCAGATCCAGATCCGCCATGCGGATGAGCTTTTCCACATTCGGGCGGCTGATCAGCGTACGGCTCAGCATCGCGATCTGCTGCTCGGTATTCGCCGGGATGGCCAGGCCTGCCAGCAGGGGCCTGAGCACCGAGTCGGTATCGACGAAGACGCGCGCCGAAGCCTCGTAGCGGTCCGGCATGACGAAGACCGCGACACCCGCAGCCAGGCCGACGGCCCAGGCAAGCAGCAAGCCGAGCCAGCGATGCAGCCACATGCCGCGCAGCACCAGCCGGGCTTGCCTGAGCAACTCTTCCATCGACGCCCTTCCTGTCTCTTTCTCGCCGGATCAGAACCAGCTGCGCGGGATGATCAGCACGTCGCCCGGCTTCATCTCGACGTTCGCCGACACGTCGCCGCGCTTGATCAGGTCCCGGATGCGCACCCCATACTGCTTGCCGCCATCCGACGCGCGCAGGATCGAGGCGCCGTTGCCGTCGGCGAAGTCGGTCATGCCGCCGACGGCGATCATCACGTCCAGCAGCGTCATCTTCTGCTTGTAAGGCAGCACCTGCGGCTTGGCGGCCTCGCCGACCACGCGGATCTGCTCGCTGTAGGGGCCGACGAAGCCGGTCACGATCACCGTCACCACCGGGTCGCGGATGAACTTCGCCAGCGCCTTCTCGATATCGCGCGCCAGCTCGGTCGGATTCTTGCCGATCGCCGGGAGATCCTCGATCAGCGGCGAGGCGAGCTTGCCGTCCGGCCGCACCGGCACGGACATGGAAAGCTCCGGATTGCGCCAGACCACGATATTGACGGTATCGCCCGGCCCGATGCGGTAGTTGTATTCGTCCGACGCGGCGGTCGCCGGCGCGGGCGGATAAGCCTGCGAAGCGCAGCCGACGAGAAGCGCGGCCACCAGGGCCATGAGCACCAGGCGCAGCGCGGCAGCCCCGGAGCGCCAGACGGTTTGACTATTCTCGATCATCATCATTCTCCTCAGCTTCGCGACAAGAGTACCCGAAGAGGGCACCCGAAGAGTACCTGACCTCATCCTAACGGACAAATCTGACTATACTTTAACAGCATAACACGATCCCTTCGGCGCCCCAACAACCCATCCAATGCTCCAGGCCGCCCCGCCGCCACCCGCCTCGCCCGCCGGAGCCGAAAGCGCCGCGCGGCGCCCGCTGTCGCTGCAACGCAAGGTCTACCTCGTCCGGCTGACCTGCACGCTGATGATCCTGGCGCTGCTGGTCGCCCATGGCGCCCTCTGCCATGGCAACCCGGGAGAGCACGGCTGGCTTCTGCTGGCCGGCTTGCTCTACCCCCATGTCGGCAATCTGCTGTTCGGGCAGCAGGACATCGGCCGCGGCGGCAGCCGCGCGGTATTCCTGGCCGATGGCCTGTTCGCCGGCGCGGTCGTCGCCGCCCTCGGCTATGCCCCGGCCCCCGCCCTGGTTCTGGCGGTCATCAACCTGTTCAACTGGATGGTCGTCGGCGGTCCGCTGCTCGTCGTCGCGGGCGCCCTTTGCATGCTCGCCGGCATGCTCGCCACCGGCGCGGATCTCGAATTTCCCGGCCTGGCGGATGCACAGGCCTGCCCGGGCGCGGACTGGCTGGCCGCCTTGATCGCGCTGGTCTATTTTGCCGTCGTCGCCCGCATCATCCACCGCCTGCTGACCGAATTGCGCCTGAGGCAGATCGCCGTCCAGGCGCGCTCGGACTCGGCGGGCTCGGCCCAGGCCCTGGCCGAACAGGCCTTGCTGGCAGTCCTGCCGCGCAGCGCGGCGAGAATCATGGAGGAAACCGGCCACCTTCCCGACGAGGAAATCGGGGACGCCACCCTCCTGCTTCTGGATCTGGCCGCCGGGGACGGCACGACGCCGCCGCTCGACGACCTGAAAGACGCGCTTGCCGCTTGCGAATTCATTCTCGAACGCCGCGGCCTCGAACCGATCAAGACCTTCGGCCGCCGGATCGTCGTCCTGGGGCGGCGGGAAAGCGCGGCGGACGACGCTTTCGAGGCATTTCGCGAAATCGACGCCTATTTCGGGAATCCCGCGACAGGCCGCAGGATCGTCGTCCATGCCGCGCTGCATGCGGGCCGGGCCTGTCTCGGGCTGGTGCAGCCGGCGCGTCTCAATCTCGATCTTGCCGGCCCGGCGATCGACGAGCTCCTCCGCCTCGCCGATCCGCCTGCCGGACGGAAAGCGGACGGTCTGGTGGTTTCGCCCGCCGCGTACCGGAAGCTTTCCGACAAGACCCGGCTCGCTGCGGGCGGCGCCGACGGTGCGGACTCCCGCTCCTGCTTCTTCTTCTACCCGGCGGGATCGCAGGCATGAACGCACCACCCAGCGCGCGCAATCCGGTTCCCGCCAGTTTTTCCGATCTGGTCGGCGCGGCGCTGGCCCGGCTGTGCGGCACGGAGGAAGAGGAAACGATCGCCTTTCTGCTGTCCCGCGCCGAACTGGTGCGGATTCGCGTCGGCGACACCCTCTACCGCCAGGGCGATCCGGGAGACTGCCTGCACATCGTTCTCACCGGCCGGCTGCAGGTTCGGGTCGCCGACCCGGCGGGCGCGCAGCGTATCGTCGCCTACCCGCAACCGGGCGACGTCGTCGGGGAAATCGCCCTGTTTTCCGGCGCCGGCAGGGCGGCGACCATCAGCGCGCTGCGCGACGCCACCCTGGGCGCCATCGCGCGCAGCGACATCGAAAACCTGATCGCCCGCAAGCCGCAGGTGTTTACCCACATCGCGCGGGGAATCATCGCCCGCCTGACCGGCACGGGCGGGCACGGCACGCGGCGATCGGGCGCCCGCACCTTCCTGCTTGCGCCGCTGCATCGCTCGATCGATTGGCGCGAGGCCTTTCGCACCATCGGCCGACATCTGCTGCGGTTCGGCTCCGTGCTCCAGCTCGACGCCGCAACGGCCCGGGAGCGTTTCGGCGATCCCGCCCGCCACGACTATGGCCGCGCCCTCGACGCCTGCGAACATGCCCACGATTTTCTCCTGCTCGCGGGCGAGCCCGCAGCGTGCGCCTGGAACCGCATCTGCCGGGGTTATGCCGACCGGATCGTGTTGCTGGCCGACGCCGCGGCCCAACCGGAACTCGCCGGGATCGAGCGCGATCTGCTGGCCCAGGGAGAGGCCGGCGGGCCGCATGCCGAAACCGACCTGGTGCTCGTCCACCCCGCCGGCGCCGCGCCGCACCAGACCCGGCGCTGGCTCGCCGTCCGCAGGATCGCCCGGCACCATCATGTCCGGCAGGGCAGCGAGCAGGATCTGGCGCGCGTCGCCCGCTTCCTTTCCGGCGACGCCCTGGGGCTGGTTCTGGCCGGCGGCGGCGCGCGCGGCTTCGCCCACCTCGGCGCGATTCGCGCGCTGCGGGAAGCGGGGCTTCCGATCGACGCCGTGGGCGGCGCCAGCTTCGGCGCCCTCGCCGCGACCGGCGTCGCGCGCGGCCAGAGCGACGCCGAAAGCCTGGCCGAACACCATCTCGCGCTCACCTGCGAAGACCCGCTCGGCGACTACACCCTGCCGGTAACCTCCCTGGTGCGCGGCGAACACCTCGAACGGATGCTGCAACGCCACCTGCCGATGGACATCGAGGATCTCTGGCTGCCCTTTTTCGCGGTGTCCAGCGACCTGACCGCCAGCCGGCTGCATGTGCATGACTGCGGTCCCCTGTGGCGGGCGATCCGCGCCAGCGTCTCGCTGCCCGCGATCCTGCCGCCCAGCGTCGAAAACGGCCACCTGCTGGTCGATGGCGGCATCCTCAACAACCTGCCGGTGGACGTCATGCGCGAACGCGTACACGGCCCGATCGTCGCCGTCGATCTCGCGGTGGACAGCATCCAGGGCAAACGGCCCGCCCGCGTTCCGGGCGGCATCGCATACCTCGGGCGCCGCATGTTCCGCAACGACGCGCGCGAAGAAGCGCCCACCCTGTCGCGCGTCATCCTGCAGGTCACCACCCTGGCCGGCCGCAAGGAAGCGCAGGGCGCGCGCAGGCTGGCCGACCTCTACCTGGCGCCGCCCCTGCAGCAGTACGACTTCCTCGACTGGCGGAAAATGCGCGAAATCGCCGCGACGGGTTATCGTCACACCCTGCCCCACATCAAGAACTGGCTGGCCGCCAACCCGCGGCGCCAGGACCGCGCCGGCTTCCTGCATCACTGGCGGCAGGCACGGGCTGCCTGAGGAACGATGGAACAGGATCTCCCGACCGCTCCGCTGTGGAGCTACGGCATTGCGGCGATCAGCTACCTGATGCTGACGGGTCACCTGCTGCGCTGGCGTCACGGCAATCTGCGCGATGCGGTGGACATCGCCCTGCTGTGCGCCGCGGGCGCGACCGCGCTGTGGGCGGGCGCGGGAGCCCTCGTCGCGCTCGGTCCGGATATCGGCGCGAACGCCGCATTCGCCGTTCTGGACGGCATGCGCTACGGCGCATGGTACGGCTTCATCCTCCTGTTGCTGCGCACGGCCGGCGCCGGCAAGGGACTGGGCGGGTCGGCCTGGAACGCCTGGCCGATCGCGGTCGGCGGCGCCATCGTCGCCATCGGCATGATTTTCCAGGCGCTGCTCCTCGCCGGCATGGAGACGATGCAGGCGGTCGTCCGCGGCAGCCAGTATGCCGCCCTGGCCCAGACCATCTTCGGCCTGGCGCTCGTCGAGCAGCTGTTTCGCAACACTTCGGCCGACTCGCGCTGGAACATCAAGCCGCTGGGCATCGGACTGGCCGCGGTGTTCAGCTTCGATCTGTATTTCCACTCGCTCACGCTGCTCTTCAACCGCGTCGACGCCGATGCGTTCGTCGTGCGCGGTCTGGCCAACGCCCTGGTGCTGCCGCTGATCGTCCTGACCATCTACCGCACCCGGGCGCGCAAGCTGCGCGTCACCGTGTCGCAGACCGCCGCATTCCAGACCACCTCGCTGGCCGTGGCCGGCGCCTATCTCCTGATCGCATCCGCCGCCGGCTACTACGTCCGCTATCTCGGCGGCAGCTGGGGCGGCGCCCTGCAGGTCGCCGTGCTGTTCGTCGCCCTGCTCCTGCTCGTGGTCTTCCTCTTTTCCGGAACCATGCGGGCCCGGCTCAAGGTGCTGGTCGGCAAGCACTTCTTCCGCTATCGCTACGACTACCGCGAGGAGTGGCTCAAATTCACCCGCACCCTGTCCTCGGGAGAGAATGCGCAGCAAGTCGGCCAGCAGGTCATCCGCGGACTCGCGGACATGGTGGAAAGCCCGGCCGGCGCCTTGTGGCTGCGCGATGCCGAAGGACGGACCTATGCGCAGACGGCGCGCTGGAACATGCCCGCGTGCGAAACGCGGGAAAGCGCCGACAGTTCCCTGCTGGCCTTTCTCGGCGCCAGCGGCTGGGTGGTCGATCTCGAGGAGTACCGCCACCGGCCGGGGCGTTACGAGGGATTGACGCTGCCGGACTGGCTCGTCGCAACGCCCAACGCCTGGCTGGTGGTGCCGCTGAGTCTGGCGACGGGGGTCGTCGGATTCGTCGTCCTGGCGACCGCGCGCGCGCCGCTCGACATCAACTGGGAAGTCAACGATCTCCTGCGCACCGCCGGGCGGCAGGCCGCCACCTTCCTGGCCCAGATGCAGGCCGCCGAGGCGCTGCTCGACGCGCGCAAATTCGAAGCCTTCAACAAGATGTCGGCCTTCGTGGTGCATGACCTGAAAAACATCGTCACCCAGCTTTCCCTGATGGTCAAGAATGCCGAGCGCCATGCCGATAATCCGGAGTTCCAGCGCGACATGCTGGAAACCGCAAGTCATGCGGTCGACCGCATGAAGCAGCTGATGCTCCAGCTGCGCGAAGGCGCGACGCCGGCGGACGGGGGCTGCGGCGTCGATCTGGAAGCGGTGGCGCAGCGGATCAGGAAAGCGAAGGCGCAGATCGGGCCGCCGGTCGAGCTGCGCGTCCTCGCCGGCGTCACGGCCCGCGGGCACGAGGATCGCATCGAGCGCGTCATCGGCCATCTGGTGCAGAATGCGCTGGACGCCACGCCCGCCGAAGGCAGGGTCTGGATCGAAATCGGTCGCGCCGGCGGCATGGCGACGGTGGAGGTCGGCGACACGGGCCGCGGCATGTCGGCCGAGTTCGTGCGCGATCGCCTGTTCAAGCCCTTCCAGACCACCAAGCAGGCCGGCATGGGAATCGGCGCCTTCGAAAGCCGCCAGTATGTGCACGAGCTCGGGGGGGACATTCGCGTGGAAAGCAAAGAGAATGTCGGCACACGCTTTTTCGTCAAGCTTCCCCTGATCGAAGTTTCCAGATCTTCCGACCTGAAACAACCGGAGACGCATGCATGACATCGGGAAAACTGCGCAGCTTGCTGATCGTCGAGGACGACCCCGCCCTGCAGAAACAGATCCGCTGGTCGTTCGACCGGTACGAGACTCTGGTCGCCGCGGACCGCGAAAGCGCCCTCGGCCAGATTCGCCGTCACGCGCCGGCGGTGGTCACCATGGACCTCGGGCTGCCGCCGGATGCCGACTCGGTCGCGGAGGGTTTCCGCCTGCTCGAACAGGCGCTGGCGCTGGCGCCCGATACCAAGATCATCGTGCTCACCGGGCAGAACGATCAGGCCAACGCCCTGCGCGCGGTCGCCATGGGCGCCTACGACTTCTTCACCAAACCCTTCGAGCCCGACATCCTCGGCCTCACCCTGGAACGCGCCTTCCGGCTGCACGAACTGCAACAGGAAAACCGGCGCCTGCAGGCGATGCGCCAGCCCGACGCGCTGGGCGGACTGATCACGCGCGACCCGGAGATGCTGAAAATCTGCCGCACCATCGAAAAGGTCGCTCCCAGCAACGCCACCCTGATGCTGCTCGGCGAAAGCGGCACCGGCAAGGAGCTGCTGGCGCGCGGCTTGCATGCCGCCTCCCCGCGCGCCGACGCCCGTTTCGTCGCGATCAATTGCGCCGCCATTCCCGACAACCTGCTCGAAAGCGAGCTGTTCGGCTACGAAAAGGGCGCATTCACGGGCGCGGCCCGCACCACGCCCGGCAAAATCGAAACCGCGCATGGCGGCACCCTGATGCTCGACGAGATCGGCGACCTGCCCCTGGCGCTGCAGGCGAAACTGCTGCGCTTCCTGCAGGAACGCGTGATCGAGCGCATCGGCGGGCGGCAGGAGATTCCCGTCGACGTGCGCATCGTCTGCGCCACGCACCAGGACGTCAAGGCCCTGATCCGCGCGGGCCGGTTCCGCGAGGATCTTTACTTTCGCCTGGCCGAAATCGTCATCCACATCCCGCCCCTGCGCAACCGCAGCGGCGACGCCGTCCTGCTCGCCCATGCCCTGGTGCGGCGCTTCGCCGCGGAACAGAAACGCACCCTGACGCTCGGCGAGGACGCCATCGACAGCATCGCCGCCCATGGCTGGCCCGGCAACGTGCGCGAACTGGAAAACTGCATCAAGCGCGCCGTCATCATGGCCGACGGCAACACCCTCGGCGCGGCGGACACCGGCATCGAGGCCGCCGCTGGCGCGGCGGCCTCGCTCGACCTGCGCACGATTCGCGACGAAGCCGATCGCCGGGCGATCCTGGCCGCCCTCGGACGCAGCAACGGCAACGTGGTGCGCGCGGCCGAGCTTCTTGGTGTGAGTCGCCCCACGCTGTATGATCTGATGCACAAATTCGGACTCAAAGCATAGGCGCCCGTCATGACCCCTGTCCTCCGCTCGAGATTGCGCACCGTCGCCCTGCTGCTGGGGCTGGCCCTCGCCGCCGGCTGCGGCGATTCGCCCGAGGCCCTGCTCGCCTCGGCCAAGGACTATCTGGCCAAGAACGACCATGCCGCGGCGACCATCCAGCTCAAGAACGCGCTGGCGCAAAACCCCAACTCCGCAGAAGCCCGCTTCCTGCTCGGCCGCGCCCTGCTCGACGGCGGCGATCCCGCGGCGGCCGAAGTCGAGCTGCGCAAGGCCGTCGAACTCCAGTTCGCCGCCGATCAGGCGGTGCCCGCCCTGGCGCGCGCCCTGCTCGCGCAAGGGCAGTTCAAGAAACTCGACGAGCTGGCGCAGACCCCTGTCGCGACCCCCGCAGGCCGGGCGGACCTGAAGACGAGCGTCGGGCAGAGCCTGATCCTGCAAGGCAGGTTCGACGCCGCGCGCGCCGCGTTCGAGGAAGCCATTGCCGCCCGCGGCGATTACGCTCCCGCGCTGCTCGGGCTGGCGCGCCTGAAAGCGGGCGCCAACGACCTGGCGGGCGCCCGCGCCATCGCGGACGACGTTCTCGCCCGCGACGAGGGCAATGCCAACGCCTGGCTGTTCAAGGCCGACCTGCTGCGCGCCGAAGGCAAGACCGCCGAAGCCGCCGCCGCCTACGAAAAGGGAGTGGCCATCGAGCCGCGCGCGCTCACGGCCCATGCGGCGCTGATCATGATCCGCCTGCGCGACGGCAAGCCCGAGCTGGCCGACCGGCAGCTCGAGGCCATGCAGAAGGCTGCCGCGCAACACCCCCTGACCCACTACATGCGCGGTCTGGTCGCCTACAGCCGCAAGGATCTGCCGGCGGCGCGCACGGCGATCGAGCTCGTGCTGAAGGCGCAACCGGACAACCCCCAGGGCCTGCAGCTTGCCGGCCTGATCGCCTATGACAGCCGCTCGGACATCCAGGCGCAGGAATTCCTGCGCAAGGCGCTGCACCAGGCGCCCGGGCTGGATTTCGCCCGGCGCACGCTGGTGTTGTCCTACCTGCGCAGCGGCCAGCCGAACAAGGCCCTGGAGGCCCTGCAGCCCGTATTGCAAGGCAGCGAGACCCGCGCCGCCTGGCTCCCCCTGGCCGGCAACGCCCATCTGCAAAGCGGCGACACCAAGGCGGCCGTGGAGTATTTCCGGCGCGCCGCCCAGGCCGATCCGGCGAACAAGCAGACGCGGACGGCGCTTGCCCTGGCGCGCATGCGCAGCGGCCAGGCGGAGGCGGCCTTCGCGGATCTCGAGCAGATCGCCGCCGAGGATACGGGCGTCGCGGCGGACATGGCGCTGATCGCCGCCAGCATCCGCGACCGGCAGTTCGACCAGGCGCTCAAGGCGATCGCCAGTCTGGAGAAAAAGCAGCCGGACGATCCGACCCCCCATAACCTGCGCGGCGGCGCCCTGCTCGGCAAGGGCGACCGCGAAGCTGCGCGCAAGAGCTTCGAGAAGGCCCTGAGCCTGAACGCCGCCTACCTGCCGGCGGCGACCGCCCTGGCCCAGATGGATCTGGCCGCCCAAAAACCCGAGGACGCCCGCAAGCGCTTCGAGTCGGTTCTCGCCAAGGAACCGGAGAACGTGCAGGCCCTGCTGGCGCTCGCCGAATTGCAGGCACGCGCAGGCGCCAAGCCCGACGAAATCGCCGCGCAGATCGGCAAGGCGATCGCCGCCGCACCCGGCGAGCCGGCGCCGCGGCTCGCCCTGATCGGCCTGCACGTGCGCAACCAGGAAAACCGCAAGGCCCTCACCGCGGTGCAGGATGCCCTGGCGGTCATCCCCGACCGGCCCGAGCTCCTCGACGCGGCGGGGCAGGTATATCGACTCAACGGCGATATCCAGCAGGCGCTGGCGACCTACGGCAGGCTCATCAGCCTCTTGCCGACCGCCGCCCATCCCTATCTGCGCATGGCGGAAATCCAGGCCGGCGCCAACAACAGGGAAGGCGCGCGCAACAGCCTCAACAAGGGCCTGGCGTTGCAGCCCGACTCGCTGCCCATGCAGCGCGCGCTGATCCTGCTCGACGTCGATGACAAGAAATTCGACGCGGCGCTGGCAAAATCGCGCGCCATCCAGAAGGCGCAGCCCAAGCTGGGGGTCGGCTACCTGCTGGAAGGCGACGTCCATGCCATCGACCAGGCCTGGGGAGCGGCCGCCGCGGCCTATCGCGCCGGCCTGAAAGCCGCGCCGGGCGCCGATCTCGCCCAACGCCTGCACACCGTCTTGCTGCGCGACGGCAAGTCCGGCGAGGCCGACCGCTTCGCGGAATCCTGGCTCAAGTCGCATCCCGCGGACAACGCCTTCCGGCTGTTCCTCGCCGAGTCGGCCACCCAGCGCAAAGATCACGCCGCGGCGGCGGCGCAATACCGCAAGCTGCTGGCCGCGCAGCCCGAGAACCCCATCCTGCTCAACAACCTGGCCTGGTCGCTGGGGCAGCTGAAGGATCCCCAGGCGCTCGCCCTGGCCGAGCAGTCCAACCGGCTGGCGCCCAACCAGCCCGCCATCATGGACACGCTCGGCATGTTGCTCGTCGACAAGGGCGAGACGGCGCGCGGTCTCGAGTTGCTGGTCAAGGCGCTGGAACTGGCGCCGCAGGCGCACGCGATCCGCCTCAACTACGCCAGGGCGCTGATCGGCGCCGGCAGGAAAGCCGAGGCGAAACAGGCGCTGGAGACCCTGGCCAAGCTCGGCGATCCGTTCCCGCAGCAGGACGAGGTGGCCGCCCTGCTGAAGGGGCTGTGAGCATGCGCGCCCGCGCCCAGGTTTGCCGCCTCGCCGCGCTGGCGCTGTGCGCTGCCGTCCTGCCAGCGCCGACTTTCGCCGCGCCGACGCCGGAGGAATGGCCCCTGCTGCGCGAGGAAGCGCGCGCCCACGAACACGGCGAAGGCGTGCCCAAGGATGCGGCCCGGGCCATCGCGCTCTATTGCGCCGCCGCCAAGGCGGGCGATCCCGAAGCGCGCTACGACCTGGGCTGGATGTACGCCAACGGGCGCGGCATTCCCCGCGACGACGCCGTTGCGGCCCATTTTTTCGGCCTCGCCGCCGCGCAGGGCCATGAACCCGCGCAGCGCATGCTGCGCTTTGTCGGCCCACCGACCGGCGAAACGCCCGCATGCCTGCGCGACAGACCCGTCGTCGCCGAGACGGCGGCCGACCCCAGCCCGGACGATTTCGTCTTCGGCAGCGCAAGACAGCGCCAGCTGGCGGAACTGATCCGCCGCCTCGCGCCGGAATACGGCATCGACCCGCGTCTGGCGCTCGCCATCGCGCGCACCGAATCCAATCTCGACCCGCATGCCGTCTCGCCCAAGAACGCCCAGGGCCTGATGCAGCTGATCCCGGAAACCTCGCTGCGCTTCAACGTGAAGAAGCCTTTCGATCCGGAACAGAACGTGCGCGGCGGCCTCGCCTACCTGCGCTGGCTGCTGGCTTATTTTCGCGGCGACGTCGCGCTCGCCGCCGCCGGCTACAACGCCGGCGAAGGCGCGGTCAACCGCCATCTCGGCATCCCGCCCTACGCGGAGACGCGTGGCTACGTCAGGCGCATCCTCGAGACCTTCCGCCGTCACGAGCATCCCTACGATGCGACGGTCGTCGCGCCCTCGCCCGAGCTGCCGCGCATCCGGCAACGACAGGCACGCATCCGGTCATGACCGCGCGCAAGACACCCCTCGTCTGGCTGCTCCCCATCCTGGCGCTGCTGGTCGCCCCGGCGCGCGCCGAACTGGCCAATACCATCGAGCGCATCAAGCCCGCGCTCGTCGTCGTCGGCACCTTCAACAAGCTGAAGAGCCCGTCCTTCGCCATGCGCGGCACGGGATTCGCCGTCGGCGACGGCCGGCTGGTCGCCACCAATTCCCACGTCATTCCAGCGACCCTCGACGCCGCTTCCGGCCAGGACAGCCTGATGGTGCTGGCGCGCCAGGGCGCGGCAACCCGCCCCCTGCCGGCCCAGCTGGTGGCCCGCGACACCGCCCACGACCTCGCCCTGCTGCGCATCGCCGGCCCGCCCCTGCCGGCGCTGCCCCTGGGCGACTCGGCCGCGGTGCGCGAGGGCCAGGCGGTCGCCTTCAGCGGTTTCCCCATCGGCGGCGTGCTCGGCTTCTCGCCCGTCACCCACCGCGGCATCGTTTCGTCGATCACCCCCATCGCGATTCCGCAGGGAAACGCGCAACAGCTCAAGGACGCCTCGATCCGGCGCCTGCGCAGCGGCACCTTCGACATCTTCCAGCTCGACGCCACCGCCTATCCGGGCAACAGCGGCGGCCCGCTGTTCGATCCCGCCACCGGCGAAGTGCTCGGCATCCTCAACATGGTGTTCGTCAAATCGACGAAAGAGGCCGTGCTGGAGAAACCCTCGGGGATCAGCTATGCTATCCCGGTGAGGCACCTTATCGACTTGTTGGAAAGAAAGTAGGGACGAACCGATGCGGCTGTTCCGCGGTCTGGGCCTTGTCGCCGGGTTTCTCGGCATTTTGCTGTGCGTCGCGAGCGCCGCCGCCCGGCTGGCCGGAATCTACTGGCTGGGCGGCTTCCAGGTCGGCACGCTGATGCAGGCCGGGATCGCGGGGATGGGAATGGGGTGCTTCCTTCTGCTGGTGGCCATTTCGGCAAGGAATCGGTGACATTTTCTGTCGGATTTTTTTACAACGCGTCGGTTTCAGTCCTTGGCGTAGCGGGCGCGGACTGCCCAACCCAATGAATGTATTTGATTTTCAGCGTAACAGGGAATATGGTGCGATTATTGCTTGAAGTTGTATGAAGAATACCGTGGAGCGCTCCATGAGCGAAAGCAAGTCACCGACAACCGAAACCCCGCAAACCCCGCAAACTCCGCGGATGCCCGTCCCGCGGAAGCCAGCCATCGCGGTCGACCGGGGGCGTCGCCGTCTGGGCCGGGCCGCCCTGGCGGCCCCGGTGATCGCCTCGCTGGCCAGCAGGAACGCTCTGGCAGGCAACTGCCTGTCCAACATGCTGTCGGGCAACCTGTCGGACCCCAACCGCGGGCAGTGCTCCAAGGGCTGGAGCCCGGGCGGCTGGGGACTGCCGGGCGGGAATGTCGGCAGCTTCAGCACGATCGGGGCTTGGCAGACCGCAGGTTTTTCCTACGGAACCTACGATACCGCCACATCTCAATGTCACCCGCAAAACACCAACAAGCCGGGGTGCTATGTCGGCGGAAGCACGATTGCTGCCCTCCCCGGCATTCCTGCCGTTTTGAACAAGAACGGCGTGCCAGGCACAACGCCCTTGCGGGTGGTGCTGCTGCCCAACCTGTGGCCCGCCATGGCGGACTGGCAACTCACGAGACATCTCGTCTGCGCCTACCTGAATGCCTCGCTGAGCGAAAATTC
Organism: uncultured Methyloversatilis sp.; assembly: GCA_964653505.1. Classification (GTDB taxonomy): domain Bacteria; phylum Pseudomonadota; class Gammaproteobacteria; order Burkholderiales; family Rhodocyclaceae; genus Sulfuricystis. The sequence continues at coordinate 20,462 of CAZZFN010000020.1, forward strand.
CACGGGTTTCAAATACATCTTGACGAAACAGCAAGTCGTGGGCCTGGCTTCGGGGACGATCCCCCTTCCGCCCGGGTATATCAGCCTGCAAGCGTTTCTCGATTCGACCTGGTGATGGCCGCCCGGCGGGGAGCGGCCTCGCCTCTCTGACGGCGAGGCGGCCGTCGGCAGCGGGACACTCGACACTCCTCACACCCCTCGCCTCCCTCGCTTTCGTATGCATCGGGCCGTGTCGCTCCTCGCTCTGAGCTCGCGCCCGCGTTTCCTGAAACGCAGCTGGGACGATGGATGCGTCGTGCATGTCGCCGACTCCGGGGAGACGCATCTCCTGTCGCCGGCGTGCGCGTTGCTGCTGGAGCGCCTTGAGTCCGGACCGGCTTCGATCCAGACCCTGTCGGACGAATTTCTCTCCCTGAACGACGACCTGACGCCGGAAGAACTGTCCGGCCTGCTTGGGGATATCATTCGCAGCCTGTGCAAGATCGGCCTGATCGAGACTGTCGAGACTGTCGGGAATCAACCCTGAGACTTTCGTCCCTCCCCACCCGCGAGCTGGCCCGGCGCCTGTCCCGTCCAGGCATCGCCCTGTCGGTCGGCAGTTTCGATATCGGGCTGCGCTCGAATATCCCTTCCGTTGCCCGGGGAGTCGCGTCGCTCTACCCGGACTATGCGCTCAGCCCGGATCAAGAACTGGTCGATTTCGAGATCGAGCTTTACTCCCCCAGCCTGTTCAGGCGATGGCTGCGCCCGCAGGTCGCGTTTTCTTTCGAAGGGCAGTCTCCCTTCAAGCCCTTGCCCCGCGCACAGGCTTTTGCGATGTTCGAGTGGGGCTTGAACTGGGTCGTCGCCAACAACGCCCACCAGTATGCGATCGTGCATGCGGCCACGGTGGAGAAGTCCGGCCGTGCGGTCATCCTGCCGGGCGCACCGGGCAGCGGGAAAAGCACGCTTTGCGCGGCGATGGTCTGTCGGGGCTGGCGGCTGCTGTCCGACGAAATGGCCCTGATCTCCCTGCAAGACGGCATGCTCTGGCCCTTTCCGCGCCCGATCGGTTTGAAAAACGCGTCGATCGACCTTCTGCGCGATTATGCGCAAAGCGTCGTCATGGGCGAAACGGTTGCCGATACCGCCAAGGGAACCGTGGCACACATGCGTGCGCCGCGCGCCAGCATCGATGCGGCGCGCACGCCGGCCCGAGCGCAGATTGTCGCCTTTCCGACCTACAAAAGCGGCGCCCCCCTGCAGGCGCTCCCCCTGGGCAAGGCACAGGCGCTGATGCGGCTCATCGAAAACTGTTTCAACTATTCCACGCTCGGCTCTGCGGGTTTCGCCGCCCTGGCCGACACGGTCGATCGATGCGAGTGCCTGGCCATCGAATACGGCAGCATGGACGGCGCGATCGAAATCCTCGAAAGCCGATGGACGCATGGGGCGCATGGTTGATCCGGCCCACCCGCTGATCCGCTTCCTGCGCGATCCGCCATCCTCGGTTCGCTTCCCGATATCCGACTGGGAAGATCTGCTGCGCGCCGCACGGCGTGGCCAGCTGCTCGCGCGGGTGGCCTGGATCGCCTCGGCGACCGGCTTGACCGGCAGGCTGCCCGCCAAGGTGGATCTGCATTTCCAGGGCGCGCTGCGGGTCGCGGCAAGCCACGCGCGCGGTGTGGCCTGGGAAACCCGGCAACTCCGGGAAGCCCTGGCGGAGGCCCGGATTCCCTTTGTCTTGCTGAAGGGAGCCGCCTACATCGCGGCCAATCTGGAAGCCGGGCACGGGCGGTTGATGTCGGACATCGACATCATGGTTCCCCGCAGCAACCTGGCACTAACGGAAAAAAGCCTCATCGAACACGGCTGGTTTCCCACCAAGCTGGACGCCTACGATCAGCGCTATTACCGCACCTGGATGCACGAACTGCCGCCGTTGCAGCACCTCGAGCGCGGCACCAGCCTCGATGTGCATCACACCCTCCTGCCGCCGACCGCCTCCCTGAAACCGGATGTGAAAAAGCTCTGGCAGGCATCGCGGCCGGTGACCGACGATCCGCTGGTGCGCACCCTCGCCCCCATCGACATGATCCTGCACAGCGCGGTCCATTTGTTTCACGATGGCGACATGCGGCACGGGCTGCGCGATCTGGTCGATATCGACGCCCTCGTCCGGCAGTTTTCGGCGCATGCCGGCTTCTGGGAAACGCTCGTCGGGCGGGCGGTCGAGCTCGATTTGATGCGCCCTTGCCACTACGCCCTGAAGTATTGCCGGCTCTGGCTGGCAACGCCGATACCCGACGATGCCGCTGCCGCCGTTCGGCGATCGGGAGCGCCCGCCGCGCTTGCCGGCAGCCTCATGGACCGGATCCTGCCCGCCAGTCTCGGCGCGGTGCTGGATTCCCATCCCGGGGCCTTCGCACACCTTGCCAATTTCACGATGTACGTAAGGTCGCATTACCTGAGGATGCCCATGCACCTGCTGCTTCCGCATCTGTTGCGCAAGCAGTTCGTCGGCGACGGGCGCTGACTACTGCGCCCCCTTGCCGCTGACCACCACGCCGACGGTCTCGAACAGGATCACCAGGTCGAGCAGCAGGGTGTGGTTCTTGACGTAATACAGGTCGTATTGCAGCTTCTGCGCCGCATCCTCGACCGACGCGCCATACTGATAGCGCACCTGGGCCCACCCGGTCACGCCCGGCTTGACGCTGTGGCGCACGGCGTAGAACGGAATTTCCTTGGTCAGCTGATCGACGAAGAAGGCTCTCTCCGGTCGCGGGCCGACCATGCTCATGGTGCCGGACAATACCGAGAACAGCTGCGGCAGTTCGTCGATGCGCAGCTTGCGGATCACCCTGCCGACGCGCGTCACGCGGTCGTCGT
>CAZZFN010000021.1:0-23236 GCA_964653505.1 uncultured Methyloversatilis sp.
GCCGAGCAGGCCGAGAGCGCCGAACTTCTTCCAGAGATCGGCGGGGAATTCGTTGGCGCGGTCGATCTGCGCGGCGCGCGGCGCGATCTCGTCGGCGGCGAAGTCGCGCACCGTGTCGCGCAGCATGTCGATCTCTTCGCCGAGCTGGAAGTTCAGCCCGGTCATTTTGCCGTAACTCATTGGACCTCCATGACGGTTTCGGCCGATTGTATGTTGACGTTTACGTCAACGTCAATTCTTCGCCTTGAGCAGGGCGCGGCATTGCCCTTCCAAGGCATCGAGTTCGCCCAGCACGGCATCGATATCCTCGCGCTGCTGCTTCAGCTTGGCGCGCTGGCGCGCCAGCACCTCGAGCAGCCGGGCGAGCTGGGAGCTTTCGGGCGCGCTGTCGTACATGTCGATCAGCTCGCGGATCTCGGCCAGCGAGAGGCCCAGGCGCTTGCCGCGCAGGGTCAGCTTGAGGCGCGTGCGGTCGCGTTTGGTGTAGACGCGCTGCACGCCGGCGCGCGCCGGCGCGATCAGGCCCTGCTCCTCGTAATGGCGGATGGCGCGCGGCGTCAGATCGAACTCGCGCGCCAGTTCGGCGATGCTGTAGGTGATTTCGGTCATGTCTGCACTTTGCTGCACCGCAGCAAACGCGGCGGATTCCTGATAGACTGGCGAGATAACGAACGTGACGCAGTTAAACAGAATTCCCCCAGCCGGGCAACGTGCGCCCGGCCATGCCATGCAGATCGCCTACCCCTTCGACAACTTGCCCGAAACCGGCGCCACCCTCGAGGTCGCGCCCGGCGTGCACTGGCTGCGCATGCCCCTGCCGTTCGCGCTCGACCACATCAACCTGTGGCTGCTGGAAGATGGGGAGGGATTCACCGCCGTCGACACCGGCATCGCGATGGATGCGGTCAAGCAGGCCTGGAAGTCGGCGCTGGCGGGACGGCAACTCAGCCGCCAGATCGTCACGCATTTCCATCCCGACCATCTCGGCCTCGCCGGCTGGTTGGAAAGCGATTATGGCGCGCCGCTCTGGATGACGCAGGGCGAATACCTGACCGCCCACGTCATCGCGGCCGGACTCGCACCCTTCGACATTCCCTCGATGGTGGCCTTGTTCGCGCGCCACGGCCTCGATGCGCAACGCTGCGCCGCGCTGCAAGCGCGCGGCAACGCCTACCGGCGCGGCGTACCGGTCATTCCCGCCACCTTCCATCCGCTCTTCGATGGCGATACGCTGCGCATCGGCGCGCATGAATGGGAAGTCATCGTCGGCCATGGCCATTCCCCCGAGCATGCGAGCCTCCATTGCGCGCAACTGGGTGTGCTGATCGCCGGCGACATGCTGCTGCCGCGCATCTCGACCAACGTCAGCGCCTATGCCGCCGCGCCGGAACTCGACACGCTGCAGCTCTATCTCGATTCGATCGACCGGCTCGCCGCCCTGCCGGAAGACACCCTGGCGCTGCCCTCGCACGGCCGCCCATTCCGCGGCATGCGCACGCGCGTCGCCGAACTGCACGCCCATCACGCAGCGCGCTGCGCCGACCTGCTCGCCGCCTGCGCGGATGGCGCACGTAGTGCAGGAGATCTCCTCGAAGTTCTCTTCGGTCGGCCGATCGACGATCCGCACCAGACCCTGTTCGCCATGGGCGAGGCCATCGCCCATCTGAACCACCTCGAATCGCAACAGCGGCTGCAACGCCGCAGCGAGAACGGCATCATCCGCTATCGACCCAAACTCTGACCCGGAGCGAGAGACCATGACACAAGAGACCGCCAAAGAAAATGCGCATCCCGCCCTGCCCGATCCGCAGGAAATCGCCAAGACCTACGCCGAGGTCGCCCAGCGCGCCTCGAAGCTGATCACCGCGCACGTCAAGCGCCAGGTCGAAAAGGGCGTCACGCCCCCGCAGGACGAGCTGGGCGTGGCACAGGCCTTCATGGACATGATGGCGAAAATGCTCGCCAATCCCTACCAGCTGGCGCAGGCGCAGATGAACCTCGTCTGGGACTATTTCTCGCTCTGGCAGCATTCGATGCTGCGCTTCATGGGCGTGCAGGCGCCGCCGGTCGCCTTGCCCGCCAAGGGCGACAAGCGCTTCAAGGACGAGCAGTGGGAAGAGCATTTCCTGTTCGACTTCATCAAGCAGTCCTACCTGATCACCGCGCGCCACATCCACGACTCGGTAAGCGGCGTCAAGGGTCTCGACGACCACACGCAGGAGAAAGTCAACTTCTTCACGCGCCAGTTCATCGACGCGATGTCGCCCTCCAACTTCGTGCACACCAATCCCGAAGTCTTCCGCGAGACGGTGAACTCGCACGGCCAGAACCTGCTCAAGGGTTTCAACAACCTGCTGCGCGACATCGAGGCCGGCGACGGCCAGCTGCGCGTCAGGATGACCGACACCACCGCCTTCGAACTCGGCAAGAACGTCGCCACCACGCCCGGCAAGGTGATCTTCCAGAACGACCTGATCCAGCTGCTGCAATTCGCGCCGGCCGCCAAGACGCAGTTCAAGCGGCCGCTGCTGATCGTGCCGCCCTGGATCAACAAGTATTACATCCTCGATCTGCGCGAGAAGAACTCATTCATCAAGTGGGCGGTCGACCAGGGCCACAGCGTGTTCTGCATCTCCTGGGTCAATCCGGACGAGAAGCTCGCGCAGAAGACTTTCGAGGACTACGTCTTCGCGGGAACGCTCGCGGCGCTCGACAAGGTCTGCGAACAGACGGGGGAGAAAGAGGTGAATGCCGTCGGCTACTGTCTGGGCGGCACGCTGCTCGGCACCACGGCGGCCTATCTCGCGGCAAAGAAGCCCAAAGCAACAGACCCGCGTCTCGCCTCCGCAACCTTTTTCACCAGCATGCTCGACTTCTCGATCCCCGGCGAGCTGGGCGTCTTCATCGACGAGCCGCAGGTCGCCAGCCTCGAAAGGAAGATGAGCGAGCGCGGCTACCTCGAAGGCAGCGAGATGGCCGGCACCTTCAACATGCTGCGCGCCAACGACCTGATCTGGTCCTTCGTGGTGAACAACTACCTGATGGGCAAGGATCCCTTCCCCTTCGACCTGCTCTACTGGAACTCCGACTCGACGCGCATGCCGGCGGCGATGCACAGCTTCTACCTGCGCAACATGTACATGAAGAACCTGCTCAAGGAGCCGGGCGGCATCATGATCGGCGACGTCGCGATCGACCTGCGCAAGGTCAAGATTCCCGCCTACTTCATCTCGACCATCGAGGACCACATCGCCCCCTGGCAGAGCACCTACCTCGGCGCGCGGCTGTTCTCCGGCCCGACGCGCTTCGTGCTCGGCGGCTCCGGCCACATCGCGGGCATCGTCAACCCGCCGGCCGCCAACAAGTATGGCTACTGGATCAACCCGGCCAAGACCCTGCCGGACACTCCCGAGGCTTTCTTCGCAGGCGCCCGGCAGAACCCCGGTTCGTGGTGGACCGACTGGCAGGCCTGGCTGACCGCGCAGAATGACGAACTCGTGCCTGCGCGCGACCCCGCCAAGGGCAAGCTCGGCGTCCTGGAAGACGCGCCGGGCAGCTTTGTCAAGTTCCGCCTCGACCAGCAGCCCAAATCTTGACGTGAAGCTCCGGCAACAATTGCCGGTATTCCTGCCGCCAGCACGGATTTTGGCCGAATCCGCTCAAATTCCGGCCTGGCAGGGAAGTTGCTGCACAGGCCCCCATGACCGCCCATGCATTTGCCGCTTCCTTCGGCATGGCCTACGCCAACAGCGCTGCCCGGCCCGCCCCGCTCGCGCCCGCCTCGCCCCGGCCCTACGACCGGCTCGCGGCGATCGCGCGGGCCTACGTCGAAACCATCGAGGGCTGGTCCTGCCGGGTGCAGGATGCGATCCGCATCTCGACGCTGGCCGCCGAACTGGTCGGCCTCGTCGATCACGCTCCGCAGGTCTGCCTCGGCATGGGGCCGCACATCGCGCTGCGCAGCCCTACCCTGCAGCACGGCTTGTTCGCTGCGATTCTCGGCATCCTGCTCGGCCGCGCCATCCGGCGCGATGCCCGGCTCCAGCATAACGTGGCCAGAGCGGCCCTGTTCATGAACCTGCCGTCGCTCGAATTGCAGGACGACCTCAGCGCCCCCTACGCCGTGCCCAGCGACGCCCAACGCATCGCCCTGTGGCGCCATCCGCAGCTCGCCGCCGACCTGCTGCGCGACACGCCGGGCGCCGATCTGTGCTGGATCGAGGCCGTCGAGCAACATCACGAATCCCTCGACGGCAGCGGCTATCCCGCCGCGCTGGGCGGCGACGAGATCTGCATCGAGGCACGCATCCTCCGGATCGCCGATGCATGGTGCGCGCTGGTCGCACCGCAACGCTATCGCCGCATCGCCCGCACGCCGCGCGTCGCGCTGCACTGGCTGCTGTCGCGCAACCGGCAGCAGTTCGACCCAGAACTGATCGAGGCTCTGCGCGAAGTGAATGGCCACTACCCTCCCGGCACCTTCGTGCGCCTCGCCAACCGCGAAACCGCCGTCGTCGTCGATGCGCCGCGCGGCGCGGCGATGCCCCGCGAGGTCGTGTCGTTCCTCGGTGCGCACGGCCGGCTGCTGCGCGATCCGGTGCGGCGCGACACACGCCGCGCCCGGCATGCCATCCGCGCCATCACCACGCTGGGCGGCACGACCATCGATCCCGCCTGCTGGAGCCGCATCTGGACGCTCCCCTGCCTCGCGCGCTGAAAGTCGGTGCGGGCGGGATGGCACGCACCCCGCGTCAAAGCGCACGCCTCGAAATCCTTTCCCGCCCGTCCCCGCAACCCCGCCCGGCTTTTCCTCCGCTGCTCTTCCTGCACGGCGCCTATACCGCCGCCTGGTGCTGGGAGCATTACCTGCCCTATTTCGCCGCCGCCGGTTTCGATTGCCATGCCCTGAGCTTCTCCGGCCATGGCGGCAGTCTCCGCCGCGACCACCTCGACAGCTATTCGATCGACGATTACGTCAACGACGTCGTCGCAACCGTCGCCACGTTGCCGGCCCCGCCGGTGCTGATCGGCCATTCGATGGGCGGCTTCGTCGTGCAGAAATTCCTGGAAAGGCATTCCGCCCCGGCGGCCGTGCTGATGTGCGCGGTACCGCCGCAGGGCCTGGCCGCCGCAGCCTTCGGCATGCTGTTCGAACGGCCGGGGCTGTGCGCCGACCTCAACCGCATGATGGCCGGCCGGCCAGTGGCGCTCGACCGGCTGCGCGCCGCGCTGTTCGCCCAGCCGGTCCCGGTCGCCGACCTGGCGCGCTACTACCGGCTGGCCCAGCCCGAGTCGCATCGCGCCATCTGGGACATGATGCTGTTCGGCCTACCTCACCCCGGGCGTGTCCTGCAGGGTCTGCCGGGAGGCGCGGACAGTCTGCGCGTGCTGGGCGCCGGGCACGACCTGATCATCCCCGCCGCGCTGGTGGACATGACCGCGCGCAGCTACGGCACCGGCGCGACGCTGTATGCGGGCATGGGCCACGGCCTGATGCTGGAGGCCGACTGGCACCGCCCGGCCCGCGACATCGTCGCCTGGCTGAGCGAACGCTTCCCCGGTTGAACTCAGTCCTCCAGCAGGCTCCTGAGCATCCAGGCGGTCTTTTCATGCACCTCGAGGCGCTGGGTCAGCAGATCGGCGGTCGGCTGGTCGTTCGCCGCGTCGACGACGGGGAACAGTTCGCGTGCGGTGCGGGCGGTGGCCTCCTGCGCCGCGACGAGCAACCGGATCATCTCGATGGCCTTCGGCACGCCCTCCGTCTCCTCGATCGACGCCAGCGTAGCGAACTCCTTGTAGGTGCCGGGCGCGGGATGACCGAGGGCGCGAATACGCTCGGCAATGACGTCGAGCGCACCCCACTGTTCGGTGTATTGGGCCATGAACATCGCATGCAGGGTGTTGAACATGGGCCCGGTGACGTTCCAGTGGAAGTTGTGCGTCATCAGGTAGAGGGTATAGCTGTCGGCCAGCAGCTTCGACAACCCCCGGGCGATTTTGGCGCGGTCGGCAGCGGCAATGCCGATATCGATCCTGCCGGCTTTTCCAATTTTCTCTTTCATGACTGGCTTCTCCTTTCGGCGAGTTCCGCCGGCGATGACGGCGGTAGGGACATTGTCGGCCGGGCCGGGCCGGGGTTCCAGCGGTTTGTGGCAATGGCCCGCATAGGATAAGGCTATTTGCAGGGCCGGGTTCCCGGCAACTTGCAGTCGAGCAATGCGCGGCGCAGCAGGTCGATGGCCTGGTGACGGGGAAAGCTCGCGCGCCACACCATGCCGACGCGCCGCACGGGGGTCGGCTCGGCGAAGGGGCGCACGCGCAGCAAGGGGTCGTTCGCGGGCAGATCGTCCACCGCCGAGGCCGGCATGACGGTGATGCCCATGCCCGAGGCGACCATGTGACGGATCGTCTCGAGCGAAGAGCCCTCGAGCACCTGCGGCCCGCCCGCGCCGGCGCGCGTGCACAGGTCGAGCACCTGGTCGCGGAAGCAGTTGCCGCGCCCGAGCATCAGCAGCTGCTCGTCCAGCAGACGGCCGGCTTCGATGCTCTTCTGCCGGGTCCAGGGGTGCTGGGCCGGCGTCAACACCCGGAAAGCCTCGTCGTAGACGGCCTGCGCGACCAGCCCCGGCTCTTCGACCGGCAGGGCCAGGATGGCGACGTCGAGTTCGCCGCTCTTGAGGGCTTCGACCAGCCTGGCAGTAAAGTTTTCCTGGATCATCAGCGGCATCTTCGGCGCGCGCGCCTTGAGCAGCGGCACCAGTTTCGGCAACAGGTAGGGGCCGATGGTGTAGATGGCGCCGAGACGCAGCGGGCCGGCAAGCGGGTCGCCCGCCGTATCCGCCAGCTCCCTGATGCGCGCCGCCTCCGCCAACACCCTTTCGGCCTGGCGCACGATCGGCTCGCCGGCCGGGGTGAGGGTGACCTCGCTCTGTCCGCGCTCGAACAGGATCACGCCCAGTTCGTCCTCGAGCTTCTTCACCGCCACCGACAAGGTGGGCTGGGCGACGAAACATTTTTCCGCCGCGCGGCCGAAGTGTTTTTCGCGCGCGAGAGCGACGATGTAACGCAGTTCGGTGAGGGTCATGCGCCGATTCTACGTCGCGTAAGATGCGAACGAATGAGCCCACCCCGCAATCGCCGCTGCGCGGCGATCTCCCCTCAAGGGGCAGAAACACTCGGGGCGGCCCTGCGTGTTTCTTGAGAGATCGGGAAGCCCCCGGAATCCCTCTTGAAATTACTCACATTATTGAGTAATTTGTCGATGTGACTTACCGACGCCCCCAGTTCGATCCCCTTTCCCGCCGCATCGCCGAGCCGCGCCGCTTCATTCAGGTCGTCGCCGGACCTCGCCAGGTCGGGAAAACGACCCTGGTGCAGCAGGTCTGCGACGCCTGCGGCCTGCCGGCACACTATGCCAGCGCCGACGAGCCGACCTTGCGGGGGGCGGAATGGATCGCCCAGCAATGGGAAATCGCCCGCATGCGCCAAGACGACGCAGGCGCGGTGCTGGTCCTCGACGAGGTGCAGAAGCTGCCGGGCTGGTCCGAGACGGTCAAGCGCCTGTGGGACGAGGACACGCGCCGGCGCGTCCGCGTCAAGGTCGTCCTGCTCGGTTCCGCGCCCCTGCTCATCCAGCAGGGCATGTCGGAAAGCCTGGCAGGGCGCTTCGAGGTGCTGCACCTGCCGCACTGGTCCGTGGCGGAAATGCGGGAAGCCTTCGGCTGGACGGTGGCGCAGGGCATCTATTACGGCGGCTACCCGGGTGCCGCGTCCCTGATCGACGAGCCCGAGCGCTGGGCGCGCTACGTGCGCGATGCCCTGATCGAAACAACGCTGGCGCGCGATGTCCTGCTGCTGTCGCGGGTGGACAAGCCTGCCTTGCTGCGCCGCCTGTTCGAGCTGGGCTGCCGCTATTCCGGGCAGATTCTTTCCTACACCAAAATGATCGGGCAGTTGCAGGATGCCGGCAACACCACCACGCTCGCCCATTACCTGGAACTGCTCGGCGCGGCCGGCCTGCTGACCGGCATCCCCAAATACGCGGGAGAAACCGTGCGGGTTCGCGCATCCAGCCCCAAGCTGCAGGTCTTCGACAGCGCGCTGTTTTCGGCGCTGGAGGGCATGAGTTTCGCCGCAGCGCAGGCGGATCGCGAGCATTGGGGCCGGCTGGTCGAATCCGCCGTCGGCGCCCATCTCGTCAATGCGGCGGCGGCCGGCGCCTGCGAAGTCTTCTACTGGCGCGAGCGCAACCGCGAGGTGGATTTCGTGCTGAAAAGGGGGCGGCGTGTGGTCGCCATCGAGGTCAAGAGCGGACGGGCGCCCGGCGCCTTGCCCGGCATGCAGGCGTTCAACGAGGCCTTCCGTCCAGATCGTCTGTTGCTGGTCGGCGGGGACGGCATCCCCGTCGAGGAATTCCTCGTCCAGCCGGTGGAGCGATGGCTATAGCACGCCGTCCCGCCAACGCCGACCTGCGCGAATGAACCTCCCCCGCGAAATCCTTGCCGCGCTGCCCGCCCCGGCCGAGGCCTGCCGCGAGACGCACATCTCCTGGGTGCTGCTCGCCGGCCCGTTCGCCTACAAGGTCAAGAAACCGGTGACGCTGCCCTTCCTCGACTATGGCAGCGTCGAACGGCGGCGCTTTTTCTGCCATGAGGAACTGCGCCTGAACCGGCGCTTCGCCCCCGATCTCTATCTCGACGTGGTCGACCTCGCCGGCGAGCCCGCCGTCCGGATGAAACGCTTCGACGAGGCGCAGCGGCTCGACCATGTCAGCCGCCGGGGCGAGCTGACCGGCGCGCATCTCGCGCAGCTCGCCCGCGACCTCGTCGCCTTCCAGGCGCAGGCCGCCATTGCCGCGCCGGAGTTCGGCACACCTGCGATCATCCGTGCCGACGCGCTGGAGAACTTCGACGAACTGGAGCGCCTGCTGCCGGTCGAGGCCCCGCTGCTGACGCGGCTGCGCGCCTGGACCGAGACCGAGTGGCGGCGCCGCAGCCCCGACTTCGCGCGGCGCCGCGCCGCCGGCCGCGTGCGCGAAGGCCATGGCGACCTGCACCTCGGCAATCTCGTGCTGCTCGACGACCGCGTCGTGCCCTTCGACGGCATCGAGTTCAACGAGGATTTCCGCTGCATCGACGTCGCCAGCGAGATCGCCTTCACCCTGCTCGATCTGCTCGACCATGGCCGCCCCGGCCTCGCCCACTGGCTGCTCGACGCCTGGCTGACCTGGAGCGGCGATTTCGACGCGCTGACCGTGCTGCGCTTCTACCTCGTCTATCGGGCGCTGGTGCGCGCCAAGGTGGCCGCCCTGCAGGAGCGCACCCCCGCGGCAGCCGGCTATCTGGCCCTGGCCAGCCGCCTCACGACCCCGCGCGCGCCGACGCTGACGATCGCCTGCGGCCCCTCGGGCTGCGGTAAAACCTTCGAAACCGGCCGCCGTCTCGCCAGCGCCGACTTTCTCGACACCGTGCGCATCCGTTCCGACGTGGAGCGCAAGCGGCTCTTCGGCCTCGCGCCGGATGCCGACAGCGGCGGCGCGATCTATACGCCCGAAGCAACCGCGCGCACCTACGCGCGCCTGGCGCAGCTGGCGGAAGCCGCCTTGCGCGCCGGCTGGTCGGCGATCGTCGATGCCGCCTTCCTGAAACGTGCCGAACGTGACGTTTTTCGCGCCCTGGCGGCGCGCCTCGCCGCGCCCTGCGCCCTCATCGCGCCGCAGGCGACGCCGGAGGAGATGGCGCGGCGCATCGCCGCCCGCAAGAACGATGCCTCCGAAGCCACCGTCGAAGTCATGGAGCAGCAATTGCGCTGGTTCGAGCCTCCGGGGCAGGACGAGCTTGTGTAAGCAATTCCTTACATCTTTCTGACGGATTATTTTGCATTCGCAAAAATATCGCACGAAAGTAAGAGGCTGGGGGTACAGGCCCGTTTCCTGCTAAGGTAACCGTTTGACCATGCTCCCCGATTGAGGCCCTTGGCGATATGAAGCTGTGCGCCCAATGCCAACCCGCTTTCAAGCCGGCCGCCGGACTGATCCCGGTCTGGGCCGCGCCGGCGTTCGGCCAGGAGGGCGGCGGCGTGCGGGAGACGGACGGCATGACCGGCGTTCTCGCGGTTCTCGAGCGTCTCGCCGCGCTCCAGGAAACCCAGCTGGCCTGGAGCCAGACCCTCGCGATCGTCGGCATCCTGGCCCTGCTGGTCGCCGTGGCCCTGCTGCTCTTCTTCAACCGCGCCGGCGCGCCCCGCGGCGCGGCCCCATCCCCGGCCGGCGCAGCCGCCGCGGCGGATTCTGCACAGCCCACGCCGGCGACGGATGCACAACGCTGGGAGCATGTGCTGGAAGGCACCGGCCACGGCGTCTGGGATCTGAACCCGGCCACGGGCAAGGTCGCCTTTTCGCCGGCCTGGCGGCGCATGCTCGGCTACTCCTCGGCAGACGTGCCCGACACCCTGGCCGCCTGGCGCGCGCTGATCCACCCCGAGGATCAGCCGCGCGTGCGCAAGATGTTCGAAGACCTGCTGTGCGGCGGGGGCGAAACCCGCCAGGTCATCTATCGCATGCGCACCCGCATCGGCGACTACCTCTGGGTGCTTACCTGCGCGCAGCTCCTGCGCGATGCGACGGGACGGCCGCGCCACATGATCGGCACGAATACCGACATCACCGCGCAGCGCGAGATGGAGCTGCGCCTCGACGAGTTGATGGCTGCCCTCAACGAGAGCCAGGCGCACTTCCGCCGCTTCTTCGACGAAGCCCGGGCCGTGATGCTGCTGGTCGATCCGGCGGACGGCCGCATCCTCGACGCCAACCCCGCCGCCAGCGCCTTCTACGGCTACGCCCGCGAGGAGCTGCTGGCGATGCGCATCACCGACATCAACCGGATGACCGGCGAGGACGTCGCGAGCGAAATGGCCGAGGCCATCGCCGCCGGGCGCGAGCAGTCGATCCAGCCGCATCGCCTGAAGAACGGGGAGGTGCGCAGCGTCGAGGTGTATTCGAGCCCCTATCGCTATGACAACCGTCTGGTGATCTACGCCATCGTGCACGACATCAGCGAGCGCGTCGAGGCGGAACGCGGCCTGCGCGAGGCGGCGACCGTGTTCGAATCGACCGCCGAGGCGATCATGATCACCGACACCGGCGGCACGATCCGGCGCATCAACCAGGCCTTCGCCCAGATGACCGGCTACAGCGCGGCCGAGGCGCTCGGCCAGACCCCGCGCATCCTCAAGTCGGGCCGCCAGGATCGGGCGTATTACCAGACCATGTGGGAACGGCTGCTGACCCAGGGCCACTGGGAAGGCGAACTGTGGAACAAGCGCAAGAACGGCGAAATCTTCCCGGTCTGGCAGACGGTTTCGACGGTACGCGACAGCCATGGCAAGGGCGTCGGCTTCGTCTCGCTGTTCATCGACATCACGCAGAAGAAGCGCGACGCCGACGAGCTCGCCTACCGTGCCAACTACGATGCGCTGACCGGCCTGCCGAACCGCAACCTGCTCGCCGAGCGGCTCAGCCAGGCGCTGAAACAGGCGCGCCGCGAGGGATCGCGCGTCGCGGTGATGTTCATCGACCTCGACTTCTTCAAACAGGTGAACGACACGCTCGGCCACGCTATCGGCGACCGCCTGCTGCAGCTGGCGGCGGAGCGCATGCGCATGTGCGTGCGCGAGACGGACACGATCGCCCGTCTCGGCGGCGACGAGTTCGTCATCCTGCTGATGGACATCGACGCCGTCGCCCCCGCCGGCACGGTCGCCGAGAAGGTCATCGCGCAAATGACCGAGGCCTTCGTCATCGAGGGCAACGAAATCCACATCGGGGCATCGATCGGCATCACGATCTTTCCCGACGACGGACGCGACATCGACACGCTGTTCCGCAACGCCGACCTGGCGATGTACCGAGCCAAGGCCATGGGACGCAACAATGCCCAGTTCTTCGAAGCCGCACTGACCACGGCGGCCCTCGATCGCCGCGCGCTGGAAAACGACCTGCGCGGCGCACTCGCCCGCCACGAGTTCCGCCTGCGTTTCCTGCCGCTGGTCGACCTCGCCAGCGGCCGGATCATCGGCGTCGAGGCGCTGCTGCGCTGGCAGCATCCGCAACGCGGCCTGCTCGAACCCGCCGATTTCGTCCCGCTCGCCGAGGAGACCGGCCTGATCCGCGACATTGGCGCCTGGGCGCTCGACGAGGCCTGCCAGCGTCTCGCCGGGTGGGAGGCCGCCGGACATCGCCTGACCCTGGCGATCAACGTCTCGATCCGCCAGCTGCCCGAAGCGCTCTCCGCCAGAAACCTCGTCGCCGCGCTCGACAAGCATGGTCTCAAGCCGCAGCAGATCGTCCTCGAGATCGCCGAGAACATCCTGTTCTCCGAGTCGCCCGCGATCCAGAACTGGCTCGTCGAGGCCGGCAAGGCCGGATTGCATCTGGCGATCGACGATTTCGGCACCGGCTACTCTTCGCTCGCCTATCTCAAGCGTTTCCCGGTGCGCCACGTCAAGATCGACAGGGCCTTCGTCAAGAACATGACCGGCGATGCCGACAACCGCGCGCTGGTCGAGGCGATTCTCGCGATGGCGCACAGCCTGGGCCTGTCGGTGGTAGCCGAAGGCGTCGAGGATGCCGGGCAGGCCCGCCTGCTCCGGGCGCACGCCTGCGAACTCGCGCAGGGCTATCTTTACAGCGAGCCGCTGCCGGCCGAGGAACTGTCCGCCCTGCTCGCCCGGCCCGCCGGGTGACACGCCGTCCCGCCGGCGCCGACTTGCAGATCAGGCCACTTCGACGCAGCGGGCGCGCTCGAAGTCGGCGCCCCGTTCGAGGAGGGTCTTGAGCTTGAAACGGCGCGTCGCGATCGGCGTCCAGGTTTCCACGATACGCTCGGGCTTGAAGCCGCCCGGCGCCAGGATCAGGGAGGCCGACGCCTCGGGCCGATCGGATTCCGCCAGGACGAACCCCGGCTGGTACTTGTCCGGCTCGGCCATCACGCCGGTACGGCGCACGACGACCGGCTGGGGGCGGCCGGGCAGCAGCTGGATGCCGGCGGCGAGCGTGTCGCCGCGCTGCTGCGTCCAGCGCACCACGCCCAGCAGCATCTCGCTGCGCGCCGCCGGCTGCACGGCCACCAGCTGTCCGATGCCGAGCCGCCCGCCCTCGCGCTCCAGCGGTCGCACCAGGCATACCCCGCCTTCGGACTGGTCGAACAGGCCCCAGTCCTCCACCAGCGTCCAGTTTTCCAGGCGGAAGCCGTGCTCCCGACTGAACTGCTCGTCGAAACGCGTCGCCACACGGCCGAACGTCGCCAACTCCTCGCGCTGGCGACGCAGCTCGTCGCCGGTGGTGCTGCCGGGCGGCCGGAAACTCTGGTGGCCGGCAACGTAATAATGGACGGCATCGACGCCGGCGACGAAGCGGCATACGCCGCTCATCGGGTGACGCCCATAGCGGCGCTGCACGCCGCCTTTCACCCAGCGCGGGTAGATGCGCCGCAACACCTCGCCGCAGGCCGGCATGACGCAGTCCTCGCCGAGGCCCAGGCTGGCCGGGGCGACGCCCGGATCGCCGCGCGCCAGGAGCGCCAGGCGCTTCTTCATGCTCTTGCGCAATTCGCCGGTATCGAGCCAGCGCGCGCCCGGGCCGGCCCGCGGCATGAACCCCGGCGGCGCGTCGCCGTCGAGATCGACGCACAGGGGCAGGGCGGCCGTCAGCGCGGGCGGTTCGGCCGCCACGCTCACCTTGGCCGCCCAGCGCCGCGCCCATCCCATCGCCCAGCGCTGCTGGCGCGGCGCAAACTCGTGCAGGCTGGCGCAGGCGAGCAGCATGAGCTCCACATAGGTCGTCGTCGGCGTGACCGGCCGATAGCCGCGCAGGGTGTCGGCAGCGCTCCCGGCCGTCTGGGTTTCGCGCAGGGCGTCGGCGACGGGAACCCGGGATGCGCCCAGGGCCTCGGCGCTCGAGTAGAGTGCATGAGCGAAGCGCCACAGCGCGGACTCCGCCTGTCGGCCGGCGCGCACGAGGTCGGCAAAATCGTCGGCGAGAATCGCCAGCGCGCGCTGGCAGATCGTCGCAGCCTGCGGCTGCAGGGCGTCGTCGCCGCCGAGCAGGCTCTCGAGGCAGCGCAGGTAGCCCAGCAACGCTTCCTGCCAGAGCGCATGGGTGGCATCGCTCGCGCTCTGTTCCAGCGGCGCGAGCGGCAACGGCTTGCCGGCGAAGAGGATTGCGTTTTCGCCCTGGACGAAACGGATCGGGACCTGCAGGGCTTCGAGCATTCCGAGCCGGACGGATCCGGCCAGGGTATAGCCGTTCAACGCACGCAACTGTTCGAGCAGTTGCGCCTGGGCGAGGCGGGGATTGAGGAGCGGCAGGCGCCTGATCCAGTCGCGGCAGGAAGGCGCATCGACGAAATGCGGCGCGGCGCCCGCGCGGGCGGGAGGCAGGTCGATCTTGATGCCGCGGTTCATGCGCGCGCCTTCAGCGCCGCCGCAAATGCGGCGAGCAGCGCGGCGCTCTCGGGTTGCGCCCGTGCAGGCGCCGGCCGCGCGGGCGGCGCCCAGATCGGTGCAGGGAAGTGGCTGTCGTCGCGCCAGCGCGGAACGACGTGCCAGTGCAGGTGCGGCACGACATTGCCGAGACTGGCGAGATTGATCTTGTCGGGCCGCAGCGTGGCGCGCACGGCGCATTCCGCCGCATGGACGATGTCGAGGAGATGGCGGCGCTCGGCAGCGTTCAGGTCGGACAACTCGGTCACATGCCGCTTCCAGACGACCCGGCAGAAGCCGGGAAACGCCGCGCCCTCGGCGCCGCCGACGCGGACGACGCGGCAAACCTCATCCTGCCAGAGGAGTTCTCCGCCGGCCGAGCCGCACAATTCGCACGCGTCCATGTCGTGAAGATAGCACGACGGCCGACTTCCCCGCTCCGCTATCAGCCGAGAAACAGACGGTAGGCCGGGTTTTCCGATTCGTCCCAGTAACGGTAGCCGAGGTTCCTGAGGAAGGCGCGCAGGTCCTTCATTTCTCCCGGCGGCACCTGCATGCCGACCAGCACGCGGCCCGTGTCGGCGCCGTGGTTGCGATAGTGGAACAGACTGATGTTCCAGCCCGTGCTCATGCGCTCGAGGAAGTGCCTCAGGGCGCCTGGACGTTCGGGGAACTCGAAGCGGTAGAGCAGCTCGTCCTGCGCCTGCGGGGCGTGGCCGCCGACCATGTGGCGGATGTGCAGCTTGGCCATCTCGTCGTCGGTGAGGTCGAGCGTGGCGTAGCCGTGGCGGCGCAGCAGTTCGGCGAGCCGGGTCGCCTCGGCGCGGTGATGCACCTGGATGCCGACGAAGACATGCGCCTCGCCGGCATCGTGGAAGCGGTAGTTGAACTCGGTGATGTTGCGGTTGCCGACCAGGGAAACGAATTTCTTGTAGCTGCCCGGCCGCTCGGGCAGGGTGACGGCGAACACCGCCTCGCGCTGCTCGCCGACCTCGGCGCGCTCGGCGACGAAGCGCAGCCGGTCGAAATTCATGTTGGCGCCGGAGGCGACCGCGACCAGCGTCTTGCCATGCACCTTGTGGCGGCGTATCCATTCCTTCGCGCCGGCGATCGCCAGCGCGCCGGCCGGCTCGAGGATCGAGCGCGTGTCCTCGAAAACGTCCTTGATGGCGGCGCAGATCGCGTCGGTATCGACCAGCGCCATTTCGTCGACGTGTTCGCGGCACAGGCGGAAGGTCTCCTCGCCGACCATCTTGACCGCCGCGCCGTCGGCGAACAGTCCCACAGATTCGAGGCGCACGCGCCTGCCGGCCTTGAGCGAGCGGTCCATCGCGTCGGCATCGGCGGCCTCGACGCCGATGACTTTCGTCTGCGGCCGCAGGCGCTTGATGTAGGCCGCCACGCCGGAGATCAGGCCGCCGCCGCCGACGCAGCAGAACACCGCGTCGATCGGGTCGGGATGCTGGCGCAGGATCTCCATGCCGATGGTGCCCTGGCCGGCGATGACGTCCGGGTCGTCGAAGGGGTGCACGAAGGCGAGCTTTTCCCGTTTCTCCAGAACCAGCGCGTGGGCGTAGGCGGCATCGTAGCTGTCGCCATGCAGGACTACTTCCACCATGGCGCCGCCGCGCTTCTCGACGGCGTCGATCTTGATCTGCGGCGTGGTCGTCGGCATCACGACGACGGCGCGGATGCCGAGCTTCTGCGCCGCCAGCGCGACGCCCTGCGCATGATTGCCCGCCGAGGCGCAGATCGCGCCCCGCTTGCGCTGCTGCGGCGTCAGGCGGGCGATCTTGTTGTAGGCGCCGCGCAGCTTGAAGCTGAATACCGGCTGCATGTCCTCGCGCTTGAGCAGCAGGCGGTTGCCGCAGCGCGCGGTGAGGTTGGGCGCCAGTTCGAGGGGCGTTTCGATGGCAACATCATAGACGCGGGCGTCGAGGATCTTCTCGAGGTAATCCATTGCCGGAAGGTCGGTGCGGGAATCGGGTCTTGGGAGGCGCAAGGGTAACAGAGAGTAGAATTTGCCGCTTCGCAGCAATCCTCCCGCCGATGACCGCACGCCTCCGGGAAATCCCCTACAACACCACCTCCTTCTCCGACCGCGAGATCGTCATCCGCCTGCTCGGCGCGGAGATGTGGGCGGTGCTCGACGTGCTGCGCGGCCAGCGCGTCACCGGCCGCTCGGCGCGCATGCTCTACGAGGTGCTCGGCGACATCTGGGTGGTGCGCCGCAACCCCTATCTGGAAGACGACCTGCTCGCCAGCCGCGAGCGGCGCGGCGCGCTGATCGGCGCACTCAAGCACCGCCTCGCCGAGATCGAGAAGCGGCGCCAGGGCAACGCTGCCGTGGCCCGGTTGCTCGCCGCCGCGGCAAAGGCCGTGGCGGATTTCGAGCGCTGGTTCGACGAGACCGCCGCGCTGCGCAAGAAGGTCATGCAGCGCCTCGCGCGCCACACTTGCCGCGACAACGTCTGTTTCGACGGCCTCTCCCGCGTCGCCCACGTCACCGACGCCACCGACTGGCGCGTCGAATACCCCTTCGTGGTGCTGACGCCCGACAGCGAAGCCGAGATCGCCCTGCTGGTGCGCGGCTGCATCGAGCTCGGTCTCACCATCATCCCGCGCGGCGGCGGCACCGGCTATACCGGCGGCGCCGTCCCGCTCGACCCGCGCTCGGCCGTCATCAACACCGAGAAACTCATCGACATGGGCCCGGTCGCCGCAACCGTGCTGCCGGGGCTGACCCGGCCTTATGCGACGATCCGCACCGGCGCCGGCGTGGTCACGCGCCGCGTCATGGAGCGCGCCGAGGAAGCCGGGCTGGTGTTCGCCTGCGATCCGACTTCGGCCGACGCTTCCTGCATCGGCGGCAACATCGCCATGAACGCCGGCGGCAAGAAAGCCGTGCTGTGGGGCACCGCGCTCGACAACCTGGCCTCCTGGACGATGGTCACGCCGGCCGGCGAATGGCTCGAGGTGCAGCGCGTCAACCACAACCTCGGCAAGATCCACGAGCAGGAAGAAGCCGTGTTCCTGCTGCGCACCCTCGCCGACGACGGCAGCGTCAGGCGCGAGGAGACGCTGCGGATTCCCGGCGCCACCTTCCGCAAGGCCGGCCTCGGCAAGGACGTCACCGACAAGTTCCTCGCCGGCCTGCCCGGCGTGCAGAAGGAGGGTTGCGACGGCCTGATTACCTCGGCCGTCTGGATCCTGCACCAGATGCCGCCGGTGCAGCGCACCGTCTGCCTCGAGTTCTTCGGGCGGGTGGCGGAAGCCGTGCCGAGCATCGTCGAGATCGCCGACCACTTCAAGCCGGGCGGCGCGGGACTGGCGGCCGGCGTGCAGCTGGCCGGCCTCGAACACCTCGACGAGCGCTACGTCAAGGCCGTCGGCTACGCGACGAAGGCGAAGCGTCATGGCCGGCCGAAGATGGTGCTGATCGGCGACATCGTCGGCAGCGACGAGGCGGCCGTGATGCGCGCCACCTCGGAGGTGGTGAAGATGGCCAACGCGCGCGGCGGCGAGGGTTTCATCGCCGTCGGCGCCGAGGCGCGCAAGCAGTTCTGGCTCGACCGCGCGCGCACCGCGGCGATTTCGCGCCACACCAACGCCTTCAAGGTCAACGAGGACGTCGTCATCCCGCTGGCGCGCATGGGCGACTACTGCGACGGCATCGAGCGCCTCAACATCGAGCTGTCGATCCGCAACAAGCTCGACTTGTGCGCCGCGCTGGCCGAATTCCTGCAGGGCGATCTGCCCCTCCACATGGGCGACGCCAACCTCGACAAGACAGAATTGATCGGCGAGCGCCGCGCACTGGCGTTCGCCGCCGTCGCCGAGGTGCGCGCGCGCTGGCAGGGTTATCTCGATGGCCTCGACCGGCATTTCCGCCAGTTGCAGGATCATTCGGTGCGCGTCTCGTGGAAGCAGGAACTCCGGCCGCTGCTCGAGGACATCTTCGCCGGCACGGCCTTCCATCCGGTGCTCGACCGCATTGCCGCCATCCACCAGGAAGTGCTCAAGGGCCGCGTCTTCGTCGCGCTGCACATGCACGCCGGCGACGGCAACGTGCACACCAACATCCCGGTCAACTCCGACAACTACGCCATGCTGCAGACGGCCTATCGCACCGTCGAGCGCATCATGGCCCTGGCGCGTTCGCTCGGCGGCGTCATTTCCGGCGAGCACGGCATCGGCATCACCAAGCTCGAATTCCTCTCCGAGGACGAGATCCGTCCCTTCCGCGACTACAAGCGGCGCATCGACCCCGAGGGCCGCTTCAATCGCGGCAAGCTGATGCCGGGCGCCGACCTCGCCAATGCCTACACGCCCTCGTTCGCGCTGCTCGGCATCGAGTCTCTGATCATGGAGCAGTCCGACATCGGCACGATCTCCGCCATGGTCAAGGACTGCCTGCGCTGCGGCAAGTGCAAGCCGGTCTGCTCGACGCATGTGCCGCGCGCCAACCTGCTCTACTCGCCGCGCAACAAGATCCTCGGCGTCGGCCTGCTGGTCGAGGCCTTCCTCTACGAGGAGCAGACGCGGCGCGGCATCTCGCTCAAGCATTTCGAGGAATTCGGCGATGTCGCCGACCACTGCACGGTCTGCCACAAGTGCGTCAAGCCCTGCCCGGTCGACATCGACTTCGGCGACGTCTCGATCGCGATGCGCAATTTCCTGCGCAAGACCGGCAAGCAGAAGAGTTCGCCGGGCACCCAGCTGGCGATGGCCTTCCTCAGCGCCACCGACCCGGCGCGCATCAAGGCGCTCAAGACCGGCATGATCGATCTGGGCTACCGGGCCCAGCGGCTCGGCCACGCGCTCGCGCAGACCTTCGGCCTGACGCAGGAAACGGTGCGCCATCCGCCCGCCTCGCTCGGCCGGCCGAACGCGAAGACGCAGGTCATCCACTTCCTCAACAAGCCGCTGCCGGCCAAGGTGCCGCGCCGCACCGCGCGCGCGCTGCTCGACATCGAGGACGCCGCGATGATCCCGGTGATCCGCAATCCGCAGGCCGGAGACGAAGGCGACGCCGTCTTCTACTTCCCCGGCTGCGGTTCGGAACGCCTGTTCTCGCAGGTCGGCCTGGCCACGCAGGCGCTGCTCTGGCATGTCGGCGCCACCACCGTGCTGCCGCCCGGTTATCTCTGCTGCGGCTATCCGCAGACCTCGTCCGGCGACGAGGACAAGGGCCAGGCGATCACCACGCAGAACCGCGTGTTGTTCCACCGCGTCGCCAACACGCTCAACTACCTCGACATCCGGACGGTGATCGTCAGCTGCGGCACCTGCATGGACCAGCTGCTCAAGTACGAGTTCGAACGCATCTTCCCCGGCTGCCGCCTGCTCGACATCCACGAATACCTGATGGAGAGGGGCCTGTCGCTGACCGGGCTGGAGGGCGTGCAAGGGGTGCAATACCTCTACCACGATCCCTGCCACACGCCGATGAAGACCTACAACCCGACCAAGGTTGCCGGCGCGCTGCTGGGCAAGCCGGTGCTGCTCTCCGACCGCTGCTGCGGCGAATCGGGCACGCTGGCGGTGACGCGTCCGGACGTATCGACGCAGGTGCGCTTCCGCAAGCAGCAGGAAATCGAGGCCGGTGTCGAGAAACTGAAAGTCGGCGCCGACGGGACGGCGCCGCGGGCCGTCAAGATCCTCACTTCCTGCCCGAGCTGCCTGCAGGGACTGTCGCGCTACCGCGAGGATGCCCCCGTCGAAGCCGACTACATCGTCGTCGAACTGGCGCGCCACATCCTCGGGGAAGACTGGCTCGACCGC
This sequence comes from uncultured Methyloversatilis sp., assembly GCA_964653505.1. Lineage (GTDB taxonomy): Bacteria > Pseudomonadota > Gammaproteobacteria > Burkholderiales > Rhodocyclaceae > Sulfuricystis. The sequence goes on from CAZZFN010000021.1 coordinate 20,263, forward strand.
TACGTCGATGCCGCCAACGCCGGCGGCATCGAGCGCGTGCTGCTGTAAGGTTCAGCGCAGGATGTTCTCGACCGCATCGACCACCATGCTGGTGCCGATCGCGATCATCAGGATGTCGCCGGCCACTTGCACGTAGCGGTGGTTGGGCGGCGGGGCGGGCAGCCGGATGAGGATTTCCGGCGCCAGCGGGTAATAGCGCACATCGGCCGGCAGCACGTAGCCGACGCGCCATTTCTTGGCCTGGCCGGGCGGCATGCAGCCGTTGCCTTTCTTGGCCAACCCCGGCGGACAATGGCCGGCACGGATCTGGCCGCCGTAGTATTCGATCAGGATGCGGCGCGAATCGTCGCTGAAGCGATACTGGCCGCCGCCGCGCCGGTCATCGCGGTATCCCCGGTCGTCGCGCTCGCCGCGGTATTCGTGTTTTCCGCCCGGCCTGCCGCCGCCGGCCCAGTCGGGCTTCTCGGCGAAGGCCGGCAGGCTCGCCGCGAACAGGCCGGCGAGCAGGGCAGCCGAGACGCGTTGCAAATGTTTCATGGTTCCTCCCACCCTGTGAACGCAAGCCATCCTGTTCTACCATATCCCCGGCCGGAGCCGGATCGTCGGCGCAGGAGGACATCCCTGCCCATGCCGGCTTTTGCCCGATAATGCCGCCATGATCTTCGACCTGAGCCTCGCGCAAGTCCTCGGCTTCCTGCTTGCCGCCGTGCTCGTCACGCTGGCGCCGGGGCCGGACAACCTCGCCGTGCTCGGTCTCGGCATCGCGCGCGGGCGGCGCGCCGGCATCGGCTTCGGGCTGGGCTGCGCGCTCGGCTGTTTCACCCACACGCTGTGGGCCAGTCTCGGCATCTCGGCCATTCTCGCCGCCTCGCAAACCGCCTTCACTGCGCTCAAGCTGGCCGGCGCCGCCTATCTCTGCTGGCTCGGCTGGCAGGCGCTGAAAAGTCCCGGAGCGAAATTCGCATCCGGCGCGCGCGTTCCCGATGTGACGCCCTTCGCCGTCTATCTGCGCCGCGGCTTCGTCGCCAACGCGATCAATCCCAAGGTCGCGCTGTTCTTCCTCGCCTTCCTGCCGCAGTTCGTGGCGACCGACAGCGCGCACGCCGCCGCGCAGTCGGCGCTGCTCGGGCTGACATTCGCCGCGCAGACCGTCGTGGTGTTCGGACTGCTCGGCTGGTTTGCCGGCACGGTCGGCGGCTGGCTCGTCGCCCACAGCCGGCGGCTCGACCAGGCCACCGGCCTGCTGTTCATCGGCCTCGGCATCCGGCTGGCCATGGAGTCGCGCTGATGTGCGGCATCGCGGGCGAGCTGAGGTTCGACGGCACGGCGCCCGCGTGCGCCACGCTCGAGCGCATGAGCGCGCGCCTGGCGCGGCGCGGGCCGGACGGCAGCGGCTTCTGGAGCGACGGCCCGGTTGCGTTTGCCCATCGCCGGCTGGCGATCATCGACCTGTCCGAGCGCTCGCGCCAGCCGATGGTCGACGCGTCCATTGGCTTGTCGCTGGTCTTCAACGGCACGATCTACAACTACCCGGAGTTGCGCCACGAGCTGATCGGGCGCGGCCACGTGTTCTTCTCGGACGGCGACACCGAGGTGATCCTGCGCGCCTATGCCGAGTGGGGCGAGTCCTGCGTCGAGCGCCTGCACGGCATGTTCGCCTTCGCCCTCTGGGATGGCGCCAAACTCTTCCTCGCGCGCGACCGCCTCGGCATCAAGCCGCTCTACTTCGCACGCACCGACCGCTTCTTCCGCTTCGCTTCCAATCCGCAGGCGCTGCTCGCGGCGGGGGAAATCGACACTGCGCTCGATCCGGTGGCGCTGCATCACCAGTTCATGCTGCATGCCTCGGTGCCGGCGCCGTTCACGGTGCTCAAGGGCATCCGCAAGCTCGAGCAGGGCACGACGCTGACCATCGATGCCGCCGGACGGACGACCGAAAAACGCTACTGGACGCTGGCAGCGCAGCGCCCAGCCGTGGCCAGGAGCGAAGCGGAATGGACGGAAGCCATCCACGCCGCGCTGCGCGTCGCGGTGAAGAAGCGCATCGAGATCGCCGACGTCAAGGTCGGCGTGCTGCTCTCGGGCGGGCTCGATTCCTCCCTGCTCGTCGCGCTGCTCGCCGAGCAGGGCGTGCCCGACCTGATGACCTTCTCGGTCGGTTTCGAGGACCAGCCCGAGGAGCGCGGCAACGAGTTCGAATACTCCGACGCGGTCGCCGACCACTTCGGAACGCGCCATCACAAGTACGCGATCCCGAACAGCGAGGTGCTGCGCCGCCTGCCCGAGGCCGTCGACTGCATGGCCGAGCCGATGGTCAGCCAAGATGTCGTCTCCTTCTACCTGCTGTCCGAGCAGGTGAGCCGCACCGTCAAGGTGGTGCAGAGCGGGCAGGGCGCCGACGAGGTGTTCGCCGGCTATTCGTGGCACGCGAAGATGGCGGCCGAGCAGGGGCCGTATGTCGAGCGGCTGCAGCGCCACTACTTCGACCGCGACCATGCCGAGTTCGCCTCGATGCTGGAGGCGCGTTATCAGGTCGGCGACGTGACCTCGCAATTGCTGGCGGACAAGCTGGCCGAACCGTGCGCCGACGAATTCATCGACCAGCTGCTGCGCGCCGAGGCGACGCTGCTGATCGCCGACGACCCGGTCAAGCGCGTCGACAACATGACCATGGCCTGGGGGCTGGAGGCGCGCGTGCCCTTCCTCGACCACCATCTGGTCGAACTGGCCGCGCAGATGCCGCCGGAACTGAAGCTCGACTCGGGCGGCAAGCATGTGCTCAAGACGATCGCGCGCGGCCTGCTGCCCGACAGCGTGATCGACCGGCCCAAGGGCTACTTCCCGATGCCGGCGCTGAAATACGTGCGCGGCGAATTCCTCGACTTCATGCGCGGCATCCTCGACGCCGAAGCCTGCCGCCAGCGCGGCATCTACCGGCGCGACTACGTCGACAAGCTGCTCGCCGAGCCGGACA
>CAZZFN010000022.1:0-22595 GCA_964653505.1 uncultured Methyloversatilis sp.
CGGTGGAGCGGGTCGAACCCTACGACATGAGCAAGTCGCGGCCGGGCAGGCCATAACACCCCACCCCATTCCCACCGCATGTTCGCGGCATGTCACGCGGCGTCTCTCAGCGGCTCGACTTCGGCGCTGATGGTCTTGGCGCTGACCATTTCCGCTGTTCGCAGGTCGTAGATCGATTGCAGGTTCAGCCAGGTTTGTGCGTCGCCGCCGAAGCAGCGCGTCAGGCGCAAGGCGGTGTCGACCGTCACGCCGCGGCGCTCCAGCACGATGTCGTTGATGCGCGAGGCAGGCACGTGCAGGCGCTTGGCCAGCGCGTTGACGCTCATGCCCAGCGGCTTCAGATAGTCCTCCCGCAACACTTCTCCCGGGTGTACCGGGCGCATGCCATTCTTCGCCATCGCTTGCTCCTTTCAGTGGTAATCGACAATCTCCACGTCCCAAACGCCTTCTGCCGACCAGACGAAACACAGACGCCACTGGTCGTTGATGCGGATGCTGTGCTGCCCCTGCCGGTCGCCCGTGAGCGCTTCGAGCCGGTTGCCCGGCGGCGCCCGCAGCGAATCGAGCGTCGCCGCCGCATGCAACTGCGTCAGCTTGCGTTCCGCCACGCTCTTGATGTGGGCGAAGCGCTTGGCCTTGCCGGCGACGAACAACGCCTCGGTATCGGCACACTTGAACGAGCGGATCATGGCGCAAGTCTATACCGATTACCGGTAAGAAGAAAACTCGCGCCGCAGCCGGCAAGGCCGCCTGCTCCTGCCATCCTGCCAAAGCCGACTTTTTTCGGGGTGCTCCTCAAAGGCGTTTGGAGGCCCTCGCGCGCGGATGCGCGGCGTCGTACGTCTTGGCCAGATGCTGGAAGTCCAGATGCGTGTAGATCTGCGTGGTGGCAATGCTGGCGTGGCCGAGCATCTCCTGCACGGCGCGCAGGTCGCCCGAGGATTGCAGCAGATGCGAGGCGCAGGAATGGCGCAGCATGTGCGGATGGACATGTACGCCGAGGCCGCCGGTTTTCGCCCGCTGGGCCAGGCGCAGCCGGATCGCGCGCGGGGTCAGGCGCCGGCCGCGGCGGCCGACGAACAGCGCCGGCTCGCCGACGGCCGCGAGCCTGGCGCGCACGGCGAGCCAGGCCGCGAGGGCCGCGGCGGCCGCGGCGCCGACCGGCACGCTGCGCCTCTTGCCGCGCTTGCCGACCACCGCGACCTCGCCGGCGACCAGGTCGAGACTGCCGGAACAATCGAGCGCAGCCAGCTCCGCCAGTCGCAGGCCGGAAGAGTAGAGCAGCTCGAACATTGCGCGATCGCGCAGCGCCAGGGCGTCGTCCTCGGCGCCGGAAGGCGCCAGCAGCGCGGCGGCCTGCTCCACGGCGAGCGCCTTGGGCAAAGGACGGGGACGCCGGGGGGCGCGCAGGCCGGCGCAAGGATCGCTGTCGACACCTGCGCGGCGGGCCAGCCAGCGGTAATAGGCGCGCCAGGCCGACAGTGCGCGCGCGATGGAGCGCGGCGCAAGCCCCCGGCCGTGCAGGCGCATGGCCTGGCGACGCAGTTCGTGGGATGGCAGGACGGCCAGCGGCCGCTCGCCCGCACCCTGCTGCAGCATGGCGAGGTCGCGCCGATAGGCTGCGATCGTATGCGCGCTGGCCCGGCGCTGGTGGGCGAGTTCGTCGAGAAAGCGCTCGACCGACGACTCGGTCATGGGCCGACTCGGGCGGCGGTGCGAATCAGCGCCGCCGCGGTCAGCTCGCCGATGCGTTCGAGGTAGAGCGTGCCCATGTCGGCATAGAAGCGCTGCGCTTCCTCGCTGCCGAGGGCGATCAGCCCGAAGGTTTTCTCTCCGTCGCGGAGTGCGACGAGGGCCACCGAACGGATGTGGGCGCCCTGCGCGCCGAACCAGGCCTCGACATCCGGCCCGCTGCCGGGACCGCAATAGGGGCGCTTCATGGCGCAAACGAAATCCTGCGCCTGGGCGCCGAGCGGTTCGCACTCGGGCAGTTGCGGCGCCCCGGCGAGGTCCCACAGCCGCACCGCGACGTGCGGCACGGCAAAGCCGCTGCCCAGGTGCGCATACAGCGCGAGCAGGACGCTGTCGAAATCGGCGGCAGCGGCCAGGGCAACGGCAAGGCGCTGGGTTTTGCCCGACAGCACATCGTTTTCCTCGCCGCAGCGCAGCAATTCGGCCAGCCGGCTCTCGTGGCGGCGCACCTGGTCGCGCAGCGCACCGATCTGCCGTTCGGTGATCGATACGGCGCGCCCGCCGTGCGGATCGGGAATCGCGATCTGCGCAAGCATCTCGGCATACTGGTTGAAGAAATCGGGATGATCCTTCAGGTATTGGGCAACTTCTTTGGCGGCAAGCGTCATTTCGATTCCTCGGGCAACTCCGGGATGGCGATTTCGCCGGTGAACACGGTAACGGCCGGGCCGGTCATCCATACCGGATGGCCCATGCCGGCCCAGCCGATGGAAAGTTCGCCGCCCGGCATGGCGACGCGCACCGGCGCATCGAGGAGGCCGCGCCGGATACCCGTCACCACGGCGGCGCAGGCGCCGGTGCCGCAAGCAAGCGTCTCCCCCGCGCCGCGCTCGAAGACGCGCAGGCGGATCGCGTGGCGGTGCGCCACCTGCATGAATCCGACATTGACGCGCTTCGGGAAGCGCGGATGCGCCTCGATCAGCGGGCCGTCCCGCCCGACCGGCGCGATGTCGACGTTATCGACCACCTGCACGGCATGCGGATTGCCCATCGAAACGACGCTGATGGCCGCGCTGCGGCCGGCGAACTCGATGGTCTGCACCAGGTCGTCGCTGTCGGTCAGAAAGGGAATGTCGGCGGGCGCGCAACGCGGCACGCCCATATCCACCGTGACCTGGCCATCGTTCTCCAGGCGCGGTGCGATGATGCCCGCCATCGTTTCGACGCGGATGGCGCACTGATCGGTGAGCCCCTCGTCATGGACGAAACGCACGAAACAGCGCGCCCCGTTGCCGCACTGTTCCACTTCTCCGCCGTCGGCGTTGAAAATGCGGTAGCGGAAGTCGGCGCCCTCGACGCGCGACGGCTCGACGACCAGAATCTGGTCGCAGCCGATACCGAAATGGCGGTCGGCCAGCCACTTCGCCTGTGCAGGAGTGGGCGCAAATGATTGACGCACGGCATCGATCACGACGAAATCGTTGCCCAGGCCATGCATTTTCGTGAAACGGATCTTCATCTTTCGAGAATATAGCGTCCCGCCGGGGCCGACATTGGGCAAAAAGCGCTCAATACGGCCGCTTTTCCCCCGGCGGGCGCGTCTTGAAGCGTTTGTGCATCCACAGGTATTGCTCGGGGAAGCGCCGGATTTCCGCCTCGATGAAGGCATTCATGCGCCGCGTATCGTCCTCGACGCTCGGGCCGGGAAAGTCCTGCCAGGCCGCGCCGATCTCGATCTCATAACCTTCCGCGGTCATGCGGGCGATCACCGGCAGGACAGCCGCACCGGTCAGTCGCGCCAGTCGGGAGAGGCCGGTGATGGTGGCCGCCGGCACACCGAAAAACGGCACGAAGATCGAGTCGCGCCCGCCGTAGTCCATGTCCGGCAGGTAGAAGAACGGGTAGCCCGACAGGATCGCCTTGATGCCGCGACGCGAACCGTCCTGCCGCGAGAGCATGAGCGGTCGGCCAAAGCGCGCGCGGCCCTTGCGCAGCGCGGCATTGAAGACCGGATTCTTCTGGTTGGCGTAGATACCCGACATGTCGTGCTCCATCGACAGGCGCGTCCAGGCCGCATCCAGCCCGACGAAATGGGGCACCAGCAGCAGTAGCGGCCTGCCCTTGAGGGCAGTCAGGCGCTCCGGGTGCCGGAGACGGACATGCCGGCGGATGCGCGCGGGACTCGCCCACCACAGGAACCCGTGCTCGACGAAGCTGCGGCCGAAGGCCTCGAAGTGCCGTCGCGCCAGCGCCGACTTTTCTGCGGCCGACAGGTCGGGAAAACACAGGCCCAGGTTCGTGAGCGTGACCTGCCGGCGTTCGGCAACCCCGGCGTAGAGAACGCGCCCGAGCAGACGGCCGATGGCCGCCTGCCCCCTCATCGGCAGAAAATGCACCAGCCAGAGCAGGGCCAGGGCGAGGCGGGTCATGCGAGGGGGGCGCCGGCCGGGCGCTTGTAGCGGTTATAGCCCCACAGGTATTGCGCCGGGCAGAGCCGGACGAGCCGCTCGATTTCCCGATTGACGTCGGCGGGCGTGTCGACGGGCCCGGCCGGCGCAAAGAGCCTGAGGTGATAGCCCGCGCCGTAGGGCAGGCGTTCGGCATAGGCGAGGATCACCGCGGCGCCCGAGCGGGCCAGGCGCGGGGCGAGCGTCATGGTGTAGGCGGGGCGGCCGAAAAAGGGCGCCCACACACCCTCGCCGGCCCCCGGCGCCTGGTCGGGCAGGATGCCCACGGCCTCCCCCGATTTGAGCGCCCGCATGAGCTTGCGCACACCGCCCAGGTCGGCCGGGGCCAGGGTGAGATGCGCGCCGCGCCCGGTTGCGATGAGGTCGGCCAGCCAGTCCTGCTTGGGCCGGCGGTAGAGCACGGCGATGGGGCGCTGTCGGGCGTAATACTGGGCGGCAATCTCGAAGCAGCCCAGATGGGGCGTGAGAAACAGGATGCCCCGCCCGGCTGCCCAGGCCGACTCCACGATGTCCCAGCCGCTCACGCGCACCACCTGCGCCGCAATCTCCGCCTGCGGTCGCAGCCAGAGGAAGGGCAGTTCGAGGAGGGTCTTGCCGGCTGCGGCGATGGCCGCCCGGCGCTCCGTCCGACAGTCCGCCCGGGCGATGTTCTCGCGCAGGTGGCGGCGATAGGTGGGCGAGCAGAGGTAGGCCAGCCAGCCCGCCAGCGCGCCCAGGTTGTGGAGGACCGGCAGGGGCAGCCGGGCGAGCAGGCGAAACGCGCACCGGAAGATCGCGGGCATCAACGGGGATGGGCGAACCCGCGGCGGCTGCCCGCGATGAAGGCCTTCAGTTCGGTCACCGCCGGCGAATCCATGCTCTCCATGCGGACCAGCGCCTCGGCCAGGGAGATGCCATCCGAATAGAGCAGGCGATACGCCGACTTGAGGGCCTGGATTTCCTGGGGTGCGAAACCGCACCGGCGCAGGCCGACGAGGTTGAGACCGCGCGCCCGGCCGGGGTTGCCGTCGGTGATGCAAAAGGGCAGGGCGTCTTGCACCACCTTGGCCGACAGCCCGATCATCGCGTTGCGGCCGATGCGGCAGAACTGATGCACGGTCACGGCGGCGGAGATGAAGGCCCGGTCGGCCACCGTCACCTCGCCGGCCAGCCCGGCGGTATTGGCCATCACGACCTGGTTGCCGACGACGCAGTCATGGGCGATGTGGGTGTAGGCCATCAGGAAGCAGCCATTGCCCACCCGCGTGGCGCTGCCCGGCCGCGAGCCGCGGTGGATGGTCACCCCCTCGCGGATGCGGCAATCCGCGCCGATCACGGTGAAACTCTCGCAGGCCGGGTCGAATTTCACGTCCTGCGGCTCCCCGCCGATGACGGCGTGTTCGTAGACGAGGCTGCCCCCGCCCAGGCGGGTGCCGCGCTTGATGACGGCATGGGCGGCGATGCGGCAACGGGGGCCGATGTCCACGTCGCCCTCGATCACGGCGTAGGGGCCGACCTGGACCTCGGGGGCGATGCGGGCATCCGCATCGATGAGGGCGCTGGGGTGGATCATGCCAGGGCCGCGCGGATCGTCTGGGCGACGAGGCCGATCTCGTCGGGCGCGAGCAGGGGAGAAATGGGCAGGGACAGGCAGCGGGCGGCCACATCCTCGGCCACAGGCAGGCGCTGCCCCGCACACAGCGTCTGGAACATGGGCTGGCGGTGCAGGGGCACGGGGTAGTAGATCGCGTTGGCGATGCCTTTGGCGTTCAAGGCCGCCTGCACGGCCTCGCGCCGGTCGGTGAGCAGGGTGTATTGGTGGAACACGTGCAGGCCGTGGCCGTCCTCGATGGGGACGACGAGGCCGGGCAGCCCGGCCAGCGCCGCATGGTAGGCGGCAGCATGGGCGCGCCGGCGGCGGTTGAAGTCGTCGATGTGGCGCAGCTTGGCGCGCAAGATCGCCGCCTGCAGCTCGTCGAGCCGGCTGTTGTAGCCCAGCACGTCGTGGTGGTAGCGCACCCGCGAGCCGTGGGACGCGAGCACGCGCAGCTCGGCGGCGAGCGCATCGTCGTCGGTGACGACCAGGCCGCCATCGCCGAAGGCCGCCAGGTTTTTGGAGGGATAGAAGGAGGTACAGCCGATGTCGCCATAGGCGCCGGACTTGCGCCCGCCGTAGTCGGCGCCGAAACTCTGGGCGAAATCCTCGATAAGCCGCAAGCCATGCGCCTGGCACAAGGCCTCGAGCGGCGCCATGTGCACCGGCTGGCCGAACAGATGCACCGGCACGATGGCCCGCGTCCTGGGCGTGATGGCGGCCGCCACCTGGTCGATGTCGAGGTTGAAGCTGTGCGGGTCGATGTCCACGAAGACCGGGCGGGCCCCCGTCATGCACACGGTGGAGGCCGTGGCGACGAAGGTGAAGGGCGTGGTGATGACCTCGTCGCCGGGGCCGATGCCGCAGGCGCGGTAGGCCAGCAGCAAGGCATCGGTGCCCGAGGCGCAAGCGATAGCGTGACGCACGCCGCAGTAGGCGGCAACCTCGGATTCGAAGGCCTTGACGTTGGGGCCGTTGATGTATTGCGCGGCGGCCAGCGCGTCCAGCAGCGCCGGTTCGATCTCGGCGCGCAGCTGCGCGTATTCGGCTTGCAGATTCACCATGGGGATGTTCATCGCTGTTTCCTCAACGTCGCAACTGCGGACGCGCCTCGATCAGCCGGCTGACCTCGAGGGCCACTTCGAGCGCCCGCCGACCGTCTTCGCCCGCCACCACAGGCCGACCGCCGCCGCGCACCGCCTCGACGAAGGCCGCAACCTCGCCCATCAGCGCGTCGCCGGTCGGTATCTCGATGGTCTCGGCGACGATGGGCGCTGCGCCCTCGGCCGGATGCTCGGCCTTGCGCCCGACGCTCACCCGGCGTTCCTGAAAGTCGATGGCCAGATAGCCTGCGGGCTGGAACACCCGCATCTTGCGCAGCGTGCCCAGGGACACGCGGCTGGCGGTGAGATTGGCGGTGCAGCCGTTGGCGAATTCGATGCGGGCATTGGCGATATCGGTACGCGCGGTGAGCACCGCCGCGCCGCTGGCGCGCAGCTCGGCGATGGGGCTGGCCACCTTGTCGAGCACGAGGTCGATGTCGTGGATCATCAGGTCGAGCACCACCGACACGTCGGTGCCGCGCGGCTTGAAGGGGGCCATGCGGTGCGCCTCGATGAACAGGGGCCGATGGATGCGTCCCTCGATGGCGCGCCAGACGGGGCTGAAGCGCTCGATGTGACCCACCTGGAGTTGGAGATGCTGCGCACGGGCCTCGGCCACGAGCGATGCGGCCTCGGCCACCGTGACGGCGATGGGCTTTTCCACCAGCACATGTTTGCCCGCTTCGAGGCAGGCCTGGGCGATGGCGTGGTGGGTCTCGGTGGTGCTGGCGATGGAGACGAGATCGACATGCGGGAGAAGGTCGCGGAAATCGGTAAAAGCCGCGCACCCCAGCTCGTCCGCCACCCGCTGCGCCGCAGCCGCGCCGACATCGGCCACCCCGGTCAGCTCGACGCCGGCAAGCGCCGCATATTTCTGCGCGTGGAACCGCCCGAGGTATCCGACCCCGATCACGCCTGCCCTGAGCATGGAAATTTGACCCGCCCTCACGAAAGGATAGAATTATCGCATTCGCCGAGTTAACAGGACAACTTGCGGGGCGAAAGAAAAATTCCGCTAAAGCGTCGCCTGCTCCGATCCCCCGAGCCGGTCCGACGACCGACGAGCGGGGAGCATGGGAGCCATCGATGTCCAGCCAGTATCTGTTCACCTCGGAATCCGTTTCGGAAGGCCATCCGGACAAGGTCGCCGACCAGATTTCCGATGCCATCCTCGATGCCATCCTAGCCCAGGATGCGCACTCGCGCGTCGCCGCCGAGACCTTGTGCAACACCGGCCTCGTGGTGCTGGCCGGCGAGATCACCACCAGCGCCAACGTGGACTACCAGCAGGTCGCGCGCAACACCATCAAGCGCATCGGCTACGACAACACCGACTACGGCATCGACTACAAGGGCTGCGCCGTGCTGGTGGCCTACGACAAGCAGTCGCCCGACATCGCCCGCGGCGTCAATGCCGCCTACGACGACAATCTGGATCAGGGCGCGGGCGATCAGGGCCTGATGTTCGGCTACGCCTGCGACGAGACGCCGGTACTGATGCCGCTGCCAATCTGGCTGGCGCACCGACTCATGGAGCGCCAGGCGATGCTGCGCAAGGATGGCCGCCTGCCCTGGCTGCGTCCCGACGCCAAGTCGCAGGTCACCGTGCGCTACGTCGACGGCAGGCCGGACGCCATCGACACCGTCGTCATCTCGACCCAGCACGCGCCGGAAATGACCCTGGAAGCGATCCGCGCGGCGGTCGTCGAGGAGATCATCAAGCCGGTGCTGCCGCAGGAACTGGTCAAGGGCGAGATCAAGTACCTGGTCAACCCGACCGGCCGCTTCGTCGTCGGCGGGCCCCAGGGGGATTGCGGACTGACCGGCCGCAAGATCATCGTCGACACCTACGGCGGCGCCTGCCCGCACGGCGGCGGCGCCTTCTCGGGCAAGGATCCGTCCAAGGTCGACCGCTCGGCCGCCTATGCCGGCCGCTACGTGGCGAAGAACATCGTCGCCGCCGGCCTGGCCTCGCGCTGCCAGGTGCAGGTGTCCTACGCGATCGGCGTGGCGCAGCCGACCTCGGTGTGGGTCACCACCTTCGGCACCGGCAAGGTCTCCGACGCGACCATCGCCGAGCTGGTCAAGAAGCATTTCGACCTGCGCCCGAAGGGCATCGTCAACATGCTCAATCTGCTGCGCCCGATCTACGAGAAAACCGCCGCCTATGGCCACTTCGGCCGCGACGAACCGGAGTTCACCTGGGAGGCGACCGACAAGGCGCTCGCTCTGAGATCGGACGCGGGACTGTAGAATGACGCGACGCGCGGCGAGGGGCGCTGCAGCAGTGGTCCCACTGCCAGGCTCGTTGCGCGGGTTCATGGTAACGGCGCCCATTCATTTAACGTGAATGGAGACTTGCCATGACCGACTACGCCGACGACTATGTAATCGCCGACATGGGCCTCGCCGCCTGGGGCCGCAAGGAAATCAGGATCGCCGAGACCGAGATGCCCGGCCTGATGGCGATCCGCGAGGAATACGCGCAAAGCCAGCCGCTCAAGGGCGCGCGCATCGCCGGCTCGCTGCACATGACGATCCAGACCGCCGTGCTGATCGAGACGCTCACCGCGCTCGGCGCCCAGGTGCGTTGGGCCTCGTGCAACATCTTCTCGACGCAGGACCACGCCGCCGCCGCCATCGCCAAGGACGGCGTCGCCGTCTTCGCCGTCAAGGGCGAGACGCTGACCGATTACTGGGAGTACACCCACCGCATCTTCGAATGGCCGGACGGCGGCTATTCCAACATGATCCTCGACGACGGCGGCGACGCCACGCTGCTGCTGCACCTCGGCGCCAAGGCCGAGAAGGACATTGGGGTTCTCGCGAAGCCGACCTCGGAAGAGGAAACCATCCTCTTCGCCGCGATCAAGGCCAAGCTCGCAACCGACAAGACCTGGTACTCGACCCGCCTCGCCCGGATCAAGGGCGTCACCGAGGAGACCACCACCGGCGTGCACCGCCTCTACCAGATGCACGAGCGCGGCGACCTGAAGATCCCGGCGATCAACGTCAATGACTCGGTCACCAAGTCGAAGTTCGACAACCTCTACGGCTGCCGCGAGTCGCTGGTCGACGGCATCAAGCGCGCCACCGACGTGATGGTCGCCGGCAAGATCGCCGTGGTCTGCGGCTACGGCGACGTCGGCAAGGGCTCGGCGCAGGCGCTGCGCGCGCTGTCGGCCCAGGTGTGGATCACCGAGATCGACCCGATCTGCGCGCTGCAGGCGGCGATGGAAGGCTACCGCGTCGTCACCATGGACTACGCCGCCGACAAGGCGGACATCTTCGTCACCGCCACCGGCAACTACCATGTCATCACCCACGAGCACATGGCGCGCATGAAGGACCAGGCCATCGTCTGCAACATCGGCCACTTCGACAACGAGATCGACGTCGCGTCGATTGAAAAATATCCGTGGGAGGAGATCAAGCCGCAGGTCGACCACATCATCTTCCCCGACGGCAAGCGCATCATCCTGCTAGCCAAGGGCCGCCTGGTGAACCTCGGCTGCGCGACCGGCCACCCGAGCTACGTGATGTCGTCCTCGTTCGCCAACCAGACCATCGCGCAGATCGAGCTGTTCACCAAGAACTCCGATTACCCGGTGGGCGTCTATACGCTGCCCAAGCATCTGGACGAGAAGGTGGCGCGCCTGCAGCTCAAGAAGCTCAACGCCCAGCTGACCGAGCTGACCGACCGGCAGGCCGCCTACATCGGCGTGCCGAAGCACGGCCCGTACAAGACGGATCACTACCGTTACTGACGGGGCCGTTCATGCCTGCCGCGCATCCGGTCGAGATTTCCTTCGAGTTCTTTCCGCCGCAAACCGGCGAAGGCGTCGTCAAGCTGCGCGAGGCGCGCGCGCGCCTCGCCGCCGCCCAGCCGGCCTTCTTCTCCGTCACCTACGGCGCCGGCGGCTCGACGCGCGAACGCACCTTCGACATCGTCATGGAAATCGCCGCCGAGGGCCATGCCGCCGCGCCGCACCTGTCCTGCGTCGGCTCGACGCGTGCGGGCATCCGCAAGCTCCTGTGCGACTACCGCGACCACGGCATCCGCCGCCTGGTCGCCTTGCGCGGCGACCTGCCCTCGGGCATGGCCGACGCCGGCGAGTTCCGCTACGCCAACGAGCTGGTCGAATTCGTCCGCGCCGAAACGGGCGACCATTTCCATATCGAAGTCGCCGCCTACCCCGAATGGCACCCGCAGGCGAACAGCCCGCGCGACGATCTGCTCGCGTTCAAGCGCAAGGTCGAGGCCGGCGCCGACGGCGCGATCACCCAGTTCTTCTACAACGCCGACGCCTACGCCCACTTCGTGGATGCGACGCGCGCCCTGGGCGTCGACATCCCGATCGTGCCGGGCATCATGCCGATCGCCAGCTTCGGCAAGCTGGCCCGCTTCGCCGACGCCAGCGGCGCCGAAATCCCGCGCTGGATGAGGAAGAAATTCGAGAGCTTCGGCGACGATGCCGACTCCATCCGCGCCTTCGGCCTCGATGTGGCGACCGGGCTGTGCGAACGGCTGGTCGATCTGGGCGCGCCGGGCCTGCACTTCTACACGCTCAACCAGTCCGCCCTGGCGCTGGAGATCGTCCGCCGCCTGAAATTGCCGTAGCGGAACGCGCGCAACCGCGCGCGTCACCCCCGCTCGACCCGGTCGCGCCCGTTCGCCTTGGCCCGATAGAGCGCCGCATCGGCCTGGCCGAGCAGGGAAGCCACCGTCGGCGTCTCGGCGCGGAATGCGGCGACCCCGAAACTGGCGGTATAGGCGCACGCCTGCTCGCCGAGCGGCGGCTCGGCGAGCTTCACCGCCTGGCGCATGCGCTCGGCCACCCGTATCGCCTCTTCGAGGTCGGCGCCCGGCATCAGGATGGCGAACTCCTCCCCGCCCCAACGTCCCACCAGGTCGATGCTGCGCACCGAGTGCGACAGGATCTGGGCAAAATGCTGCAGAACCCGGTCGCCGAGGTCATGGCCGTGACGGTCGTTGATCGCCTTGAACCGGTCGATGTCGGCCAGCACGAGCGCCAGCGGAGTGTTGTAGCGCAGGGCGCGCTGCACCTCCTGCTCCGCAGTCTCGTCGAAGGCGCGCCGGTTCGCCAGCCCGGTCAGCGCGTCGGTGCGCGCGAGCAGCTCGGCATATTCCTTCTGGCGGCGCAGCTCCCTCTGGGCGGTATCGAGCGAGGTCAGGACGTTTCCCGCCATACGCAGGGCAAGCCAGCCGGACAGCAGCATGCCGCCCAGCATGACCGCCAGGGTGATTTTCACCATCTCGCGCTTGCGCGCGACCAGCTCGGCGCGCGAAATCTCGACGCGCACATGTCCGCTCGCCGCAGGCGGACGGACGCCTCCCCTGCCGGCATGCCAGGCGTCGTTTTCATCCCTCAACAGCAGCGCGGCGGCGACAATCGGCATCTGCAGGATCATGGCATCCCGGCTGTTGTGGATCTGCACGTCGCTGGCGGGCGACAGCCGATGGCGGAGCGGCGCGCCGGAATGCACGATGACGCGGCCGTGGCGGTCCATGACGCTCACGGCCAGGATGGCCGGATCGGCCTGGCGCGTGCCCTCGGCGATGCGGTTCAGGATATCGAGACTGCCGCTGAAAATGGCGTACTCCGAGGTTGCGCCGATCTGGCGCGCGATGGCCAGGCTGCGCTCCTCGAAGCTGCGCTCCATGCTGTCGTCGAAGTGGTTCAGGAAGGTCGCCGCCAGGATCGCCACCATGAGGACGGCCGGCAGCACCGCGCTCAGCATCAGGCGACCGCGCACGCCCAGGCTTGCGGGAATCATTTCTCCCCCTCCTGGCGGCGCAGGTCGGCAGCTATCGCGGCGGGGGCGTCGATGGTCAAACCGAGCGAGGCCGCCACGCGCTCGTTCGCCGCCACCTCGAATTCCCGGGGACTTTGCGGCGGCGGCAACACTCGCCCGGCGCGCCATTGGCGCACCATGGCGGCAGCGCCGCGCGCCAGCTGGGCCGGCGTCGAATAGACCGCCAGCGTCGCGCCCGCCTTGACATACGCGGGCGAAAAGGCGACCAGCGGCGTACGCGCGCGGTAGGTGGTCAGCAGGATGTTCTGCAGGGTAGCGCTGTTGTAGATGAGCGGATCGGGCAGCGCGAGGATGACCTCGGATTCGTCGAGCGCCTGCCTGAGCGCCGGGTAGATGTCCTCGGCAGCATTTACCGGCTGGCTGGCGCGCAGGCCGAGTCCGCGCGCCATGCCCTCCTTCTCGAGCGCACCGAGGAGCGGCCGGGTGCGGGGGCCGGAGAGGACGCCGACGCGCCGATGCTGAGGCAGGACGCGCTGGATCAGCGCGAGTTGGCGGCCGAGCGGCTGGTCGATCAGGGCGGCGGAAAATTGCCGCTGCCCGACGGCAGGCGCGGCCCGGCGCGCCTCGAACACCGCCTGGGGCGTCATGATCGCCAGCAGGGGAACGCGCGCCCAGGCATCGCCACGCTTGCCGAGACTCTCGAGCGCGCCGTCGAGAGCGGCGACGCCGACAGCGACGATCAGCTCGGGCGGCTCGCCGCGCCCGCCGAACATTTCGCGCCAGTGACCGATTTCGAGCTTGAAGGCGGTCGCCAGTTCCCCTTCGAGCACCGCCGCCGCCTCGACCTGCGCGCCGCCCTCTTCCG
The DNA here is from genome assembly GCA_964653505.1 of uncultured Methyloversatilis sp. Classification (GTDB taxonomy): domain Bacteria; phylum Pseudomonadota; class Gammaproteobacteria; order Burkholderiales; family Rhodocyclaceae; genus Sulfuricystis. The sequence goes on from CAZZFN010000022.1 coordinate 13,480, forward strand.
CCTGCACCACCCAGATGCGCGGGGCGGCCGCCACCTCTAATACCAAAGTCATATAGACGAGGCAAGCGAGGGTGCAGTGGCGGAACAAGCGCAGCATGGTCAGAGCTCGAAACGCAGGGTGGCGAAGGCGCGGCGTTCCAGAACGAAACCGGTATCGCCCTGGTAGGCCGGCTGGCTGCCGTTGGCGGCCTGCACCGCGAGGGCGGCTTCGCCGCGCGTGCCGCCCAGCAGGAAGCGCTTCGCCAGGCGCAGGTCGAGCCGCTGGCGCCCGGGCAGGGCGTCTGCCCGTTTCTGCCACGACAGGGACCCCAGCGCCTGGAAGATGGCGGCGAAGTCGAATCCCTGCGGCAGTTTCTGGAACCACGCCAGGGTGGTGGCGTTGGCGGGCGCGAAGGGGCCGTCCAGTCCGTTGTCCCAGCGGGTGCGCTGGAACGCCTGGTTGAGCCAGAGTTCCGCGCCGTCGACAGGTTTCCAGCGCAGCTGGTATTCCAGCCCGGCGACAACCAACCCGCCCGCGTTGACGAAGTCCATGATCCCCCTGCCCGCCAGCACCTCGGCGGCAGAACGCGCCTGGGTGACGATCCGCCGGGTCATGCGCTCGTCGAACAAGCGCACGTCGAGCATCATGCGCCAGTCGCGCAGATTGCCGAAATAGCCCATCTCGACCGCGCGCAGGGCTTCCGCATCGACCTGCCCGCTCGACTCGAAGGGTCGATAGGGCACCCCCAGCGCCGCATAGCGCCAGTACACCGGGTTGGTGAGGGGATTCGGATTCCTCGAGTAAAGGCGCACGTCGCCGGCCAGCTCGAACAGGGTCGGCGTGCGCGTGGATTCGGTCAGGCCGAAGCGCAGGGCGTGATCGGGCGCGACGAGGAAATTCGCCATCAGGCGCGGCGAGAAATAACCGCCCGCCCGGCTGTGCCGGGCGGCGAATCCGCCGGCATTGATCAGCCATTGGGGATGGATGCGCCATTCCAGATTGCCGAACAGCCGCTCCTCATGCAGGGCCACCGGGCTGGCGGTGTGATAGAGGGGCTGCGAGACCACGTCCTCGTGTTTGTAGCCCGCCCCCCAGACGGCGCGCAGGTTCTCGGCCAGCCCCACCTGGTGCTGGAACTCCAGGTTGAAGCGCCGGCCCTTGCCGCTGGAGCTCACCACGACGGTGGGATCGGGCGCATAGACGAAGGCATCCCGCAGGGTTTCCTCGTCGTAGCTGGCCGTCAGCCTGAGGGCCGCGGTCGCGGAGACCTGCCGTCGCCACTGGCCGTCGAGGTGGATGTTGCGCCAGGCGGCGGTGCGTTCCGGGTTGCCGGGGTTTCTGGCGAAACCTTCCCCGCTGGATAGGTCGACCACGCCGGCGGAAAGCGTCAGTTCCTGGTCGGTCGCGGGCCGCAGGTCGGCGCGCACATGCAGTTGGTCGACCGTCTTGTCGTCGTGAGCCCCGCCATAGCCGCTGTCGCTGCGCCGGCCGGCGGAAAGCCGGAAGCTCGCGGCCGCGCCGCCCCAGCCGAGACGCGCGTAGCGGTCGTCGATGCCGCCCGCGCCGCGGGTCGCGGCAGCTTCCGCGCCGTGCGTGTCTGCGGCATCGCGCATGACGATGTTGATGACGCCGAACATCGCGTTGGCGCCGTAGGCCGCCGAGTTCGAGCCGCGCAGCACCTCGATGCGCTCGATGTCTTCCAGCAGCACGCCCATCATGCCGCGCGCGGTGCCGCCCAGGTAGTAGGCCGAATATACCGGCCGGCCGTCGATCAGCACCAGGTTGCGGACGCCGAAATCGTCGAGCGGGGCGTGATAGGCCGCCGTGGGATTGGCCCCGTTGTAGCCGCCGGTCAGATAGCCGGGAACCAGCCGCAGCACATCGGCCAGCTCGCGTGCGCCGGAACGGCGGATGACGTCGCGGTCGATCACCGTCACAGCGCCCGGCGTCTCGCGCAGCGGCTGGGCGAGCCGGGTCACCGTCAGCACGGTCGGCAGCTCGGCGAAGTAGTCCCGCTCGGTCGGTTCGCCCGCCGTCGCCCCGGCGCCGGAGCAGGCGAGGGCCAGCAACCACGCCGCGGCCGGCGATCCTTTTTTCATCGTTTCCATCCGCGCCCAGGAAAATTGCACGAAAAAGTCGGCGCCGGCCGGACGGCCAGGAAAGCGCAGACAGGTCATGCCCGGTCCTTCGCAAGCCCCGCGGCGGACGCGCCGCCGTCGATGCGCAGGGCCGTCGCGGCGAATTCCGCCGCGGCGACCGGGCGGGAGAAATGATACCCCTGTCCGAAACCGCAATCCAGGGCGCGCAACGCCTCGAGCTGGCGCGCGTCCTCCACGCCCTCGGCGACCACGTTCAGTCCGAGGCTGCGCGCCATGGTGACGATGGCCGTGACGAGGGCATGGTCGCCGGCGTCGACGCATAGGTCGCGCACGAAGGACTTGTCGATCTTCACGCTGTCGAGCGGGAAGCGTTTCAGGTAGGAGAGCGAGGAATAGCCGGTGCCGAAATCGTCCAGATAGACCCGCACGCCGGCCGTGCGCAGGCTCTCGATCCAGGCCTGGGCGACCGCGACGTTGCCCATCAGCGCGCCTTCGGTGATCTCGACGACGAGCGCTTCGGGCGGCAGGCCATGGCGGCCGAGGATGTCGAGCGCCACCGCCGGCGGCAGCGGGTCCGGAATCTGGCGCGCCGAGACATTCACCGACACATAGATGTCGAGCCCGCCGCGACGCCACTGCGCCGCATGGCGACAGGCGCCGTCGAGCACCCACAGGCCGATGGCGCCGATCAGGCCGATTTCTTCCGCGAGCGGGACGAACACATCGGGCGGGACGAATCCGCGCCCCGGATGCGGCCAGCGCAGCAGGGCTTCGGCGCCCGCCACCCGGCCGCAGCGCAGATCGACGATGGGCTGGAAGGCGAGCTGTAGTTCGCCCCCGGCGACCGCGGCGCGCAGGTCGTCTTCGAGGCGGCGCCGGTGCTCCGCCGCCGCCTGCAACGCGGGCTCGTAGAACCGGCAAACGCATCCGCCGGCGCTGCGGGCGCTGTGCAGCGCCAGCTCGGCGGCGCGCAGCAGCTGCTGGATGTCGCTGCCATCGTGCGGAAACCGCGCCACGCCCATGCTGGCGCCGACGGCCAGCGGCGCCCGGGCATCCCGCGCCGCGATGGCATAGGGCTGGGCCAGGCGGGCGGCCAGGCGCTCGACGCGGGCGGCGACCGCCTGCCGATCGGTTTCCCCGCCGAATACCAGAGCGAACTCGTCGCTGCCGATGCGGGCGATCTGGTCCCCGCTTGCCAGCGCCTCGCGCAGGCGCGCCGCAACCCCGGACAGCAATGCGTCGCCCACCTCGAATCCGAGGGCGTCGTTGATCTGCTTGAAGGCGTCGATGTCGACCAGCACCAGCGCGAACGGTCGATCGTCCGGCCGCAAATCGGCGAACATGCGGTGCAGGCCGGTCCGGTTGGCAAAGCCGGTCAGCGCGTCGGTCACCGCCAGCAGGCGGGCGGACAGCTCCGCGCGCTTGCGCTGCGTCACGTCGGCGACCGTGCCCTGCACGCTGCCGTCGCCCGGGGGCACGATGGTGACGCGCAGCCAGCGCCCGTCGCCCCGGCGGTCATGGAGCAGGAAGTCGTCGTCGAAAACTCCCTGCCCGGCATCCAGGGCGGCGCCGATCATCGCCAGCAGCTTGCCCGGATCCTGCCAGTGCGCGTCGGTCAGTCGCCGGAACCGCTCCGCCTGGTCGGGCAGCCCGGTCAATGCGATGAACGCCCGGTTGCAGGAATCGATGGCGCCGCTGCGGTCGGCGACGAATATCCCCGAGCTGGCATTGTCGAACAGATCCTGGTATTTGCGCCGGTCGATCTCCTGCCGGTTTCTCAACATGCGCTCCTGCTCGAGGGTGGCGACCAGGCGCCCGGCCAGCTGGTTGATGTCGCCGACCAGGCGTCCCACCTCGGTGCGCGCGTGCCCGTGCGGCACGGCAAGACGCTCGCCGCCGGCGGCGTCGAGGCGGTGCAGGCGGTCCGAGGTCTCCTTGATCGGCCGCAACACGAAGAACAACAGGGCGGCGATCGCGGCGCCGACCACCAGAACGGTCTCCCCGGCCAGCAGCAGGCTCACATTCCGGGTATTGCTGCGCGCCCAGGCATCGATCGCCTCGGCATCCGCCTCGAGGTGGATCGAGCCGACCCTTTCGGCAGGGTTGAAGGGGGAATGCAGCACCCGATCGACCACCCGGACGCGCGCGGCGCCCCGTTCCGCACCCGCCGGCCGCGGCGCGCGTTCGGCGCTCGCCAGTTCCCGTTCGCCGCTGCGGATCGTCACGCGCCGCACCTCGCTGTTGCGCAGCAGGCCCTCGGCGACCTCCCGGGCCAGTTGTTCGTCGACGACGAAGCAGGCGATGCTCGCGGTGCGCTCGACGGTGTCCACCAGTTCGCCCAGGCGGGTCAGGGCCAGGTCATGCGCCTTTTCGCCGACGATGCGGCCGACGCCATAGGTCGACACGGCGCCCACCAGCAAGGCTGCGGCCAGCACCGTCAGGAGACTGCGCGCGAGGATGCCGTGCCGCCAGCCCACCTTGCCGTCCACGTCATTCCTCCAGCTCGAAGACGATCTTCACGCGCGCATCGACCTGGGAGCGCTCCACATAGGCCAGCGCCCCCGGACGGGTGGCGACCAGGTGCAGCATGCGCTCGACGCTGTCGACCACCCGGGGCGGCCGCGTCTTGCCCGAAAAGATCAGCCTGGCCCAGTAGGCATTGATCTCGGCCGGCGTTTTATTGACCAGGGCGCGGTAAAAGCGGTGGCGCGCCTCGGCATGGACGGGATGATCGAGCGGTTCGGCGGCCACGCCGGAGGCGAGCAGGCGATAGCGCCCCAGATAGATGTTGATCGCCTCGTCGCGCGTCAGCCGCTCGATGCCGCTGTGCGGATGGGCGACCAGCACCAGACCGGCCTGCGCCAGCGCCGGCGCTGCGGCAAGCCAGAGCAGCAGAATCCATTGCGACGCGCGCATCTTCAGAAGACGAAATCGATGGCGAGGCTGAGCACGTCGGTGCGGCCATCCCAGGCGGGGGACGGATTGCGCACCGAAAACACGGTGTCCCGGGTGGCGCGCACCGCGTCCCACTGGAGCTTTGCCGCCAGATTGCGGCCGATGTCGTAGCGCACGCCCAGGCTGTAGGTCGCGCGGTCGACCTGCGAGCCGGCGACGAACCGCCGGTAGGCGGCCCCCAGGGCGGGATCGGCAATGGCCGGCAAGCCCTCGTCGCCCCGGGTCTTCCACCACGACGCACCGAGGAAGGGGGTGAGCCGCCGCACGCGGTAGCCGATCAGCAGGTAGCCGGCGTGCGAATCCTGAAAGGATGCCGATTCGTTGCGGATGCGGTTGAGCATGGCCTGGGCCTGCAGCGGCCCCGCATCATAGACCGCGCCCAGGGCGAGAAAGCGCGCAGCGGTGCCGGCGGTGCCGAGCGAGCGGGCCGCCTCGTGAAAGCCGGCCGAAGACAGCGGCTGACGCAGGAAATCGACATTCATGTCGGCGGCGAATTCGATGCGCGCCGCATTGAGCCTGAATTGCCAGGCGCCCTGCAGGTAATCGACCACCACGCCGCCCAGCGCGGAACCGCTCGTGTCCCAGATGCCGAGGTCGCCGGCGCTTTTCTCCCGCGTCCAGCCGCCGAACGCCTTGCCGCGCAGCACGCCCCGGCCCAGCGGCACGGCGACGCTCGCGTCGGCGCCGTCGAAATGGGAAAAGAACAGCGGCCCGAAGAAGTCCGGCGGCGGACGCACCGGCAGGTAGGAATAACCGACCAGACGGGAATCGGCCAGCATCATGAAGTCGGCGCCGATGCGGCCGGCACGCAGCGCCACGCGCGGATCGGGCTCCCACTTGGCGAACGCCCACATCACCTCCGGGTCGTGGCTGCGGTCGTAGCGGAGGCGGCTGACCGCCTGGCCGACCAGCTCGACCTCCCGCGTCGCCTGCCAGTTCGCCTGCAGGCCCAGGATGCTGTCGATGCGCCCCGACCATTGCCCGCCCCCGATGCCGACCGGCTGGGACAGGTCGCGCACGAATTCGGCATGCCCGGAGGAGGACCTGGCCAGGCCGATCGTGCCGAATCCGCGCAGGGAAAACGGGGATTCGCTCGCTGCCGTCTCTGCCGCGGCCGATCCGGCCAGCAGGCCGGCCAGCAGCAGCCGTGCTGCCCATTTGTTCTTCATGGCTCGACTCCGTGGGGCATTTCTCCGTGCGCCCGGCGCGAGGGTAACATGCCGGCGCCGACGGTATCCAGCCTGCCGCCGAGCATCGTCGCGGGCTAGCGCCGCCGGCCGAGGAGGGACCCCAGCACGCCGCGCACGATCTCGCGGCCGACCTGGCTGGCGATGGTGCGTGTCACGGTCTTCGCCATCGTCTGCGCCAAACCGTCGGTGCGCCCGCCGCGCGGCCCGTTGCGCCCGAACAGGACATCGCCCAGCAGCCCGCCGCCGGCCGCGGGCGCCGTCCCGTCGGCGCCGACTTTCGCCTCGGCAACCCGGGCGGCCAGCTGTTCGTAGGCCGACTCCCGGTCCACCGTCTTCTCGTAGTGGCCGAACAGCACCGACGACCGGATCGCCTGCTGGCGCTCGTCCGGCGTCAGCGGCCCGATGCGCGAGGACGGCGGCAGCACGTAGGCGCGCTCCACCACGTGCGGCCGCCCCTTCTCGTCGAGGAAGGACACCAGCGCCTCGCCGACGGCCAGTTCGGTGATGACGCGCGCGGCATCGAAGGTCGGATTGGCGCGCATCGTCTCGGCCGCGGCCTTGACGGCCTTCTGGTCGCGCGGCGTGAAGGCGCGCAGCGCGTGCTGCACGCGGTTGCCGAGCTGGCCGAGCACCTTGTCCGGCACGTCGAGCGGGTTCTGCGTGACGAAATAGACGCCGACGCCCTTGGAGCGGATCAGCCGCACCACCTGCTCGACCTTGTCGATCAGCGCGGGCGGCGCCTCGTCGAACAGCAGGTGGGCCTCGTCGAAGAAGAACACCAGCTTCGGCTTGTCGAGATCGCCGGCTTCGGGCAGCTGTTCGAAGAGTTCCGCCAGCAGCCAGAGCAGGAAGGTGGCGTAAAGTTTGGGCGAGTTCATCAGCTTGTCGGCGGCGAGGATGTTCACCACGCCGCGTCCGTCCTGCGCCTGCATCAGGTCGGCGATGTCGAGCATCGGTTCGCCGAAGAACCGGTCGCCGCCCTGCTCCTCGAGCGTCAGCAGGCCGCGCTGGATCGCGCCGATGCTGGCGGCCGAGACGTTGCCATACTGGGTCTTGAACTGCGCCGCGTTGTCGCCGACATGCTGCACCATGGCGCGCAGGTCCTTGAGGTCGAGCAGCAGCAGCCCGGCGTCGTCGGCGACGCGGAAGACGATCTGCAGCACGCCTCCCTGCGTTTCGTTGAGACCGAGCAGGCGCGCCAGCAGCAGCGGGCCCATGTCGGAGATCGTGGCGCGCACCGGGTGACCGGACGCACCGAAGACATCCCAGAACGCCACCGGATACGCCCGGGGCTGCCAGTCGGCGATGCCCAGCAGGTCGAGCCGCTTCTGCAGCTTTTCCGACGCCGTGCCGGCGGCGCCGATGCCCGATAGGTCGCCCTTGACGTCGGCCAGGAACACCGGCACGCCGATGGCCGAAAATTGTTCGGTCAGGCGCTGCAGGGTCACGGTCTTGCCTGTGCCGGTCGCGCCGGTGACCAGACCGTGACGATTGGCGAGGGCGGCATGCAGGGCGAGCTCGCTGGCGCCCGTGCGGGCGATGGGGAGAAGTTGTCTCATGATTTCAACGGGATAGGATGTCGAATGCGGGAAAGCATAACCCAGCTGCCCGCGATTTGGATCGCTGAGGATACATGTGCGTTAAAACAACAGGTTGCGAAAATAAACTCAAAAAAGACTTAAAATGAGCGCGCTATTTGCCTTACGATAGCGCCCATCGTCACCATCGTCACCATTGTCGCCACTGCCGCCGTTATCGCCATTGTCCCATTGTCACTGCACCGCGCGGGTATCGCCATGGCCAGTCAGCCTACATCATGAAGCCGGTTCCGGATTCCGCCCGTCTCGACGAGGTGCGCCGCCTGAAGCAGGAGGGGCTCAGCATGACCCAGATCATCGACCGTCTCAACGGCGCATCGCCCCGCCCGGCGCCGGCGAAGGCGGTTGCCGTGCCGCAGGACCCGCCCCTGCATCTCACGCTCGACCAGATCGGCCACCCGGCCTACATGATCAACACGAGTTTCGAGCTGATGTGGATCAACCCGCCGGCACGGCATGTCCTGTTCGACGATCATCTCGAACTGCCGCACACCAGCGAGCAGCGCAACCTGTTCCGCCTGCTGCCGGTCGGCCGCAACGAGTGGGGCAGCCTGCTCCACTTCCACATCGGCATCGCCAAGTCCCGTCTCGGACCGGAGTGTTTCGGCAACCTGTGCCGCGGCCTCGATCCGGTCACCTATGCCCGCCTGCAGGCGGCCTACCTCGAAACCGACCCGGCGCCGGCCCAGCCGGTGATCCAGTCGACCGTCCTGCTGCCGGAAGCCGGCGGCGGGAAGGAGCGCTTCCACACCGCCTTCGCCTCGTTCTTCCGCGAAGGCATCTTCGTCGTCCTGATTCCCGAAGCCTCTCCGTCCGAAGAGATGCTCACCCTGCTCGCCCGCCGCGACGAAGTCATCCGCAGCCTGCTCAGAAAGCGCCTGCCGGTGCTCACCGATCTCGCGGTGCTGGTCGCCGACCTGCAGGGTTCGACGAAGATCTGTTCGGAACTGCCGCCGGAAGAGTATTTCGAACTGATCAACGAGATCTGGCGCACGCTGGCGCCCACCTTCCGCAAGTACAAGGGCACCTACGGCAAGCACGTCGGCGACGGCATGATGTATTACTTTTTCCCCCAGCCCGACAGCCACTACCTGGCGAATGCGCTCGACTGCGCCATGGAGATACGTCAGGAGATCCAGCGCCTCTCGAAGGCCTGGCAGATCCGCAAGCAGTGGTTCAACGAGCTCTACCTCAACACCGGCATCAACGAGGGCCAGGAATGGCTCGGCACCTACCAGGCGCCGACCAGCGTCGAGTTCGTCGTGCTCGGCGACACCATCAACCAGGCCGCGCG
>CAZZFN010000023.1:0-22198 GCA_964653505.1 uncultured Methyloversatilis sp.
CGGCGTCGAGGCTGTTCTCGATCAGTTCCTTGAGCACCGAAGCCGGCCGCTCGACCACTTCGCCGGCGGCGATCTGGCTGATCAGGAGGTCGGGCAGGGCGTGTATGCGCGGCATGGAGGCATTATAGGGGTGGGGTAAACTGCGCCCATGAAGTCCTACGTCATCCTCATCTCCGGCCGCGGCAGCAACATGCAGGCGCTGATCGAAGCCGGCCTGCCCGGCACCTGCGCGGGCGTCATCGGCAACCGGCCCGACGCCGCCGGCCTGGCCTGGGCCGCCGCGCGCGGCCTGCCGACCGCCGTGGTCGATCATCGGGCGTTCCCCTCGCGCGCATCGTTCGACGCGGCGCTCGCCGACGAAATCGAACGGCGCGGCGGCGGGCTGGTGCTGCTGGCCGGCTTCATGCGCGTGCTGACCGAGCCTTTCGTGCGCCGCTTCGCCGGCCGCCTGGTGAATATCCATCCCTCGCTGCTGCCGGCCTTTCCCGGGCTGCATACCCACGAAGCCGCACTCGCCGCCGGGGTGCGCGTGCATGGCTGCACCGTCCATTTCGTCACGGCGGCCCTCGACTGCGGGCCGATCGTCGTCCAGGCCGCCGTGCCCGTGCTGCCCGGCGATACGGCCGAGGCGCTGGCGGCGCGCGTCCTGGCCCAGGAACACCTCGTCTATCCGCAGGCCGCGCGCGGCTTGCTCGAGGGACGCTGCCTCCTGGAGCAAGGCCGCGTGGTGTGGCGCGACGAGACCACGCCCGCCACGCTCGCCCTGCGCGTGCCGGCGCAGATGGAGCGCTGATGTCGCTCTGGCTGGCCTGCGCGCTCGGTTCGGCCCTGCACTGCGGCGCGCTCCCTTCCTTCGATGCGGCCGTCCAGGTGGCGCACCTCGATGCCCCGCAGGCATTCGCGCCGCCGCAACGGCCCGAGCCGGGGTTCGCCGAGCGCTGGCCGCGCAGCGGCCGCATCGTCTATCGCGTGATACGCGGCGCCGACGGCTTCGTCATCGGACGCAGCGAACAGCGCTGGGAGCACGACGGCAAGCGCTACCGTCTGCAGGGCATCACCGAGACGACCGGGCTCGCCGCACTGTTCCGCCCGGTGCGGATGGTGCAGGAAAGCCGCGGCAGCCTCGATGCCGCCGGTCTGCGCCCGCTCGAATTCGCGACCCGGCGCACGGGCAAGGACGCGGAGAGCATCCGTTTCGATCCGCAACGGGGCCAAGTGGTGCTCGCCGACGGCAGCGCGGTTCCCGTCGCGGCCGGCGCCCAGGATCTGCTCTCGCTCTTCCACCATGTCGGCGCGCTGCCCGCCGGTGCGCCGCGGTCTGTGCTCGCGGTCGCCACGGTGCGCAAGGTCGCCCTCCATGATGTCGCCGCGAGCGCCGAGCTCGCGCTCGACACGCCGCTGGGCGCGCGCACGGTGCGCCATTTCAGGATCGACGGCCGGACCGGGAAGGATGTCACGGAGATCTGGCTCGACGCGACGACGCGCCTGCCCGTGAAAATCCGCCACCGCGACCGCGACGGCGAGGTGATCGAGCAGGTCGCCGTCGCCATCGAAACCGGGGCCGGGCCATGAACGCGCCGTCGGCGGGTTTGATCGCCCTGGCGATCGAGGCTGCAGAACATCTGCTGCAGTTCCGCCAGCCGGCGGATGCGGTGCTGTCGGCCTTCTTCCGCGCGCGGCGCTGCGGCCCGCGCGAACGCGCCTTCGTTGCCGAAACCGCCTACGCGGTGCTGCGGCGCAAGCGTTCGCTGGCCGCCTGGATCGGCGCAGGGGCCGATGCCAAACGGCTGGTGCTGGCCGCCCTGGTGCGCCACTGCGGCGTCAGCCAGCGCATGCTCGAAGCCGCCCTGTCGAAACGCGACGCGGTCTGGCTGGCCGAACTCAAGGCCAGGCCGGAATCCGCGCCGACGCTGGCCGAGCAGGCCGACCTGCCCGACTGGCTGGTCGAGCGCCTGTCCGCACCGATGCCGGAAACGGAACTGCTGGCGCTCGCCCGCGCGCTCAACCAGCCTGCGCCGCTCGACCTGCGCGTGAATACCCTGAAAGCCCGGCGCACGGAAGTGCTGGCCTGCCTGGCGCGGGATGGCATCGCCGCGGCGGCCTGTCCTCTGGCTCCCGACGGCATCCGCCTTGCCGGCAAGCCTTCCCTCGCCAGGCATCCCCTGTTTCTCGACGGCAGCATCGAGGTGCAGGACGAGGGCAGCCAGCTGCTCGCCCATCTGCTCGCCCCCAAACGCGGCGAGATGGTGGTCGATTTCTGCGCCGGCGCCGGCGGCAAGACCCTGCAGCTGGGCGCATTGATGCGCTCGACGGGCCGGCTCTACGCCTTCGACGTGTCGGCCGGCCGGCTGGCGAAGCTCAGGCCGCGTCTGGCCCGCTCCGGCCTGTCGAACGTCCATCCGGCGGCGATCGCCCACGAGAACGACGCGCATGTCAAGCGCCTCGCCGGCAAGTGCCGCCGCGTGCTGGTGGATGCGCCCTGTTCCGGCCTCGGCACGCTGCGGCGCAATCCCGACCTGAAATGGCGGCAGACGCCGGAAAGCGTCGCCGATCTGACGGTCAAGCAGACGGCGATCCTCGCCGCCGCAGCGAAACTCGTCCAGCCCGGCGGGCGGCTGGTGTATGCCACCTGCAGCCTGCTGGCGGAGGAAAACGAGGCGATCGTCGATGCCTTCCTGGCCGGACAGCCGGCCTTCGCGCGCCGGCCGGCCGGCGCGCTGCTGGCGGCCCAGGATATCGTCATCGATGCGGCAGCCGCCGACCTGCGCCTGTTGCCGCATGTGCATGGCACCGACGGCTTTTATGCCGCGGCGCTGGAGCGCGCGGCATGAAGCCCGCGGCCGTGCGGTTGCGCGCACCGGCATCCGGCGGGTTCCGCCGCGTGGCGGGGAGCGCCGGGAGGGCGAGCCGATGAGCTTCGGCGGCGGCCTGCTGTACGACCTGTGGCGGGATCTGCAGCAGCCGGCCGTGCTCTGGCAGATCGGCGTCCTGTGCGCCTGTTTTGCCCTCGCCTGGGCGTTCGACCGCTGGCTGATGCGGCGCTACGCGCCGGCCGATGCCGAAAGCCGCGCGCGCACCCTGGGCCGGCGCGGCCTGAAGCGCATCGGGCTGCCCCTGGTCATGCTGTTGCTGGTGGCGGCGGCCCGGCCGCTTCTCGCCCAATGGCACAGCGTCAATCTGTTGTCCCTGGCGATTCCGCTGCTGGCCTCGCTGCTTGCGATCCGCATGGTGATGTTCGTCGTGCGCCAGAGCTTCCATGGCAGCGCCCCGTGGCTGGTGGGCTTCGAGCGCAGTTTTGCCTTCCTGGCCTGGAGCATCGTGGCCCTGCACATCCTCGGCCTGCTGCCGGACGCGATCGCCGCGCTGGAGAGCGTGCGTTTGCCGCTCGGCAAGGAACATCTCAATCTGTGGCTGATCCTGCAGGGGATCGGCGCGGTGCTGGCGACGCTGCTCGTCGCGCTGTGGATCGGCGGCCTGCTCGAGATGCGCCTGTTGCGGGCCGAGGGCATCGACAACAACCTGCGGCTGGTTTTCGCGCGCCTGCTGCGCGCCCTGCTGATCCTGGTCGCGGTGCTGGTCGGCCTGCCGCTGGTCGGCATCGACCTGACCGCCCTCTCGGTGTTCGGCGGCGCCCTCGGCGTCGGCCTCGGTCTCGGCCTGCAGCGCATCGCCGCCAACTACATTTCGGGCTTCATCATCCTGCTCGACCGCTCGATCCGCATCGGCAACCTGATCGAAGTGGCTAACATGCGCGGCGTGGTGACCCAGATCACCACGCGCTTCACCCTGCTGCGCGGGCTCACCGGCGCCGAGATGATCGTGCCGAACGAACTGCTGGTCAGCTCGGCGATCACCAACGAGACTTTCAGCGACCCGAAGGTGCGTATCGCCACGCAGGTCCAGGTCGCCTACGGCAGCGATCTCGAGCGCGCGATGGAGATCCTGGTCGAATCGGCGCGCAGCCAGCCCAGGGTGCTGGCCGATCCGCCGCCGCGCGCCTTCGTCGCCGCCTTCGCCGATTCGGGCATCAACCTCGAACTCGGCTTCTGGATCGCCGACCCCGAGGAGGGCTCGCTGCCGATCCGCTCGGACATCAACCTGGCGATCTGGCGGGGGTTCCAGGCGGCCGGCATCGCAATCCCCTTTCCGCAACGCGAGATTCGCCTGCTGCCGTGAGCGCCGGGCGCAAGTCGGCGCCGGCGGGACGGCAGGTTTACAGCAGCTTGAGCAGTTCCGCGCGGTCCGCCGCGGCGTGCGGGTCGAGGTGGCGCACTTCGACCGCGACGACCGATTCGGCCAGCGCGGTGGCGGATTTGAGGGTCTTGCCGTCGATCGCCAGGGGACGGGGGGCGAGCAGCACGAAGTCGTCGCCCATGACGCGGAACACCAGGGCCTCCGGATAGAGGGCGATCAGCGTGCGGGAAAAGCTCGCCAGCGCCTGATTGCCCGCCGCCCAGCCGATCTCATCGTTGAGGCCGGAAAAGTTGCGCAGCGTGACCAGATAGGCATGCGCCAGGGTTTCCGGCAGACCCTGGTGCAGCATGATCTGCAGGTAGTTCGCGTTGTGGGTGCCGGTCAGCTGGTCGTCGAAGAAATAGGCGAAACGCTGGTGCTCGAGCGGCGTCTTCGGCATCTGGTCGGCGGCTGCGGGCGGCTCCACGTCGCGCAGCGCCAGGCAGGCGGCTGCCACCACGTCGGCGGCGAAGCGCGTGCCGGCCTGCTGGCGCAGTTCCGCGAGCGCCGTCGCGACGTCCTTGCGCGCCCGGTAGATGCGGTTGCTGACCATCGCGTCGAAGCTGTCGGCCACCGCCATGATCTGGGCGAGGCGCGGGATCTCCCCGCGCTTGAGACCGCGCGGATAGCCCGAACCGTCCTCGCGCTCGTGATGGGCGTGCATGATTTCGGCCAGATCGCGGTACATGTCGATGCGGTTGAGGGTCTGATAGCCCTCCTCGGCATGCTGCTTGATCAGTTCGTATTCGAGCGGCGTCAGCAGGCCGGGCTTGAGCAGCACGGCGTCGGGAATCGCTACCTTGCCGATGTCATGAACGACGGCGGCGCGCTTGAGCTTTTCGATCTCCTCCGCGCCGCAGCCGAGCTGGCGCGCGATCAGTTCGCAATACTGCGCGACGCGGCGCGTGTGGCCCGCCGTGTAGGTGTCGCGCTTTTCGATCATGTCGACCAGCGAAAGGATGGTCGCCTCGTAGTTGGCGGTGCGTTCCTGTTCGAGCCGCCGGGCCTCGGCCTGCTGGCGGAAGGCGTGGATGGCGAAGCCGATGTCGCCGGCCAGCTGTTCGAGCATGGCGATTTCTTCGCTGTCGAAGCCGTCGCCGCGCCCGCTCAGAACGCACAGCTGGCCGATCGGCGCGGCGTAGGCGTCGTGGCGCAGCGGCAGGGCGACGATCGAGCGCACGCCGGCCGCGGCCAGCTCGGGCAGGATTTGCGCCGGATCTCTCTCGAGCGCGGTACGGTTTTCCGCGAGCGCCGCGCGGCTCGGGCCCTTGTCGCGACAGCTGGCGAAGTGACGCAGGATTTCCGCCGGCCCGTAGGATTTGGCGGCCACTTCGAGCGTCCCGTCGCGCAGCAGGCCGACCCAGGCGAACAGGTAACCGGTTTCCGCGATCAGCCGGTCGCAGCAGGCCTTGAGCATTTCCGCGCGGCTGTCCGAGGTGATCAGGATCTGGTTGATGTCGGCGACGGTTGCCACCACCCGGCGCAGGAAGCGCTCGCGCTCGAGCAGGCGTTCCACTTCGGCGGTGCGGCTGCCGACCCGCTCTTCCAGCGTGGCGTTCAGCTCCGCGATGTGCGAGCGGCTGGCGCGCAGGCGCCGGTTGGTGCGTCCGACGAACAGGGCAGTGCCGCCAGCCAACAGGATCAGCCCCAGCGCCAGGGCGACCCAATGTCCATACTGGGCGATCACCTCGCGCGGCGTCGCCCTGCCGAGGGCATCGTAAGGCGCGATGCGCATCTCGCGCAGAGCTTCGTGCACCGGCTGATAGTTGAGCGGCAGGGTCCACCCGGAAATCTTGCCGGCCAGCGCGGCGGGGTCGTCGGCGGACATCTGCTTGAGGGCGACCGCCACGCGGACCGAGAGGGCTTCCGGGGCGTGCTGCAGGCGCGCCATGGGCCACTCCGGATAGAGCGGCGAGCTCATCAGCAGGGGAAAGCCTTCGACGCGCTGCCGGTTGAGGACGTAGAAGTCGTCGAGGCGGATTCTGCCTTCGGCGGCCATCAGTTCGAGGGTTTCGGTGCGCACCGTGCCGGCATCCGCCTGGCCGTCGCGCACCGCATACACGACGGCATCATGGGTGCCGGCGAAGGTCAGGCGGGAAAAGTCCCGTTCGGGCCGGATGCCGTGGCGCAGCAGTTCGCGCTTGCCGACGATCCAGCCGCCGAAGGAGGTGGGGTCGACGGCGACGAAGTCCTTGCCCTTGAGGTCCGCGAGGCTGCGGATCTCCTGGCGGTCGGCGCGGGCGAAGATCACCGCGCCCAGGCTGCTGTAGCCGATGTCGCCGATGAAGCGGCTTTTCAGCGTGGCGATCGCGCTGACGCCGTAGAGCGCCTCGAGTTCGACGTAGTGCGCGGGATTGGTCAGGACGAAGTCGATCCGGCCCTGGCGCACGGCGAGACGCACTTCCTCGAAGCCGAGCGGGACGATGCGGAAGCGCCGCTCGGGGATGTTGCGCTCGAGATAGGCGGCCAGCGCATCCCAGCTTTCATGGGCCTTTTCGGGGCCGCGCAGGGCCAGCACGCCGATGCCGACCTCGGCCGCCGCGACGGGGCTTGCCAGCCAGACGACCAGAACCAGCCAAGCGAGGAAATGCCGCATCGACGCCCTCCTGCGGGCATTATGGCAGATGCCGTCGCGGCGGGACGGGCGGCCCGGCTATTCGGGCACGCAGATCTCGCCGCGCAACACGGCCTGGAAGGTACGCGCGGTCAGCAGCACGAGCACGGCGCTCAGCACGGCGAGCAGAACCCACGCGAGCGTCGCGAAGAAGAGTCCGCCCTGCGTGCCCGCCATGATCAGCGTGGCGATGGCGATCGCCGCCAGCGGGAAGGAATAGGCCCAGGTGGACAGGTAGAAGGGCAGCCGGAAGAAGCGCAGCGCGTTGGCGGCGAGCAGCAGGGTGAGGAACAGCGCGACATTGTAGAGAATCTGGGCGAAGGCGTCGATCTGGCCGCCGTTGAGTTTCAGCCAGGCGACGAAAGCCACGGCGGGGGGCGCGATCAGGATGAACAGCGTGGGCGTCAGGCGCTCTGGCAGCGGCTCGTGGAAGAACAGCCGGTACATGACGATGGTCAGCAGCACCATCCAGAACACCAGGCCGATGCTGAAGAAGAACCAGGAGACGCCGGCGGGAGCGAAACCGATGCCGGCCACCGGCACGATGACGTTGCCGACCACCGGGATGAACCAGGCCGGGTTGGCATGCTTGATGTCGTAGCGGGTGTGATGGATCCAGCTGCTCATGACGATCAGCGTGAAGCCCAGGTGCAGCGCGGCGCCGACCATCCACATGCCTCGCGCGAAACCGGGCAGGGTCGCGGCAAAGGCAGTGGCGAGCAGCAGCAGGGAAATCGAGATCGCCGGAAAGAAATTGAGGCGCACCGGATGGGCGAATTCGTGCCTGACGGCGTCGGGATGGCGCACCAGTTTGGCAAGATAGCCGAGCGCGATCGCGACGAACAGGGCGAGCGCCCACCACTGCAGGACGAGCCCGATCTGCGCCGGCAGGCCGAGCACTGCGCCGGCCTGTTGCCAGGCGATGGCCAGACCGCTGCTGCCCATCGCCGTGGCGAACAGCGGGATCGGAAAGTGGGCGAGGCGGGAATGCGGAGCGGTCGGTGCGGGCATGCAGCGCAAGGCCGGGTTACTTGAGCTTGACTTCCTTGTAGGCCACGTGCTTGCGCGCCTTCGGGTCATATTTCATGAACTCGAGCTTTTCCGGCGTGGTGCGCTTGTTCTTGCTGGTGGTGTAGAAATGCCCGGTTCCGGCGGTGGATTCGAGCTTGATCTTTTCGCGTCCGCCCTTGGCTGCCATGGTCGCTTACCTCCCGGTTCAGGCGGCTTCGCCGCGTTCGCGCAACTCGGCGAGAACGACGTCGATGCCTTTCTTGTCGATGGTGCGCAGGCCGGCGTTCGAGACGCGCAGGCGCACCCAGCGGTTTTCGGATTCGATCCAGAAGCGGCGCGACTGCAGGTTGGGCAGATAGCGACGCTTGGTCTTGTTGTTGGCATGGGACACGTGGTTCCCCACCAGCGGGGCCTTGCCCGTCACTTGGCAAACGCGCGACATAATTGAGCTCCAGAACTTCGGATTACGGAAAGCCGCGCATTCTACGGAGGAACTGCCTGTCGAGCAAGCGCTTTCGTATCGAATCAGAGCAGTCCGCGTTCCGCGAAGGAGAGCGGCGCGGCATTTCCTGCCACGATGAAGTGGTCGACGACGCGGACATCCACCAGCGCCAGCGCCTGCTTGAGGCTCTGCGTCAGCCCTTCGTCGGCAGCGGAGGGCTCCGCCACGCCGCTCGGATGATTGTGCGCGAGGATCACGGCGGCGGCATTGCGGGCCAGCGCCCGTTTGACGACCTCGCGCGGATAGACCGAGGTTTGCGTCAGGGTGCCGCGAAACAGCTCCTCGTCGGCGATCAGGCGGTTCTGCGCGTCGAGCCACAGCGCGATGAAGACTTCGCGCTGCAAGGGGGCGAGGGCGAGCCGCAGCCAGTCGCGCACCGCGCCGGGCGAGGAGAGGGCGGGACGCGCGCGCAGCTCTTCGCGCAGGCCGCGCCGGGCCAGTTCGAGGGCGGCGGCGAGCTGCGCCGCCTTGGCGGGGCCGATGCCATTCACGCGCGTCAGTTCCTGCGGCGCGGCGGCGGCCAGCCGGGCGAGGCTGTGGTCGAAGTGGGCGAGCAGGGCGCGCGCGAGGTCGACGGCGCTCATGCCCCTGACGCCGACGCGCAGGAAGATGGCGAGCAGTTCGGCGTCAGCGAGCGCCGCCGGGCCCTGTTCGAGCAGGCGCTCGCGCGGGCGCTGGTCGTCCGGCCAGTCGGTGATCGCCATGGGTTAGAATCTTCCGCAAGGAAAACATCATTCTATATGTCATGGGCGATCTGCAAGGCAAGCGCATCGTGCTGGGGGTTACCGGCGGCGTGGCGGCCTACAAGGCCTGCGAACTCGCCCGCCTGCTGGGCAAGGCCGGAGCGAGCGTCGACGTCGTCATGACGGAGGCGGCGACGCGCTTCGTCGCGCCCCTGACCTTCCAGGCGCTGACCGGCCGGCCGGTGTACGTCTCGCTGTGGGAGACGCCGCAGGAAAATGGCATGGCGCACATCGACCTGACGCGCGGCGCGGATGCCATTGTCGTCGCGCCGGCCACTGCCGACTTCATGGCAAAGCTCGCGCACGGCCGCGCCGACGACCTGCTGTCTTCGCTGTGTCTCGCGCGGGAGTGTGCTCTGTTGGTCGCGCCGGCGATGAATCGCCAGATGTGGGAGAACCCGGCAACCCAGCGGAATGTCGCTCAACTGCGTGCCGATGGCATCGCCATCCTCGGTCCGGCGACGGGCGAACAGGCCTGCGGCGAGGTGGGGGAAGGGCGCATGCTCGAGGCCGCCGAGCTGTGCGATGCGCTGATCGCCTTCTTCCAGCCGCAGCTGCTGGCTGGCAAGCGCGTGCTGCTGACGGTGGGGCCGACCTACGAGCCGCTCGACCCGGTGCGCGGCCTGACCAACATCAGTTCCGGCAAGATGGGCTTCGCCCTCGCGCGCGCCTGTGCGGAAGTCGGCGCTGGCGTGACGGCAGTGTGCGGCCCGGTTTGCCTGCCGACGCCGGCCGGCGTGACGCGCATCGACGTGCACAGCGCGCAGCAGATGCGCGCGGCGGTGCAGGCCGATCTGGACGCGTTGCCGGCGGACATTTTCATGGCGGTCGCGGCGGTGGCCGATTTCCGTCCGGCGTCACCCGCGCAACACAAGATCAAGAAGGGTGCGGCCACGCTGACTGTCGAACTCGTCGCCAATCCCGACATCCTCGCCGAAGTCGCGGCGCGGCCGGATGCGCCGTTCTGCGTCGGCTTCGCGGCCGAGAGCCGCGATCTGGCGACCTACGCGGCAGGCAAGCGGCTGGCCAAGAAACTGCCTCTGGTGGTCGGCAACCTGGTCCAGGACGGTATGGGCGGCGATACGAATCTCGTCACGCTGTTCGACGCCGCCGGCGCGCATCCGCTGCCGCCGGGCGCCAAGCCGGCCATCGCGCGCGCCATCGTGCGCCACATCGCGGAGATGCTCGATGCACACCATTGATGTCCGTATCCTCGACAACCGCCTGCGGGATGCCGCAGGGGAATATGCTCCGCATTACGCCTCGCCCGGCGCGGCCGGCATGGATTTGCGCGCCTGCATCGAGATGCCGATGCGCCTGCACAAGGGCGAAACCCTCCTGGTGCCGACGGGCATCGCGATCCATCTCGCCGACGCGGGCATGGCGGCCCTGATCCTGCCGCGTTCGGGCTTGGGCCACAAGCACGGCATCGTGCTCGGCAACCTGGTCGGCCTGATCGACTCGGACTACCAGGGCGAGATTTTCGTCTCGCTGTGGAACCGCGGCCACGAGATATTCACCCTCAATCCGCTCGACCGCATCGCCCAGCTGGCGGTTGTGCCGGTGTTGCAGGTCGGGTTCAACATCGTCGACCAGTTCGTGGCGTCGGAACGCGGCGTGGCCGGCTTCGGCAGTACCGGCAAGGGTTAAAAAACAAACCCCGCCGCGGCGGGGTTTGTCGATTGCAGCAGCGGTCGGTCAGGTCGACATTTCGGCGAGGATGTTCCTCAGCCAGCTTTCGCCGTAAATAAATTCGACCTTGGCGAGCGAGAAGTCGACGGGAGAGACGGCGGTGGAGGTTATCTTGATCTTCCCGTTGACGAGGGCGAACACATGCGAGATGCTTACCGATTCCGTGTCGCTGAGGCCGCTGTAGCACACGTTGATGCCCGAGAACTGCACGGTCGGCTTGCCGTTCATCATGTTCACGACGTTGATCGCGCAGAACTTCGCCTGGGAGTTCGCCGAGTAGCCGGATTTCGGCATCGCCGGGCCGTCGGAGGGGATCGAGGTCGCATCGCCGAGAATATGCACCCCCTTGGCCAGGGTCGACTCGAAGCTCACGGTATCCACGGGGCACCACCGCTTGTCCTCGCCGACCAGCGCCGACTTGACCATCACGTTGGCGGCGCGCTGGGGCGGGATGACGTTGACCACGTCGCCCTTGAAGTCTTCGATGCCTTCCACGAGGACCGACCTGCCGGGCACATTCACCTGGGTCACCCTCTTGCCGCCCACATATTCCAAGGTGCCCTTGTAGTAGTTGTTCCACGCCTTGGTGAACAGTCCCTTCTTGGAAGTCA
This sequence comes from uncultured Methyloversatilis sp., assembly GCA_964653505.1. Classification (GTDB taxonomy): domain Bacteria; phylum Pseudomonadota; class Gammaproteobacteria; order Burkholderiales; family Rhodocyclaceae; genus Sulfuricystis. The sequence goes on from CAZZFN010000023.1 coordinate 11,407, forward strand.
CGTCGGGGTTGGCGTCGAGCAGGATCAGCTTGGACTTGGGTTTGTGCTTCTTGAGGTAATGCGCCACCAGGCAGGCGCGCTCGTAGGGGCCGGGGGGGCAGCGATACGGCACCAGAGGCATGCTGATGACGACCGTGCCGCCATCCTTCATGGCCATCAGCTGGTTGCGCAGCAGCGTCGACTGGGGTCCCGCCTTGTAGGCATGCGGGAAGGCTTCCATGGCCTTGGCGTCATAGCCCTGGAGTTCCTCGATGCGGAAGTCGATGCCCGGCGAAACGATGCAGCGGTCATAGCTGATGGCGCCTGCCGAGGTGACCACCTTCCTGGCGGCCGTGTCGATCTGGAGCGCTTCGGCATGCACCAGCTTGACGCCGTGGTTGGCCGCCAGCTTGTCGTAGCCGATGGTGAGGGGGCTCATGTCCTTCATCAGGCCGGCGATGTAGAAGTTGCTGAACGGGCAGGAAACGAACTGTTTGTTTTTCTCGACCAGGATGACCTCGATGCTCGGGTCGAGCATGCGCACATACTTGGCCGCGATGGTGCCGCCATAGCCGCCGCCGACGACGACGACCCGGCGGGCGCTGCCCTTGGGCATGAGTTCGGCGGTTTTGGCGACGGCCGGGGCGGCGGCCGGCGCCGCCGCTTGCTGGCGGCCGTCCTGCGTGGCGCAACCGGCCAGCGCGAGTCCCGAGGCGCCCCCTACCAGCTTGATGAAATTTCTGCGATCCAGTGTCATGTGGTTTCCTCCTTATTTAACGCTGGCATAGAAGTGCAGCAGGGCTTCACGGTCTTCCTTGGACAGCCGGTTCCACTTGTCGGCCATGTCCTTGGACATCTTGCGCGCGCCGGAATCGTAGAGCGCGGCCTGCATCTGGAGGTACTGGAGCCACTGGCTGGCCATCACGGGAGTGTCGTCCTTGCCTTCCTTGCCCTGGTCGAGGTGGCAGCGCGAGCAGTTCGCCTCCTCGATGTCGGCCCCGCGCTTGACCTTGGCCGCATCGACGACCTGGTGGGTGGGATGGAACTTCTGCCGGGAAAAGAAATCGCCCATCGCGGCGAAATCGGCGTCGCTGTAGCCCTTTGCCAGGCGTCCCATTACGGTGGAGGGGCGTTCTCCGCTCTTGAACTTTTTCATCGCATCGACGATGGACGCCTTGGAATGGCTGGCCAGGGTGGGCATGGTCAGGCCGGCGCTGGCGCCGTTGGTGCCGTGGCAGCCGGCACAGGCGAACGAGATCATCTCGGGCGTCGGCGGGACGGACGGGCTGGCCGACGCCGCACCGCCCAGGGTCCAGCCGGCCAGCAGCGCCGCTCCGAGCCAGGTGATTTTCATTTTCCGCATCTTCATCGGTGACTCCTCCTCTGTGGTGAAAGACTACTGCTTGACGACGCTGATTTGGTTGCGCTCCTTGCCCTTCTCGTCGAGGGCGAACTGATAGCCCAGCGAGACGTAGTGGTAGCGCGCATTGCTGAAGCCCTCATGGACGGCCACGCCGAAGTTGTACATCTTGCCGGGGACGATGGCGTGATCGCCCGGCCCCTTCGCGGCGAGATCGCGCTCGAAGGTCACCACCCATTTCCCGCCTTCCTTCTTGCCCTCGGCCTTGACGAGGCTCTTGCCGCCTTCCATCACGCGCCGGTCGACCACATGGCCATCGACGGGCTTTTCGCCCTTGCCGCTCTTCCACTGGATCAGGTCGTAGAACTTGCCGCCGGCGAGGTTGGCATCCTTGATGTATTTGGTCTTCTTGTCGTCCTTGGCGGTCCTCATGCTGCGCAGATCGTCGTGGCAGGCGGACCAGCAGCCGTTCAGGTTGGCGCCGTCGACCGTGCCGCCGCCATCGAACATGATGGTCGCCTTGACCTCGTTCTTGGCATCCATCTTGGCGCCGGCGGGTTTGGGCGACTCCCACTCGATACGGAACCAGATCTTGTTGCCATCGTGGGCCACCTGCAGCAAGGCGGGCACATGGCCGGCCTTGCCGGGGATCGGTTTGGGCTCGATCGAAGCCTTCTTGTGACCGACCGGCTGGCCCTTGACGATCTTGTCGCCGACTTCGTTGGCGTCCCCCGTGTGACACTTGGCGCAGGACCGGTTCTTCTCGACGATGTCGGGAACCGCCGAGTGCTCGGCCCGATCCATCACCCATTCCAGGCTGGACTGCCCCGGATAGAACAGGGTCAGCTTGACCGGAGCGGCCTTGCTCCAGTCGGGCGATGCGGCGGCGTTGCCGGCGGCTAGGGTAGCGATGGCGCCGATGACGGCGCATGCGATTTTCTTCATCTGCGGTTGGCTCCTCTGTGTGGTTTGAACGACGATCAGCCCTGGGGCTTGTCGGCTTCGCCCGCCTGGTAGTTGGCGGGCAGCTTGTGGGCGACGCCCTTGTGGCATTCGATGCAGGTCTTGCCGTCCTCGATCGCGCCCTCGTGCTTGACGACCGAGCGGTCCTTCTGTTTGGCGTGATCCATCGTCTCGAAGTTGTGACAGTTGCGGCACTCCTTCGAATCGCGCTCCTTCAGGCGCTCCCAGACGCGCTCGGCCATCACCAGGCGGTGCGCCTCGTATTTTTCCGGCGTGTCTATCGTGCCCCGGATGTGGCCGATGATGTCGCGCGCGGCCATCAGCTTCTGGAAGGATTTGACGATGTAGTCGTTCGGCGTCTTGCTGCTGGCGACATGGCAGTCGGCGCACTGCACGGTCGTGCCGCTGCGGTTGGTGTAATGGACGGTCTTTTTGAGTTCTTCGTAGGGGATCGTCATCTCGTGGCACGAGGTGCAGAACTCGGAGCGGTTGGTGTACTCCATGCCGGTGTTCAGACCGCCCCAGATCATGATGCCGATCACCACGCCGACGCCGACCAGTCCGTATTTCGAGTTTTTGAGGAATCCCTTGCGTCGGCCGGGTGGCGGGGATTCGTTGCCGGATGCGCCCGGCGCATTGTCTTTCCGTTCTTCCGTCATCGCGTTGCAGTCCTCTCCGAGCCGACCGCACGCCAGGGCGTACGGTCACAGTGAAAAAACCGGATGGAGCCGTGCCCGCGACAAAGGGGGATGCAAACCCACGATGACAACCGCGCCGGGTTGCGCATCGCTCTCGTGTCGGGAAACTCCTCCGTTTTGCTTATCCCATGCCAATGGCACGGGTTTGTGGGCACATTATTACAAGCACTTCGGCAACGATCAAGAGGCTTTATTCAAATATTTTTATTATTAATAAATAAGCAACTACTGATATTTTGTCATCCCGGCATTCCGACCCGTCTTGCATCTCGGATATCGGGTAGCATCCGCGGCGGCCATTGTTTGGGAGGCGGCGCCGATGACCGGAAGCTTTGCGCAAAATCTGCTCGATCCAGCGATCCTTTTTTTCGTGCTGGGTGCGTTTGTCGGGGTGATTCGATCCAATCTGGAAATTCCTCCGGCGATCTCCAAATTCCTTTCGCTCTACCTCCTCATGGCGCTGGGCCTGAAAGGGGGCGCGGAGCTTGCCATGCACGGACTGCCGGTCGAGGGGATCCTGGCGATCCTTGCCGCGCTCCTCATGGCGACGCTGGTGCCCGCTTACTCGTTCCTGATCCTGCGCCGCCGGGTGGATGCCTTCGATGCCGCGGCCATCGCCGCCACCTACGGGTCGGTCAGCGCGGTAACCTTCATCGCCTCGCAGCAGTTCCTGCGCAACAACGGCATCGAGTTCGGCGGCTACATGACGGTCGCCATGGTGGTGATGGAATCGCCCGCGATCGTCATGGCGGTGCTTCTCGCCAGCTACGTGCGGGCGCGCGGAGGCGCGGGCCAGGCCGTCGCCCGGCAGGGCGGCGGCCTGCCGCCCCTGTCGATGAAGAACGTCCTGCACGAAGCCTTCACCGACGGTGCGCACCTGCTGCTGATCGGCAGCCTGGTCGTCGGCTTCGTGGCCGGCGAAAGCGGCAAGTCGATGATGGCCCCCTTCACCGCCGACATTTTCAAGGGGCTGCTGGCTTTCTTCCTGCTCGAAATGGGGCTGCTGGTGGGGCGCCAGTTCATCGACGCCAAGGTGCGCCTCGACTCGTTCCTCATGGGGTTCGCCATCCTGATGCCGCTCGTCAACGCAACGCTGGCGATCGCCCTGGCCGCCCTGCTCGAACTGGGTCGCGGGGACGCCACCCTGCTGGCCGCGCTGGCGGCCTCCGCCTCGTATATCGTGGTTCCGGCAATTGTGCGTTACGCCATTCCGGAGGCCCGACCGGGGGTATACTTTTCCATGGCGATCGGCATCACCTTCCCGTTCAACATCCTGTTGGGCATCCCGTTGTATTACGCGGCCACGGGATTGTGGTGGAACTGAACAATTCGGCCGCAGCGATGCACCGGCCGGCGGAGCGCGACCATGCGAAGAATCGAACAAAAGAAGCTGCTCACCCTGATCGTTCCGGAAGAGCTGCAGCGGATGACCATCGAAACGCTCAGCCGGCGCGGCATCGGCGGTTACACGCTGGTGCCGGCCACCGGAGCGGGCGCGGCCGGCCTGCGCTCCGGCATGCTCGTCAATGATGCCAACGTCGTGATCTATATCATCCTTTCGGAAGCGCGCCTCGATGCCGTGCTCGGCGACATAGAGGAAATGGTCGAGCGCGGCTACCGCATCAAGGCGCTGTTCCAGGACATCTCCATCCTTCCGCGCAAAAAGGAATGAGCCCGCCCCGAAAACCTCGCTATTCCATCGCCTCGTACAGCGGCAGCGTGAGGAATTCGGGGTAGTTTTCCGAGAGGCTCATTTCTTCGAAGATTTTCGCGGCCTGGTCGTAGGTTTCCGTCTTCTCGCCATTGGCGCTGACAGTGGCTTTCACCTTCGCCAGCTCTTCCGGAATGATGCCGCGCACCATCTCGGCGCTGACCTTGCGGCCATCGTCGAGCTTGCCCTTGGGCGAGCGCACCCACTGCCAGACTTGCGAACGCGAGATCTCGGCGGTGGCGGCGTCTTCCATCAGGTTGTGGATCGGCACGCAGCCGTTGCCGGCCAGCCAGCTGCCGAGGTAGTGGATGCCGACGTTGATGTTGTTGCGCAGGCCGGCCTCGGTGATCGGCTGCTCGGGCTGGAAGTTGAGCCAGTCTTTGGGGCCGAAGGTGTCGGTGCGCTGCTTCTCCCACTGGTTGGGCTTGTCGCCGAGAACCTTGACGAACTCTTCCATGGCGATGGAGACGAGGCCCGGGTGGGCCACCCAGCCGCCGTCGTAGCCGTCGTTGGCGTCGCGCGTCTTGTCGTGGCGGATGCCGGCGAGCGCCTTTTCATTTGCCACGGGGTCGCTCTTGATCGGGATCAGCGCGCTCATGCCGCCGATGGCCGGGGCGCCGCGCTTGTGGCAGGCCTTGACCAGCGCCAGCGCATAGCTGCGCATGAAGGGCACTTCCATGGTGATGGCGCCGCGGTTGGCGAGGCAGAAGTCCTTGTTCTTCTTGAATTTCTTGATGCAGGAGAAGATGTAGTCCCAGCGGCCGGCATTGAGGCCGGCGCTGTGCTCGCGCAGTTCGAAGAGGATTTCTTCCATCTCGAAGGTGGCGAGGATGGTCTCCACCAGCACGGTGGCCTTGATGGTGCCGCGCGGCAGGCCGATGTGATCCTGCGCCATGCAGAAGATGTCGTTCCACAGGCGCGCTTCGAGGTGCGATTCCATCTTCGGCAGGTAGAAGAAGGGGCCGGCGCCGCGCGCCACTTGTTCTTTCGCGTTATGGAAGAAGACCAGCGCGAAGTCGAAGAGGCCACCGGAGACGCGCTGGCCATCGACGGTGACATGCTTCTCGTCGAGGTGCCAGCCGCGCGGGCGGATTTGCAAGGTGGCGATGGTGTCGTTGAGCTGGTAGACCTTGCCGGCTTCGTTGGTGAAGGTCAGTTTGCGGCGGATGGCGTCGTAGAGATTCACCTGGCCCTGGATCTGGTTGAACCAGTTCGGGCTGTTGGAATCCTCGAAGTCGGTCATGTAGGAGTCGGCGCCCGAGTTGAAGGCGTTGATGATCATCTTGCGCTCGACCGGGCCGGTGATTTCGACGCGGCGGCACTCGAGTGCCTTGGGCAGCGGCGCGATCTTCCAGTCGCCTGCGCGGATATGCGCGGTTTCGGGCAGGAAGTCGGGCATTTCGCCGGCGTCGATGCGGGCCTGGCGTTCGATGCGGGCCTTCAGCAGTTCCTGGCGGCGCGGCTCGAAGGCGCGGTGCAGCCGGGCGACGAAGGCGAGCGCCTCGGGCGTGAGAATCTCGTCGAAGCGGGGATGCAGGGGGGCGTGGATCGCCACGCCGGGGGGCAGCTGGATGCTCATTCCTGTTCTCCTTTCAAGGTGAAGGGCCGCACCAGTCTCGACTGGCGCGGCCCCTTGCTCCACTCCCTCTGTGTCGAGGGTTTGGCTACTGCTCAGTGAAACTGTTCTTCCTCGGTCGAGCCGGTGAGCGCCTTGACGGAAGACGAACCGCCCTGGATCACCGTGGTGACGTCGTCGAAGTAGCCGACGCCGACTTCCTGCTGGTGCGAGACGAAGGTGTAGCCCTGCTCGCGCGCCTTGAATTCCGGCTCCTGCACCATCTCGACGTAGTGCTTCATGCCCTCGCCCTTGGCGTAGGCCTGGGCGAACTGGAAGGTGTTGTACCAGTTGATGTGGATGCCGGCCAGGGTGATGAACTGGTACTTGTAGCCGAGCGCCGAGAGTTCTTCCTGGAACTTGGCGATGGTCTTGTCGTCGAGGTTCTTCTTCCAGTTGAACGAGGGCGAGCAGTTGTAGGACAGGAGCTTGCCGGGGCAGGCCTTGAGCACGGCCTGGGCGAACTCGCGCGCGAAGCCGAGGTCGGGCTTGCCCGTTTCGCACCACACCAGGTCGGCGTAGGGCGCATAAGCCACACCACGTGAAATCGACTGCTCGAGGCCGTTCTTGACGCGGTAGAAGCCTTCCTGGGTCCTCTCGCCGGTGATGAACGGGCGGTCGTTGGCATCGTAGTCGGAGGTCAGCAGGTTGGCGGCTTCGGCGTCGGTGCGCGCCAGCACGATGGTCGGCACGCCCATCACGTCGGCGGCGAAGCGCGCGGCGATCAGCTTCTCGATGGCTTCCTGGGTCGGCACGAGCACCTTGCCGCCCATGTGGCCGCACTTCTTCACGGCGGCGAGCTGGTCCTCGAAGTGCACGCCGGCGGCGCCGGCGACGATCATGTTCTTCATCAGCTCGAAGGCGTTGAGCACGCCGCCGAAGCCGGCTTCTGCGTCGGCCACGATGGGCAGGAAGAAGTCGACATAGTCCTGGTCGCCGGGGCCGATGCCGCGGCCCCACTGGATCTCGTCGGCGCGCTTGAAGGTGTTGTTGATGCGGCGGACCATGGTCGGCACGGAGTCATAGGCATAGAGCGACTGGTCCGGATACATGGTCTCGGAGGTGTTGCCGTCGGCGGCGACTTGCCAGCCGGAGAGGTAGACGGCTTCGAGGCCGGCTTTCGCCTGCTGCATGGCCTGGCCGGCGGTAATGGCACCGAAGGCGTTCACATAGCCTTTTTTCGCGCCGCCATTGACGAGGTTCCAGAGCTTCTCGGCGCCGCGCTTGGCCAGGGTGTGCTCGATCTGCACGGAGCCGCGCAGGCGCACGACATCCTCGGCGCTGTAGCCGCGCCGGACGCCTTTCCAGCGGGGATTCGTAGCCCAGTCCTTTTCCAGGGCGGCGATTTGTTCCTGGCGAGTGCTCATGTTTCAGTTCCTTCCGAATAGGGTGTGAGGGAGCGAACGACTGTGCCCCAGTATAGACATCTTTCCGCAAAGCAACAAGTGTCTTATATAAGACATATGATAGAAATAATTGATGAAAAGTCGGTGCTGGCGCGACGGCCAGCACCATGGGTCGGGATCAGGAATGCAGGCGTACGCTGGAGACGATCAGGCCGTCTGCGTCGGCATAAAGCCATGCGCCGGTCGTGGCGAGCGGCATGTTCAGGCAGGCGTGACGGAAGGCGAGGGGACAGCGGGGGACTGGGCCTCGATGACGAGCCGCACCTTGTCCTCGGCGCCGAGATCGATGGTCACTCTGCCGCCTTGCGCCAACCGGCCAAACAGCAGCTCGTCGGCCAGCGCGGCGCGGATGGTGTCCTGGATCAGGCGCGCCATCGGCCGGGCGCCCATCAGCGGGTCGAAGCCTTTTTCGGCGAGCCAGGCGCGCAGCGCGTCGGTGAAGATCGCCTCGACCTTCTTCTCGTGCAGCTGGGCTTCGAGCTGCATGAGGAACTTGTCGACCACGCGCAGGACGATCTCGCCGTCGAGCGCCTTGAAGGAAACGATGGCGTCGAGGCGGTTCCTGAATTCCGGCGTGAACAGGCGCTTGATGTCGGCCATCTCGTCGCCGGCCTGCTTGCGCGTCGTGAAGCCGATGGCGCTCTTCTGCAGGGCCTCGGCGCCGGCGTTGGTGGTCATGATGACGATCACATTGCGGAAATCGGCCTTGCGGCCGTTATTGTCGGTCAGCGTGCCGTGATCCATCACCTGCAGCAGGATGTTGAAGATGTCCGGGTGCGCCTTCTCGATCTCGTCGAGCAGCAGCACGGCATGCGGCTTCTTGGCGATCGCCTCGGTGAGCAGCCCGCCCTGGTCGAAGCCGACGTAACCCGGCGGCGCGCCGATCAGCCGGCTCACGGCGTGGCGTTCCATGTACTCGGACATGTCGAAACGGATCAGCTCGATGCCCATGCAGTAGGCGAGCTGGCGCGCCACTTCGGTCTTGCCGACGCCGGTGGGGCCGGAGAACAGGAAGCTGCCGATCGGCTTGTGCGGGTTGCCGAGGCCGGAGCGCGACATCTTGATCGCGCGGGCCAGGGCGTCGATGGCGGCGTCCTGGCCGAACACCATGCTCTTCAGGTCGCGGTCGAGGTTCCTCAGGGCGGCGCGGTCGTCGGTCGAGACGTGCTGCGGCGGGATGCGCGCGATCTTGGCGACGATTTCCTCGATCTCCTGCCTGCCGATGGTTTTCTTCTGCTTCGACTTGGGCAGGATGCGCTGCGCCGCGCCGGCCTCGTCGATCACGTCGATGGCCTTGTCCGGCAGGTGGCGGTCGGCGATGTATTTGGACGACAGCTCGGCGGCGTGCGCGATCGCCGCGGCCGAATACTTGATGCCGTGATGTTCCTCGAAGCGGCTCTTGAGGCCGCGCAGGATCGAGACGGTCTCCTCGACGCTCGGTTCGTTGACGTCGATTTTCTGGAAACGCCGCGAGAGGGCGTGATCCTTCTCGAACACGCCGCGGAACTCCTTGTAGGTGGTCGCGCCGATGCACTTGATGGTGCCGGAAGAGAGCGCGGGCTTGAGCAGGTTGGAGGCGTCGAGCGTGCCGCCCGAAGCGGCCCCGGCGCCGATCAGGGTATGGATCTCGTCGATGAACAGGATGGCATTCGGGCTGTCGGCCAGTTGCTTGAGCACGGCCTTGAGGCGCTGCTCGAAGTCGCCGCGATATTTGGTGCCGGCCAGCAGCGCACCCATGTCGAGCGCATAGACGCTGGCATTCGCGAGAATCTCCGGCACGCGGCCTTCGACGATGCGGCGCGCCAGGCCCTCGGCGATGGCGGTCTTGCCCACGCCGGCCTCGCCGGCCAGGAGCGGATTGTTCTTGCGGCGGCGGCAGAGCGTCTGGATCACGCGCTCGAGCTCTTTCTCGCGGCCGATCAACGGGTCGATCTTGCCGGTGAGCGCCAGCTGGTTGAGGTTCTGTGTGAAGCTCTCGAGCGCCCCGGCCTGGCGCTGGGCGTCGGCGTCCGGCTCCGCCGCTTCCTCGGGCTTGCCGGCCGGCTGGGGGTGCTTGGCGATGCCGTGCGCGATGTAATTGACCACGTCGAGGCGCGAGATGCCCTGCTTCTGGAGGAAGTAGACGGCATGGGAATCTTTCTCGCCGAAAATCGCGACCAGCACGTTGGCGCCGTTCACTTCCTTCTTGCCGGAGGACTGCACGTGCAGGATGGCGCGCTGGATGACGCGCTGGAAGCCGAGCGTCGGCTGCGTGTCGATCTCGCCGTCGCCGGGCACGGTGGGCGTATGCCGGTCGATGAAGCCGGAGATCTCGCGGCGCAGTTCGTCCGCGTTGGCGGCGCAGGCGCGCAGGACGTCGGCGGCCGACGGATTGTCGAGCAGGGCGAGCAGCAGGTGTTCGACCGTGATGAATTCGTGGCGCTTCTGGCGCGCCTCGACGAAGGCCATGTGCAGGCTGACTTCGAGTTCCTGGGCGATCATTGCGGCCTTCCTTTCAGTTTTCTTCCATCACGCAGGCGAGGGGGTGGCCATGCAGCTTGGCGAACACGCCGACCTGCTCGACCTTGGTGGCGGCCAGGTCGCGGGGAAACACGCCGCACACGCCGCGCCCCTGCTGGTGCACCTTGAGCATGACCACGGTGGCCTGGGCGCGGTTCATGCGAAAGAATTTTTCCAACACGACGATGACGAAATCCATCGGCGTGAAGTCGTCGTTGATCAGCACCACCTTGAACAGGGGCGGCGGCTTGATTTTTTTCCGTTCCGGTGCGAGGGCGACGCCTGCGCCGGCGTGATCGGTCTGCCTGCGGGTAGTCATGCGGCGATTCTAATGCGATTCGCTCCGCGCACAACTGCGGCGCCATCAGGGGAAAAGCGGCAGGAAAGCGGCGCTTTGGCGCGCGCCCGAAGGCGGGAAACCGCGGCCGGATTGTTGTCGTGCAACATCGAAACCACTTGACGGCGCGGGAAATACTGCGTAAAAGGCGGCCGTGTTTGGTTCAAGCTCCACTCAGTGCTTCAAACCCTGATCCGCTGTCGAGAACTTGCAACACAAACATG
>CAZZFN010000024.1:0-21921 GCA_964653505.1 uncultured Methyloversatilis sp.
CATGCCCATTACGCCGCCGCGCCATGTCTACCGTAGGAAATCCGTGAACAGCCAAGGAATGGGCTGAGCACGTGGCCGAGCATGCGGAAGTGCGTAGGCATGCAGAAAAATTCCGGCAAAGGTTTGGTTTGGAGGATGACGATTCGGAACCATTGCCCGAGACCATGCCGAAGGGCTGGAAACCCGAACCCCGCGATCCTCGCAGTTACGAAGAAATCGCGGCGGAGTTGCGGGAGAGGTTTGGGATTTGATCCCCGTCAGTAGGGCAGGCGCATCGCGGCAAGGATGATGCCGACGCCGGCGGCGACGATTGCGCCGAGCTTGATGGTCAAGCGCTGCTCCAATGACTTCAATCGTTCGTCCAAATCTTCTTTGGTGATGAGTTGGGCGAGCGCGTCCCGGCTGGCATCCGCAACGGCTTCGGCCTGCTCTTCGGTGAATCCCGTGGAGCGTAGCCGCTTGATGAGCGCGTGAGAGTCGAAAACGATGGTAGCCATGCCGCAATTGTCAGTAGGGCAGGCGCATCGCGGCAAGGATGATGCCGACCGCAATCATGAGGAAAGCCCCCATCTTTATCGTCAGGCGCTGCTCCGTGGCGTGTATATCTTTGCGCAGATCGTCGATATCCCGCTTTGTGGCGACATCGACCTCGCCAATGGCTACCGACACGGCGCGGGCCTGCGCTTCCGCCTGCTCGGGCGGGACGCCAGCGGCTTTGAGCGTGTCGGCGAACTTGAGGGTATCGAAAGTCACGGTAGCCATGCCCGGTATTGTGGCGGCGACGGTATGCAACGTCAAGCGACGGCATGCGCTAACATGGCCGCGAAGGAGACCCGACCCATGCCCATACCTCCCGAAAGTGTGCCATCAAGTGTGCACCCAATCCAAAACGAAGTAGTGTGGAACCGCTCAACCATGCGGGTTTGCGGGCCTACTTCGTGAGCAGGTGCAGATGCCGTCCCGCCGGCACCGACTTTTTGAAATCGATCTGACCATGACCCCGATGCCCGCCCCAAATGCCGACCACGAAGCCGCCGCCGGCACGCTGTTCATCGTCTCCGCGCCTTCCGGCGCCGGCAAGACGACGCTGGTGCGCAGGCTGATGGAACACGATCCGGCGATCCGCCATTCGGTCTCCTACACCACGCGCCAGCCGCGCCCGGCCGAGCGCGACGGCCATGACTACCACTTCATCGACATCCAGACCTTCCTGGCGATGCGCGAGCGCGGCGATTTCCTCGAATGGGCGGAGGTGCATGGCAACTTCTACGGCACCTCGAAGCGTTGGCTGCTGGAGGAAATGCGCGCCGGGCGCGACACGCTGCTCGAGATCGACTGGCAGGGCGCCCAGCAGGTGCGCGCGCTGATCCCGGGCGCCGTGGGCATTTTCATCGTGCCGCCCTCGATCGCCGAGCTGGAACGCCGGCTGCGCACGCGCGGACAGGACAGCGAGGAGGTGATCCAGCGCCGCGTCGCCGCCGCGCTGGGCGAATTGCGTCATGTCGGGGAATTCGACTTCGTTATAATCAACAACGAGTTGCAGGAAGCGTCGGCGGACCTGGCCGCGGCGGTGAGAGCCTCGCGCCTGAACTGCGCGCGTCAGCGCGCGCGTCATCCGGATGTCTTCCGTCATCTTTCGTCGTTCTGACCCCCCCGCAAAAGGAACTGGCATGGCTCGCGTCACTGTCGAAGACTGCATGAAATACATTCCCAACCGCTTCCAGATGACCCTGGCGGCGACCTATCGTGCCCGCCAGATTTCCATGGGCAGCACGCCGCAGGTGGAGGTCGACAAGGACAAGCCGACCGTGCTCGCCTTGCGCGAGCTGGCCGAAGGCCGCTATGGCGCCGAAATCCTGCACCGCGGCCAGACCTGACGCCATGTGAGCGGGGACACGCATGCCGGCGGCCTCGTTGTCCCAGAGCGGACCTTTCTGCGCAGCGTCGCCGCCGCACCCGGTCCCGGAAGATCCGTCCCGGGCAGCATGCTCGCCGGCCGATCTGGCCGAAGACCTCGAACAGTTCCTCGCGCAGCTTTCGACCTACCTGAAGCCCGAGGACGTCGAGCAGGTCGCGGCGGCCTACCATTTCTCGGCCAGCGCGCACCGCGGCCAGTTCCGCACCAGCGGCGAGCCCTATGTCTCCCATCCGCTCGCCGTCGCCGAGACGCTCGCCCACTGGCGGCTCGACCCGCAGGCGCTGGCCGCCGCCCTGCTGCACGACGTGATGGAGGATACCGCCATCACCAAGGCGCAGGTGGCGCAGGATTTCGGCAAGGCGACGGCGGAACTGGTCGATGGCGTGTCCAAGCTCGACCGCATCGAGAACCAGTCCTACGAAGAGGCGCAGGCGGAAAACTTCCGCAAGATGCTGCTGGCGATGGCGCAGGACGTGCGCGTCATCCTCATCAAGCTGGCCGACCGGCTGCACAACATGCGCACCCTGCATGCGGTTCCGGTCGCCAAGCGCCGCCGCGTCGCGCGCGAGACGCTCGACATCTACGCGCCGATCGCCAACCGGCTCGGCCTCAACGTGCTGTTTCGCGAGCTGCAGGAGCTCGCGTTCCGCAATCTCAACCCGATGCGCTACCGCGTGCTGGCCAAGGCGGTGCGCGCCGCGCGCGGCAACCGGCGCGAAGTCGTCGACAAGGTGCTTGCCGCGCTCAGGCAGCGCCTGGCCGACGCTCATCTCGACGCCGAGGTGTGCGGCCGCGAGAAGCATCTTTACGGCATCTACCGCAAGATGCGCGAGAAGCGCCTGGCCTTCTCGCAGGTGCATGACATCTACGGTTTCCGCGTCATCGTCGCCGACGCCCCGACCTGCTATCTGGCGCTGGGGGCCCTCCACGGCCTCTACAAGCCGGTGCCGGGCAAGTTCAAGGACTACATCGCGATCCCGAAGGCGAACGGCTACCAGTCCCTGCACACGACGCTGATCGGCCCGTATGGCACGCCGGTCGAGATGCAGATCCGCACGCGCGACATGAACCACGTCGCCGAGTCCGGCGTGGCCTCCCACTGGCTCTACAAGGATGCCGAAACGCTTTCCAATCTGCAGCGCACGACGCACCAGTGGCTGCAGTCGCTGCTCGACCTGCAGAGCGCGACGGTCGACTCTGCAGAATTCCTCGAACACGTCAAGGTCGATCTCTTCCCGGGCGAGGTGTATGTGTTCACGCCGGCGGGCAAGATCCTGTCGCTGCGGCGTGGCGCCACTGCGGTCGACTTCGCCTACGCCGTGCACACCGACATCGGCAATCGCTGCGTGGCCTGCAAGATCAACCACGAGCACTTGCCGTTGCGCACCGAGCTGCGCAACGGCGACCGCGTCGAGATCGTCACGGCGACCAGTGCGGCGCCGAACCCGAACTGGCTGTCTTTCGTCAAGACCGGCAAGGCGCGCGCCCAGATCCGCCATTTTCTCAAGACGAAACAGCAGGAGGAGTCCGCCGCCCTGGGCGAACACCTGCTCTCCCAGGCGCTCTACACCCTCGGCCACCGCCTGGAGGGGCTCGGCGCCGCCGCCTGGCAGCGCTTCCTGCGCACCTTTTCCGGCAAGTCGCGGCGCGAGGTGCTCACCGACATCGGACTGGGCAAGCGCCTGCCGGCGATCGTCGCCAAGCGGCTGGTCGACAAGCAAGGCGGCGGCGCACCCGCGGGACGCGGCGGCCCTATCCGCATCAAGGGCAGCCAGGGCATGGCCGTCCAGCTGGCGCGCTGCTGCCGGCCGATTCCGGGCGATCCGATCGTCGGGACGATTCGCGCCGGCCAGGGACTGGTCGTCCATACCCACGACTGTCCGACCCTGCGCGGCGCCAAGGCGGGACGCGGCAGCGGGGGGGCCAAGGAGTGGATCGATGTCGAGTGGGATGCCGAGACCCAGGGGCCGTTCGAGGTGCTGGTCAAGGTAGTGGCGCAGAACGCGCCCGGCGTGCTGGCGCGCCTGGCCGCGACGATCGCCGGACACGACGCCAACATCGACAATGTCCGCATGGATGCCGACGGGAGTCGCACCACGGCGCTGTATTTCACGCTGCAGGTGACGGGGCGCCTGCATCTGGCGCACATCCTGCGCAGCCTGCGGCGCCTGCCGATGGTGACGCGTATCAACCGGCTCAAGGAAGATTGTTGAAAAGGAGAAAGCGATGCTCAAGAACTACGAATCCGACCACACCAAATTCATGCGCGAGTGGATGCGGCAACACCCGGAGGAACTCGAAGCGCAGCGCGGCGGACGCGCGCTCTGGTGGGATCGCGGCAACCGCGACCTCGACGAGCAGGCGCGCTGCGCGGCCGCGCGGGTGCCGCAGAAGCCGTATTACTACGACGCCAACTGAAAGTTAACGTGAAACGCCTTACGTGCCAACCGCCACCGCTCGCGTTTCATCGACCGTGGGTGGCCCGAGGTCGGCGATGCGGCGTTCGCTATCCGGCGGACGCGGCCGACAGCGCAATCGCGCCGACGGGGCAGGCGGACGCACATTCTCCGCAGCCGGTGCAACGCTCCGCCTGCACCGTCGGGCAGGCCGCCGCGCCGAGCCGCGGCGAGAAGCGGATCGCTCCCGGCGCGCAGACATCGCCGCAACTGCGGCATACCACGTTTTGCGAGAGTGCGATGCAGCCGATGCCGATCGTCGCCAGCCGCGGGGCGGCGGCGTTTTCTGCGGCGGGGGCGGGCGGCGCCGCAAAGCGGCCGCCCAGGAATTGGCGTCGCGAAATCATGCGTCGATCGTAACAGAAGCAAATGCCGCAGCGCCGCACGCAAAAGAAAGGGCGGCCAGGCCGCCCTTGAAAAACGCCGCTCGCGCGGCACTCACTCGTCGCTTGCTTCCGATACTGCGGTTCCATTGTGACGGCGGCGCGGCGGGATCGCCTTGATCCAGCTTAAGTCGCGGAAAATTAGCGCCCCTCGACGGCATAGATGCCCGGCAGGTTGCGCCAGTAACCCTTGTAATCCATGCCGCAGCCGAACAGGAAACGGTCGGGCGCGTCGACCCCGGTGAAATCGGCGCGCATGCCCGGCGTCGCCTTGCGCGCGTGGGTTTTGTGCACCAGCACCGCGGTCAGGACTTCCGCCGCGCCGGCAGCGCGCACGTCTCGACAGATCGCCTGCAGGGTGAGGCCTTCGTCGAGCACGTCATCGACGATCAGCACGGTGCGCCCGCTCAGGTTCTGCGTCGGCCGGACGCGCCAGTCGAGGCAGGCGCCGTCGAGCGCGTGACCGTAGCGCGTCGCATGCAGGTAGGCCAGTTCGAGGGGGAAATCGAGTTTCGGCATCAGCCTGCCGGCGACGACCAGCCCGCCATGCATCACCGCGTAGATCAGCGGGTTGGCGTGTTGCAGGCGCCGGGCGATTTCCTGCGCCATGCGGTCGAAGGCGGCATCGACTGCGGCGGGCGCGGCCACGCAGTCGGCCTCGGCCCGGATACGGCGCACTTCCTCCAACAGGGTTTCCTGCATGCCGGATCAAGGCCGCTTTCCCGCCGCGAGGGCGCGCGCCTCCGCTATGTTGGCGGCGATCACGCCGGCTTCCTCCGACCCGGTCGGGAAGAGCTTGAGCAGGGCCTGCCAGTCGGCGATCGCCTGATCGTAGCGCTTGGCTTCGAAGGCGGCGGTGCCGCGCAGCCAGAGCCCCTGCGGCTGGGCCGGGTCGAGCTTGAGGGCACGGTCGATCAGGACGACCACCGCGGGAGTGAAGCCGTTCTCCACGACCGCCAGGGCGTCGGCGTAATCGACGAGCAGGTCGGCGCTGGTTTCCAGCATCGGGCCGGTGCGTGCATAGGCGCGCGCCGCTTCGGGATAGCGCCCCATCTGTTTGTAGGAACGTGCCAGCATGGCCCAGCCGCGATAATTTTCCGGTTCGTTCTCGAGTTTCGCGGCCAGGCCGGCGACCATGCGGTCGATGTCCTGCTGCGTGAACTGGTCGCCATGGGGAGAGGCCGGTCGGGGCGGGGGATTGAGCGCCGTCGGGTTGCCGAGGGCGAGGTACAGGAGGATTGCGGCCAGCGGCAGGAAGGCGCCGAGGGCGATCGGCAGGGCAAGGCCCGCCCGCTCCTGTGCGGCGCCGACGGCGACCTGTTCCGGGCTGTCCTCGATCAGGCGCCGCTGCAACTCCGCCCGCGCCTGCTCGAAATCGGCCTGATCCAGGGCGCCGATGGCGCGATCGCGCTCGATCTCGGCCATCTGGTCGCGATAGATGGCCGCATTCAGCTGCTGTTGCGAAAAGTCGGCGCCGGCGCGACGGCGGCGGAACGGCCAGACGATGAAGACGACGGCGATCAGGATGAGCGCCAGGGCGCCAACGACGAATGCGGTCATGACTGGCTTTCCTTCAGCAGGGCCTCGGCACGCTTGCGCTCGGCTTCGCCCAGCGGAGCGTCTTCGATCTTGCGGCTGCGCTTGCGCAGATAGGCGAACAGCGCGACGAAGCCGACCAGCAGGAGGACGAAGGGGCCGATCCACAGGGCATAGGTGGTCGGCTTGAACTGCGGCCGGTAGAGCACGAACTCGCCATAGCGCGTGACCAGGAAGTCCTTGATCTGCCGATCGGTCTTGCCGGCCTTGATCAGGTCGCGCACCTCGTTGCGCAGGTCTACGGCCAGCTCGGCCTGGGAACCGGCGATCGATTCGTTCTGGCAGACCAGGCAGCGCAACTCCTCGGCAATCTTGACGAGACGCTGTTCGACGAGCGGGTCTTCGGCCATGGGCGCGGCTTCGCGCGCCAGCGCCGGTTGAATCAGGCAGAGCGCGGCCAGCACCGCGAGGAAACGTTTCATCGGTCGAGCTCCTTGACGAGCGGCAGAATTTTCTCTTCCATCGCCTTGCGGGTGATCGGGCCGATCTGCTTGAAGCGGATCACGCCGGCCTTGTCGATCAGATAGGTTTCGGGGACGCCATAGACGCCGTAGTCGATGCCGACGCGGCCATCGACATCGGCGACCGACAGCAGGTAGGGATCGCCGAAGCGCAGCAGCCAGCGCAGGGCATCGTCCCGCTTGTCCTTGTAGTTGAGGCCGACGACCGGCGGCAGCACGCCGCGCTCGGCATACTCGACGATGATCGGGTGCTCCTCGCGGCAGGAAACGCACCACGAAGCCCAGACGTTGAGCAGCCAGACCTTGCCCTGCATCTGCGCCGGCGAAAACACGATCTGTTCGTCGTGCAGCTTGGGCAAGGAGAACGCCGGCGCCGGCTTGCCGACCAGCGGCGAGGGCACTTCGCGCGGGTTGAGGGTCAGGCCGAAGGCGAGCAGGCCGACCAGGGCAACGAAAACGACCAGCGGGATCAGGAACTTGTTCATGCGGCGGCTCCGGCGGGGACGGCGGCCGGGCGGAGCTTGACCTTCAGGCGATAGCGCCGGTCGCTCATGGCGAGGAAGCCGCCCAGCGCCATGAACAGACAGCCGCCCCAGATCCAGAAGGCGAAGGGCTTGTAGTAGACGCGCACCGCCCAGGGACCGTTTTCCTTGTCCGCGGTGAGGGGTTCGCCGAGCGACACATACAGGTCGTAGGTGAATCTGCCGTCGATGGCGGCTTCGGTCATGGGCATGTGTCCCGGGCCGTAGTCGCGCTTTTCCGGATGCAGCCGGGTCAGGGGCCGGCCCTCCTTCGATACGTCGAAGGTGCCGACCAGGGCGCTGAAGTTCGGTCCCTCGGCCTCGCGCACGCCGAGGAACTTGAAGACGTGGCCGCCGACGGCGACGGTGTCGCCCGGTTCCATGCGCACGTCGCGCTCCTCGTCATAGGCGCTGATCATCGTCGCGCCGACGACGAAGACGGCCAGACCGAAATGGGCCAGCTGCATGCCCCACCACGAGGGCGTCGGGACGCTGCCGGTCTTGAGGCGGTCGTAGGTCTGCAAGACGATGGCGGTGACGATCCAGCCCACCAGCGCCATCAGCAGGGCGGCGTAGGCGTGCCACTGGCCCGCCAGCAGGGGGGTGGCGGCGCCCACGACGAGGGCGCCGATGGCGGCCGGCCAGAGCTTGCGCAGGTCGGCCTTCAGATCGGACTGCTTCCAGCGCATCGTCGGCCCGAGTGCGACGAGCGCCAGCACCGGCAGCATGAGCGGGATGAACACCGCGTTGAAGTAGGGCGGGCCGACGGAGATCTTGCCCATGCCCAGCGCGTCGATCAGGAGCGGATAGATCGTGCCGAGGAATACCGCGCCGCAGGCGACCACCAGCAGCACGTTGTTGGCGAGCAGGAGCGTCTCGCGCGAGACCAGGGCGAAGCGCCCCCCCAGACCCACCTTCGGCGCGCGGATGGCGAACAGCAGCAGCGAGCTGCCGATGACGAAGGTCAGGAAGATCAGGATGAACATGCCGCGGCCCGGATCGGTGGCGAAGGCATGCACGGAAGTCAGCACGCCGGAGCGCACCAGGAAGGTGCCCAGCAGCGTGAGCGAAAAGGCCGCGATGGCCAGGAGCACCGTCCAGTTCTTGAAACTGCCGCGCTTTTCGGTCACGGCGAGGGAGTGGATCAGGGCCGTGGCCAGCAGCCAGGGCATGAAGGAAGCGTTCTCGACCGGATCCCAGAACCACCAGCCGCCCCAGCCGAGCTCGTAGTAGGCCCACCACGAGCCCAGCGAGTTGCCCAGGGTGAGGAAGGCCCAGGCGGCGATCGTCCACGGGCGCGACCAGCGCGCCCAGGCCGCGTCGAGCTGGCCGGCGAGCAGGGCGGCGATGGCGAAGGCGAAGGCGACCGACAGGCCGACATAGCCCATGTAGAGCAGGGGCGGATGGTAGAGCAGGCCGAAATCCTGCAACAGCGGGTTGAGCGAGCGCCCTTCCGCCGGCGCCGGAATCAGGCGCTCGAACGGGCTGGAGGTGAACAGCGTGAAGGCCAGCAGGCCCACCATCACCAGCCCCATCACGCCCAGCACGCGCGCGACCATGGCATCGGGCAGCTGGCGGGAGAAGAGGGCGACCGCCATGGCCCAGCCGGCCAGCATCAGCGCCCACAGCAGCAGGGAGCCCTCGTGCCCGCCCCAGACGGCCGACAGGCGGAAGATGGTGGGCATCTGGGAGTTCGAGTGTCCGGCGACATAGCCCACCGAGAAATCGTCGACGTAAAACGCCCAGGTCAGGCAGGCGTAGGAAATCAGGATCAGCACGAACAGGGCGCTGGTCGCGGGGCGCGCGAAGGCGATCCACTGCGCCTGGTTGCGGTGCGCGCCGACCAGCGGAAGGATGCCGGCGGCCAGGGCGACGCACAGGGAGAGGATCAGGGCGAAGTGCCCGAGTTCTGGGATCATGGCGGTGGCCTATTGCTGGAGGGTTTTCTGGGCCTTTTGCGCTTGCTCGATCGCATGGGCGGCTTCGGGGGGCATGTAGTTCTCGTCGTGCTTGGCGAGCACCTGGGTGGCCTGGAAGACGCCATCCGGGCTGATCCGGCCTTGCGCCACCGCGCCCTTGCCCTCCTGGAACAGGTCGGGCAGGATGCCGTTGTACATTACCGGCACGTGCCGGGCCGTGTCGGTAATGACGAAATGGACGGTGAGGTTGTCGCGCCGGATCGAGCCTTCCTGGACGTAGCCGCCGATGCGGAAAAGCTGGTCTTTCGGGGCCTTGCCTTCCGCGACCTCGGTGGGCGTGACGAAAAAGGCGATGTTGCTGTCGAGCGCGTTGAGCACCATGGCGCTGGCGGCGCCGATGGCGGCCAGTCCGCCGACGATGAGGGCGATGCGCTTGTGGCGTGGTTTCATGGGGCGGTCACTCCGTGCCTTGGGAATCGAGGGTTTCTGCCAGCCGCTCGCGGCGCAGGCTGCGCAAAATATCTCTACGACGCTTTGCGGCCAGAATAGGTTCCGCGACCATCAGCAGCGCGCAGGCGCCGAAACTGCCCCAGACGTAGAAGCCATAGCCGCCCATGGCGAAGAATTCGGCGGGAGAGCCCCAGTTCATTGCCCGTTTCCTTTCACTTCCGGAAGTTCCTTGACCCATTCGGTATGCGCCTCGCGTTCCAGGATGATGGCGCGCACCCGCATCAGGGCGACGGCGATCGAATACATCCAGAAGGCCAGCGCCATGACGAGCATGCCCAGGAGCATCGTGGTCGCCATCGTGGGCGATCGGGTCAGCGACACCGAAGCGCCCTGGTGCAGAGTATTCCACCACTGCACGGAAAAGTAGATGATCGGCACATTGACCACGCCGACCAGGGCGAGGATCGCGCCGGCCTTGTCGGCCCGCCGGGCGTCGTCGATCGCCGCCTGCAGGGCGATGAAGCCGATGTAGAGGAAGAACAGGATCAGCGCCGAGGTCAGGCGCGCATCCCACACCCACCAGGCGCCCCACATCGGCTTGCCCCACCAGGCGCCGGTCCACAGGCTGAGGAAGGCCATGAGCGCGCCGGTGGGGGCGAGTGCCTGCGCCATCATGCTGGAGAGGCGGGTGTTGAGCGCCAGCCCGAGGCCGGCCCAGAAGGCCATCACCAGATAGATGAACATCGACATCCAGGCCGCCGGGACGTGGACGAAGATGATGCGGTAACCCTCGCCCTGCTGGAAGTCGGTGGGTGCGACGAAGAATCCGATGTAGAGCCCGACGGCGAAAAAAATCGCCGCCAGCCCCCAGAACCACGGAATCATCTTGCCGGCGAGCGGATAGAAGCTCTGCGGCGAAGCGTATTTGAACCAGCGGACGAGCTTGTCGTTACTCAAGGGCGATCCTCAAGGCCGCCGTGGTCGCCCACGGCGCGAAAAACAGCGCCAGCGCCAGCATGGCCGCCAGCAGCGACAGGTGCCCGGCGGCGCTCATGCCGGACACCACCATATCCACCGCGCCGGCGCCGAAGATCAGGGTCGGCACGTAGAGCGGCAACACCAGCAGGGACAGCAGGACGCCCCCGCCGCGCAGGCCCAGGGTCAGCGCCGCGCCGATCGCGCCGATCAGCGACAGGAGCGGCGTGCCCAGCAGCAGGGCGACGACCAGGATACCGAGCGCCGCGCCGTCGAGACCGAACTGGAGGCCCAGCACGGGTGCCAGAAGTACCAGGGGCAGCCCCGTCGCGATCCAGTGGGCGACGATTTTACCCGCGATCAGCAGACCCAGCGGGGTGCCGGACAGCGCCATCTGCTCGAGCGTGCCGTCGGCGTGATCCGGAGCGAAAAGCCGCGCCAGGCCGAGCATCGTCGCCAGCAAGGCGGCGACCCACAGGATGCCCGGCGCGATCTTTTTCAGCAGGGCGGGTTCCGGCCCGATGCCGAGCGGAAACAGGCTGACGACGATGATGAAAAAAAACAGGGTGGTCAGCACCTCGCTCTTGCGGCGCATGGCCAGCAGCAGGTCGCGGCGGACGATGGCCAGGATGGCGTTCATATCCGCAGGACTTTCCCGTTCGGCAAGGGGATGCTCTGGTGGCTGGTGAGAATGACGATGCCGCCGCAGGCGACATGCTCGACGATCAGGCGGGAGAGCATGTCGACGGCCTTGACGTCGAGCGCGGTGAAAGGCTCGTCGAGGATCCACAGCTTGGCCCTGCGCACCGCCAGGCGGGCCAGCAGCACGCGCCGTTTCTGGCCGGCGGACAGGAAGCGCACCGGCAGATCCTCGCGGCCGCGCAGCCCGAAACGCGCCAGGGCCTGCAAGGCCCCGGCCTCGTCGGCCGGCGCGCCGTCGAGGCGGGCAGCGAGCGTCAGGTTTTCCAGCGGCGTCAGATCTTCCTTGACGGCGCCGTGGTGGCCGAGGAAGAGCAGGTGGCGCCGATATTCCTCGGCCAGCGCGCGGATCGGTTCGCCGTGCCAGCGAATCTCGCCTTCCTCCGCCGGCGCCAGGCCGGCGAGAATCCTGAGCAGGCTGGTCTTGCCGGCGCCGTTTTCGCCCTGCACGTGCAGCCATTCGCCCGCACCGACCGCGAGATCGAGCCCGGAGAACAGGCGGCGTTCTCCGCGCACGCAGGTGAGGCCGGTGGCAGTGAGCATGGGCCGCGCATTTTGCCTGAATGCGCCGAAAAATACTTAACGTGGGTCAAATTCAGTCCAGCATTTCGGGATTCATCACCGCGCGCAGCACGGTCTGGTCGCGTCCTTCGCGACTGCGTTTCGACAGCCACCAGACGGCGCCCTTCTTGACGCTCCAGTCCGCTTCCGCACCGGAAAGCAGCAGGGCGGCGAGGCGCCCGAGGGTGGGCTGATGGCCGACCAGCAGCACTGCGCCCGAGTGCTCCGGCCAGTGCGTGGCGGCGATCAGGTCGGCGGCGTCGGCGCCGATGCCGATTTTCGGTTCGGCCTCGAAGGGCAGGGCCAGCGCATGGGCGGTCTGTTGGGTGCGCGTCGCCGGGCTGACCAGGATGCGCGTCTTTTTCGGCAGGCGCGCCTTGAGCCAGCGGGCGACGTTGGCCGCCTGTTTCTCGCCGCGCGGCGTCAGGCGGCGCTTGGCGTCGGGCAGGCCGTTTGCGCCTTCCTCCGCTTCGGCGTGGCGCCACAGGATCAGGTCCATGGTTCTCTCTGCAAGTTGAGGGGGAGGGGATTCAGTCTAGGCCGGCGCTGTTTCAGCGGTGTTGCAGCGGCGCAGTTTCGGCAGGCGCAGCCTGTCGAGCCGTTTCAGGCGGCGCGGCACGGCCGCCAGCAGTTGCTGGTGGCGCGGGCCGTGCCAGCCGCCGATCAGCGTCACCGCCTCGCGCAGGAGCGGGTCCTTGCCTGCGCAGCAGGTCAGCAGGGTTCCGGCGTTGGCCAGGTCGTTGATCTGGCCGAGCGTGTCCTGCAGTTCGACCAGAGCGGCGAGCGATTTCTTCAGCGGCCCGGGCGCGGCCAGGGGCGCGAAGAATTCCAGCGCATAGCGCAGCCGCTTGATGCCGATGCGCAGGGCGTGCAACGAGGCGGGATCCTCGCTGCGCGCTGCGGCGACCAGGGCGAGCGCCTTCTTGCGCAGCCGCCGCAGGCGCTCTGCGGCGTAATCGGGCAGAGAGGTCTGCGCCGGCGCTGGCGCGCTGTCGGCCTGCTCCGACAGCCCGTGCAGCTTGCTCAGGACATCCAGCACGAGGGCTCCGTAATGCCGGGAGCGCAGCAGGCGCAAGACATCCTGCCGGGCCGCGCAACGCCGTGCGGCGACGACGCCGGCCAGCGCGAACAGCCTGGGTTCTGCGGGCAGGGCGCGCAGCACCGGCGCGACGATTTCTTCCTGCAGGACGTCGCAGTCGCGTGCCGCGCCGAGCATGCCCATCAGCTCGCGCAATTCGGGCAGCAGGCCGGCGGCGAAGCCTGCCGGCAGCCGGGGGGCGAACAGGCGCAGCGCGGCGCGCAGCCGGCGCAGGGCGACGCGCATCTGGTGGATGTATTCCGGATCTTCGGTGCCGAGCGCTCCCGCGTGGTTGTGTTGCAGATGATCGAGGCAACCCAGCCCGATGGCGCGAAAGGCCGCCAGCGGCGCGTCGGCGCTCGTCAGCGGAATCGGCGCGGCGCGCAACGCCGCGGCGGGCTGCTGCAGGAAGAGCCGATAGCCCCGGTCGGCTTTCGACAGGGGCGCCAGCGCCAGCGGGACGCGTTGCGCCAGCGTCTGGGCGAAGGCGAAGAGCTGTTCGGGGTCGCCTTCGAGCAGCTCGATCTCGACTTCCGAGATCGTCTCGCGCTGGCCGCCGGCCGCGATCCAGCCGCGGTCGAGCGCGAGCTCGATGCGGGTGCCGCGCACCCGCTCGAACGTCCAGGCGATGCGCTGGAAATTGGTCTCGAAGATCGGCGCGATGCGGCCGGCGATCTTCGGACGTGCCAGCCAGTCGCGCACTTGCACGTCGTCGATCGCGCCGAAATCGAACTGTCCGCCATAGGGCGTTTCCCACTCGGGCCGCGTGGACAACCCGCCGGCACGCTTGCCGGCGCATTTGACCGATTGCAGCCAGAACCTGCCCTGGGCGCGCAGGCGCAGCGCGATGCCGCGCGCGCGCAGGTCGAGCTGCGGGGTGTCGTGGTAAAGGTTGGTCAGGCGGTAGGCCTGTTTGTGCGCGGCTTTCTGCAACAGCGCCTGGCGCAGGAAACTGCGTTGGGCGGTTTGCGGCAGCGCGAGCTTGAGTTCGATTTCCTCGGCCATGGCAAGGTCATTGTAGACAGGGCTGGACGCACAATTATTACCTTTTGATGACAATTCGGGGACGGACTGCGCTCTTGCCGCGACGCTACTCGTGGCGCAGCGCCTCGATCGGCGCCAGGCGCGCCGCCCGGCGCGCCGGGTAGTAGCCGAAAAAGACGCCGATCGCGGCGGCGCAGCCGACGGCCAGGAGGACCGCCCCGACGGTCAGTTCGGTCGGCCAGCCGGCCAGTGCGGCAATCAGCTGCGCGCCGGCCAGTCCGAGCGCCACGCCGACCAGTCCGCCGATCAGCGCGAGGGTTGCCGCCTCGATCAGGAACTGCCGCAGGATGTCGCGCGCGCGCGCCCCGACCGCGCGGCGCAGGCCGATCTCGCGCGTGCGCTCGGTCACCGAGACGAGCATGATGTTCATGATGCCGATGCCGCCGACGAGCAGGGAGACGGAGGCGACCGAGGCCAGCAGGAGCGCCATCACGCGCGAGGATTCCTCGCGCGTCTGCATGATCTCGGTCATGTTGCGCAGGGTGAAGTCGTCGTCCTGGCCCGGCTGCAGGCGGTGGCGCTGGCGCAGCAGCTCGCGCACCTCTTCCTCGGCCTCCTTGGCGTCGACGCCGTCGCGCAGCTTGATCTGGATGGCGCCGACCGAACGCGACTTGGCCAGCGCGGTGGCGCCGAGCACGCGGTTGCGCGCCGTGGACAGCGGCATCAGCAGCACGTCGTCGAGATCGCTGCCGCCGGGGCTCTGGCCCTTGGCGGCCAGCACGCCGACCACGGTGAGCGGCACGGTGCGGATGCGCACCGTCTGGTCGAGCGGGCTTGCCTCGCCGAACAGCTGGGTCGCCACCGTCTGGCCGACGATGGCGACTTTTGCCGCGCCGTTGATTTCGGCCGACTCGAAGAAGCGGCCTTCCGCCAGGCTCCACTCGCGCACGTCGAAGTAGTCGGGCGTGACCCCGAAAAATGTGCTCGACCAGTTGCTGTTGCCGACGACGATCTGGCCGCTGCCGCGCAGGGTGGGCGCCGCGGCGGCGACGACTTCCGGCAGCTCGCGCGCGATCGCGTAGGCGTCGTCCTCGCTGATCGTGTGGCTGGCGCCGACGGCGGCGCGCGCGCCGGTGAAGGTCGGCGAGGCCGAGAACACCATCAGCAGGTTGGCGCCCAGGCTCCTGATCTGCGCCTCCACCTGGGCGCGCGCACCCGCCCCGACGGCGATCATGACGATCACCGCCGCCACGCCGAAGATGATGCCGAGCATGGTCAGCGCCGAGCGCAGCTTGTTGACGCGCAGGGCCTTGAGGGCGATCGGCAGGGTGGCGAGGAAATTCATGGCGTCGGCTGCGCGGCCAAGTCGGCGCGGGCGTCGCGCCGCGCGTTGGCCCGGTCGTCGACCACCGCGCCGTCGCGAAACAGGATGATGCGGTCGGCGCAGGCTGCGACGTCATGTTCGTGGGTGACCAGCACGATGGTCAGCCCGGCGCGGTTGAGCCCCTGGAGCAGCGCCATGATTTCGCCGCCGGTGCGCGAATCGAGCGCGCCGGTCGGCTCGTCGGCCAGCACCAGCGCCGGGTCGCCGACCAGCGCGCGGGCGATGGCGACGCGCTGCTGCTGGCCGCCCGAGAGTTGCGCCGGCGGGTGATCGCTGCGGTCGGCCAGCCCTACCTCGGCGAGCCGCCGGGCGGCGCGCGTGCGGCGCTGCGCGGCGTTCAGGCCGCGGTAGAGCAGCGGCAGCGCGACGTTGTCGAGCGCCGAGGTGCGCGGCAGCAGGTTGAAGTGCTGGAACACGAAGCCGATGCACCGATTGCGCAGGGCCGACAGCGCGTCGTCGGCGAGGCGCGACACCTCCTCGCCGGCCAGCCAGTAGCGGCCGCTGCTGGGCGGATCGAGACAGCCCAGCAGGTTCATGAAGGTCGACTTGCCCGAACCCGACGGCCCCATGATGGCGACGAAGGAACCCGCGGCGATCTCCACGCTCACGCCGCGCAGGGCGGGCACCGTGCCGCCCTCGCCCTCACTGCCGAGGCGGTAGTGTTTGGCAAGGTTCTCGGTGCGGATCAGCGGCGCGCTCATCGCGAGCTAGAACATGCGCGGCTGGGCCGGCTTCCTCTCGGCGGCGGCACGCATGCCGACGATGACCTCTCGCCCTTCCGGCAGGGGGGAGTCGATCAGTTCGGTCTGGTTGCCGTCGCTGATGCCGGTCTTGACCTCGACCGGCGCCGGCCTGCCGTCGGCGCCGAGCACCCACAGCTGGCCCGCGCCGCCGCCGCGCCCGCGCCCCATGCCGGCGCCGGGCTGCCGTCCCGCCGGCGCCGACTTTTGCTCGCCCGGCGCGGGCGGGCGGAACCGCAGCGCGGCGTTGGCGACCTTGAGCGCCCGGTCCTGGTGCGCCGTGACGATGCGCACGTTGGCGGTCATGCCCGGCAGCAGGATCAGTTCGGGATTGCTGGCGGAAACGATCACCGTGTAGCTGACGACGTTCGAGACCACCTGCGCCGCCTTGCGCACCTGGCGCACCTCGCCGCTGAAGCGCTTGCCGGGAAAGGCATCGACCGTGAACGTGGCTTCCTGGCCGACCCGCAGGCGGCCGACGTCGGCCTCGTCGATCGCGGTTTCGACCTGCATGTCGGCGAGGTTGCGGGCGATGACGAACAGCTCGGGCGCCTGCAGGCTGGCCGCCACGGTCTGGCCGGGTTCGACGCTCTTCTTGATGACGATGCCGTCGACCGGGGCGCGGATCTCGGTGCGACCGAGGTCGACGCGCGCCTGGCCAAGCTGCGCCTCGCGCTGGCGCACCAGGGCCGCGCCGTTGCCCGCCTGCGCCTCGACGACGCGCAGCTGCGCGCGCGCCGCCTCCAGCGCGGTCTTTACCTTGTCGAGTTCGGCGGGCGAGATGAAGTTCTTCGCGACCAGCGACTGCTTGCGCGCATGGTCGCGCTCGGCCTCGGCCAGGTTGACTTTCGCCCGGTGCCGCTCGGCCTGCTGCACGGCCACCGTGGCGCGCGCCGCCTCGAGGTCGGCCTCGGCCTGGCGCACGCGGTGCTCATAGGTTTCCGGCGCGATGCGCGCGATCGGCTGGCCGGCTTTCACCATGCTGTTGAAGTCGACCAGCACCTCGCGGAGCTGCCCGGAAATCTGCGAACTGACCTGCACGCTGGTCACCGGGTTGAGGGTGCCGGTGGCCGAAACCGCGGCGGTGATCGGGCCGCTCTCGATGGCGGCGAACCTGAAGTCGGGCGTCCCGGCCTCGGCGAAATAGACGCGCCAGGCGGCAACGCCCGCGCCGAGCAGGAAGACCAGGACAACAAGGCTGAGCAGACGGCGGGTTTTCATGCGGGAATTCTAGCCGAAGCCGGAAATGCCCCGTCCCGCCGCCGCCGACTGTTTTCCGGCGCCCAAAACGGCGAACGGCCCGGACGCTGCCGGGCCGCCGTGCTGCCGGCGCCGACTTTTCGTTCAGGCCGCCTTGACGGCAAACTCCATGGCTGCGGGATTTTGCACCCGGCGGCTGGCGTCAAGAATTTCCAATCCGACCACATTGCCGGCAGCATCGTAATCGATGATCACTCCAGGCTTTACTTCATCGGATTCTTCGACTTGGGCATCGCTGAAAATGACGCTCAGCACATCAACTTGACTGTCATAGTCTGCTTTCATGGCTTGCTCCAATACTTTTCGATCTTGCTGGTCCGATAAACCGTCACGACGACGGGAGGCTGATGCCGGTCCTCCACGATCAGACGCACGAGATATGTCCTGCCTTCGGTGATTACCCGCGATTGGAAAACCTTGCGGCCATTCGTGCCGACAACGATCTGCTCCGGTTGCGTCAGGGTCGCCTCGATCCACTCCAAAGGAATCTGCCGGCGCAGGGCTTCCAGTCGGGCATGGTCTGTCAGGACGAAATCCATGGCCGCATTATGCGCCAACGCGCCGGTTATCCTCAAACGACGAACGGCCCGGACTGCGCCGGGCCGTGGCAAGGCTGGAAAGCCGGTCTCAACAAGCCGTCGTCGTTACGGTGACCGCGCCGGTGGTTCCGTTGTAGACAGCCTGGCAAGTCGCCGATCCGCCGGTGGCCGGACGGAAGGTCACGGCGGTGGGGGTTGCGTAGCTGGTCACGAACCCGGTGCAGGCGGTGGCTGACTCGCAACCCATCATGGCGCCGATTCCGCGCAGCGTACCGGTGGGAATGCCGGTGCCCGCGTTCACCGCGGCCGTCGTTGGCGTGCCGCTCGCCAGCGCGACGGTGGTTGCGGTCATGTTGCCGGTCGCCAGGTAGCGCGCCTGCGCGAGTGCGACGGCGGAGCGCAAGCCGCCCGCTGCGCCGTTGACTGCCGAGATGCGCGCATCGGCGCCGAGATTGACGAACCGCGGCAACGCCACGGCAGCCAGAATGCCGAGAATGACGATGACGACGACGAGTTCGATCAGGGTGAAGCCGCTGTGGGATGGTTTCATGAGGTATCTCCGCAAAAGGGTCTCGGTTCCGTGCGCCGTCAGCATCCGGTGGTGGTGATGACGCCGACCGCGGGGGCCGCGCCCGCTGCCGTCGGCGAGGTGTAGGCGAACGCGCAGGTCGCATTCGTCTGCGCGCCGGCGCCTCCGGTGGTGCCCGCCCCGCCGATGACCGAGAACGTGGTCGTCGTGCCGGCGACCGCCGCGCCGAAGCCTTCGTTGTTCAGCTGCGCCAGCGTCGGCGAGAAGGTGGAGATCAGCCCGGCCGCGCCGACGATGCCCGGCGTCGCCGCGCCGAGCGCGACCGCGCCGGAAGGGTAGCCGTTGGCCATCTGCACCAGGCCGTTTTCGGTGCACAGGGTGCCGTTGAGGGCATTGGTGGCCGTGCCGCCGCCGCCGGGACAGGCCGCCGTGTCGGCCACGCCGCCGCGCGCCAGATAGCCGGCATGGACGAGCGCCGCGGCGGCATTCACCGCGCCGCGCGCCGCCAGCAGCTTGGCGATGCGCGCATCGCGCTGCAGGGAAACGAACTTGGGCAGGGCGATCGCGGCGAGGATGCCGAGGATGGTGATGACGATCACCAGCTCGATCAGGGTGAAGCCGCGTGTTGCCGGACGGAGGTCGAGAGAGGTTTTCATGGTCGTTCAGGATACTCCTTTGGTTAGACATGACCGCCTCTGATTAACGGCAGGAAATGACCCTAATTGAGGGCTTCAATCGAGGGCCTCGATCCGCAGGCCGACCACCCGGCCGTGGGCGTCCTGGCGGCCGACGTAGCGCCAGCGCAATTGCGTTTGCCCGCCGAAGGCCGCCGGCTGGCGGGGGGCATAGGCCAGGACGCGCCGCGCCGGATCGTAGCTCCAGCGGGCCGTCCCGCCGGCGCCGACCGCGAAGCCGAGGAAGTTGCGGGGATCTTCTTCCAGCAAGCCGCGGATTTCGGCTTCCTGGCCGCGCACGATCTTCGCGCCGACTGCAAGCTGCATGCCGGTCTGGAGGTTGCGCACGGTCAGCGCCACCTCGGTGCGCTCGGCCGCGCGCTCCAGCGCGATCAGGCGGTCGAGCAGGATGTGCGCAAGGATGCCGAAAATGGCCAGCACCACGGCAAACTCGAACTTCGACATTCCCACTTGGAACTTCATTGCTTACAAATCCACTATGGTTTTGCGAATCGGTAAGGAATCTTCGAACTCATCGAGTCGGTTACTTCTTCATGGCGACGCCGCCGAGGTCCCACAGCGGCAGGAAGATGCCGAGCGCGAGGACGAGGACCATGGCGCCCAGCATGACGACGAGGATCGGCTCGATCTGCTGGGCGAGCGTCTTCAGCTCATACTCGACTTCGTTCTGGTACATGGCGGAGATTTCCTCCATCATCTCGTCGAGCGCGCCGGATTCCTCGCCGACCGCGATCATCTGCAGCACCACGGGCGTGAACGCGCGAGTGGCGATCGCCGCACGCAGGACCGATTCGCCGCGCTCGACGTTGTTTTTCATCTGCACGATCTTCTCGGCGATGTAGTCGTTGTCGACGGTCTGCGCCACGGTGGCGAGCCCCTGGATGATCGGCACGCCGGAACGGGCGGCGAGGGCGAAGCTGCGGGCGAAACGGGCCAGCGTGGCCTTCTGCACGATCTTGCCGGCGATCGGCAGGCGCAGCTTGAACCTGTCCCACAGATACTTGCCGCGGCGCGTGCGGACCCAGGAACGGAAGCCCGCGCCCGCGCCGGCGATGCCGACGAGCAGGGCCGGCCACCAGGCCACCATGAAGTTCGAGACCCCGATCAGCAGCCGGGTCATCAGCGGCAGTTCGGCGCCGAAGCCGGCGAAGACACTGGCGAAGGCCGGAATGACCCAGATGTTGACGACGAACATCGCCACCGCCATGGCGACGACCACGAACGTCGGGTAGCGCAGCGCCGCTTTGACCTGTTCGCGCATGAAGCGCTCGAACTCGAGATGTTCGAACAGGCGCAGGAACACCTCCTCGAGCCGGCCGGTCGCCTCGCCGACGCGCACCATGGCCAGGTAGAACGGCGTAAAGATTTTCGGGTGGCGCGCCAGCGACATCGACAGGTCGCGGCCGGAGTCGAGGCTTTCGCGCACCTGGCCGAGCAGGCCCTGCATCGCCGGGTTGGCGCTCGATTCCTGCAGGCCGACGAGGGCGCGCATGATCGGCACGCCGGCCTTCAGCAGCGTGTAGATCTGGCGCGAGAACAGCAGGATGTCGACATGCCGGATGGCCGGCCCGAACGGGCGGGAGCCGCCCGCGGCGGCGCCCTTTTTCGCCGCGCCGCCGGGGGCCGGCTTGATCTCGGTCGGCGCGATGCCGCTGCCGAACAGCAGGTCGGCGACCGCCGCCGGGGTCGCTCCTTCGAGCACGCCGGTCACGATCTCGCCGCCGGCGTTGCGCCCGCGCCAGCTGAAGGTCGGCATGCTATTCGTCCAATTGCGTCGAGATGCGCATCGCCTCGTCGACGGTAGTGCGGCCCGCGGCGACCAGCCGCACGGCGTCGCGGCGCAGGGTTGCGCCGCCCATCTGCTGGCGGCCGAGCCGCACGAATTCGCTCGGGTCGCCGTGGTTGGCGGCCTCGACCAGCGCATTGGTCATCTCGAGAAACTCATACACCGCCTGGCGCCCCTGGTAACCGGTGTTGGCGCAGTGGGCGCAGCCCCGGCCCTTGGCGTAGGCATGGCGATCGACGGCCTCGCCCAGCTCGTAGCGCAGCCACTCCCGCTCGTGCGGTTCGAGCGCGTGGGGGGCGCTGCAGTTCGGGCAGATCGTCCGCACCAGGCGCTGGGCCAGCACCATCTGGATCGACAGGGCGACCATGTGGCGCGGCACGTCCATGTCGAGCAGGCGGATCGGCGTCGACAGCGCATCGTTGGTGTGCAGGGTGGACAGCACCAGATGGCCGGTCATCGCGGCGCGCATGCCGATTTCCG
The DNA here is from genome assembly GCA_964653505.1 of uncultured Methyloversatilis sp. GTDB lineage: Bacteria > Pseudomonadota > Gammaproteobacteria > Burkholderiales > Rhodocyclaceae > Sulfuricystis. Next base: position 21,415 of record CAZZFN010000024.1, read on the forward strand.
CCGTTTCCTGGTCGCGCATCTCGCCGATGAGGATGATATCCGGATCCTGGCGCAGCGCCGAGCGCAGCACGCGCGCGAACGACAGGTCGATCTTTTCATGCACCTGCACCTGGTTGAGGCCGGGCAGCCGGTATTCGACCGGATCCTCGACGGTGATGATCTTCTTTTCCGGGTTGTTGAGCTCGGTGAGCGCGGCGTAGAGCGTGGTGGTCTTGCCCGAGCCGGTCGGCCCGGTGACCAGCACGATGCCGGCGGGCCGGTGGATCGCGTGACGGAAACGCGCCAGCACGCGCGGCGGCATGGCGAGCCGGTCGAGCTGCAGCAGGCCGGTGTTCTGGGCCAGCAGGCGCAGCACCACGGATTCGCCGTGCTGGGTCGGCATGGTCGAGATGCGCACATCGACGCTGGCGCCGCGCAGCTTGAGGTTGAAGCGGCCGTCCTGCGGCAGGCGTTTTTCCGAGATGTCGAGGCCGGACATCAGCTTGAGGCGCAGCACCAGGGCCGGGG
>CAZZFN010000025.1:0-21445 GCA_964653505.1 uncultured Methyloversatilis sp.
TCGATTTCGAGGACGTGCGCACGGTGATGGGCGAGATGGGCAAGGCGATGATGGGCTCGGCCAGCGCGGCCGGGGTCGACCGCGCGCGCATCGCGGCCGAGCAGGCCGTCGCCAGCCCGCTGCTGGAGGGCATCGAGCTGTCGGGCGCGAAAGGTGTGCTGGTCAACATCACCGCCAGCAGCTCGCTCGGTCTCAGGGAATACCAGGAGGTGATGAACGCCATCCACGCCTACACGGCGCCCGACGCGACGGTCATCTGCGGCGCGGTGTTCGACGACGCGATGGAAGACCAGCTGCGCGTGACGGTCGTCGCCACCGGCCTCGGCGTGCGGGCCGCCCGCAGACCGGAAATCGTCTACCGCGAAGGGCGCGGCCAGCGCACCGGCACCTACGACCTGCCGCCCGCCATGCCCGCCCCGCCTGCGGATGCCGCCGCCGGCGTGATGAACATCGCGGGAAGCAATGTCGCGGCCGGCAGTCTCGACGACTTCTTCACGCCCAACCCGCGCGGCGGAACGCGCGACGGCCGGGCAAAGGACATGTCGAACATCGGATTGAACGATATCGACATTCCCGCCTTCCTGCGCAAGCAGGCCGACTGAGTCGCGCAAGCGGATCGCCCCCGGGGGATCGCCTCCCCCCGGGGGCTATTCTTTTCGATTCAGCGCGTTGGCGAGCCGCACGTAATCGGCCACCGCCAGGGTTTCGGCGCGTGCGGTCGGCGCGATGCCCTGCGCCTCCAGCAAGGACTCGCCGCCGAACTCCTTCAGGGTATTGCGCAACATCTTGCGCCGCTGGGAAAACGCCGCAGCCACCAGGCGGGCGAACAAATCGGGATCCCGTGCCGTCCTGTCAGCACCGACTTTCGCGAAGTCGATGGGGATCATGCGCACGATGGCCGAATCGACCTTCGGCGCCGGATCGAAGGCGCCGGGCGGCACGACAAACAGCCGCTCCATGTGGAAGCGATATTGCAGCATCACCGAAAGGCGCCCGTAGTCGCCCGACCCCGGCGCGGCGACCATGCGATCGACGACTTCCTTCTGCAGCATGAAGAGCATCTCGGCGACGCGGTCGGCGATCTCGGCCAGGTGGAACAGCAGCGGGCTGGAGATGTTGTAGGGCAGGTTGCCGACGATCTTGAGCGGGCCCGCGCCCTTGAGCGCGCCGAAATCGAATTGGAGCGCGTCGCCTTCGTGAATGACCAGCCGCTCGGGCGAAAAGCGTTCGCGCAGGCGCGCGATCAGGTCGCGGTCGATCTCGACGACATGCAGGCAGTCGATGCGTTCGAGCAGCGGTGCGGTCAGCGCCCCGAGGCCGGGGCCGATCTCGACGAGGGTGTCGCCGGCGCGCGGCGCGATCGCCGCCACGATCTTGCGGATGACGCCGGGCGAAACGAGGAAGTTCTGGCCGAAGCGCTTTCTCGGTCGATGATCGTTCATGCGGCGCTGCGCTGCGCCATCTCGATGGCGGCGTCGACCGCGGCGAACAGGCTGGTCGGCGAGGCCTGGCCAGTGCCGGCCAGGTCGAAAGCCGTGCCATGGTCTACCGAGGTGCGGATGATCGGCAGGCCCAGCGTGACATTGATTCCTTCGTCGAAGGCGGCATACTTGAGCACCGCCAGACCCTGGTCGTGGTACATGGCGAGCTGGGCATGGGAGCCCGCCAGCACTTTTTTCGTGAACAGCGTGTCGGCCGGCAGCGGACCGACCAGATCCATGCCTGCGGCCCGCAGCTTTTGCAGCACCGGCGTGATGACCTCTATCTCCTCGCGTCCCATGTGGCCGTCCTCGCCGGCATGCGGGTTGAGGCCTGCCACCAGTATGCGCGGATGCGCAAAGCCGAACTTCGTGCGCAGATCCGCATGCAGGATGCGGATCGTCGTTTCGAGTTCCCGCGGCGTGATGGCCGCCGCGACATCCCTCAAGGGCAGATGGGTGGTCGCCAGCGCGACGCGCAGCCCCGCGCCCGCGAGCATCATCACGACGCGCGGCGTGCCGGTCTTTTCGGCGAGATATTCGGTGTGGCCGGTGAAGGGAATGCCGGCATCGTTGATGACGCCCTTGTGCAGCGGGGCGGTGACCATCGCCGCGAACCCGCCCGACCGGCAGCCGGCCAGGGCGCGATCGAGCAGCGCGAGCACATAGCCGGCATTGCGCACGTCCGGCTTGCCGGGCGTAGTCGGCGCCGCCAGCGGAATGTGCAGGATCTCGAGTCCGGCGGTGCTGCGGCCGAGCAGACGCGCACGCTCCTCGATCAGTTGCCGGTCGCCCAGCACGAGGAGTCGCGCCGGGAACTCGCGCTCAGTCAGCGCCAGGCACAACTCCGGTCCAATCCCGGCGGGCTCCCCCGAGGTAACGGCAATGACCGGCCTAACGTGAAACGCCTTACGTGCCGACCGCAGCCGCCCGCGTTTCATCGACCGGGGGTGGCCCGAGGTCGGCGATGCGGCGTTAGCGGTCTTCAAGCCGGTACTCGACATAGGCGCGGTCGCGCAGCTGACGCAGCCAGTCTTCGTAGGCCTCGTCGGACTTGCGCTCGCGCAGGATCTGGCGCGCCATCAGGCGCTTGCGCTCCGCACCGGCCTCGGCGTTCTTGCGCTCATCCACCCGGATCAGATGCCAGCCGAAGGGCGACTGCACCGGGCCGCCGATTTGCCCGATGGCCAGGGCATCCATGGCGCGCTCGAACTCGGGCACGGTATCGCCCGGATAGAGCCAGCCCAGATCGCCGCCCTTGGCGGCCGACAGATCGTTGGAATGCAGCCGGGCCAGCTCGGCGAAATCGGCGCCGTGGGCAAGGCGTTCCTTGAGCCCGGCCAGCTTGTGGCGCGCCTCGTCGGACGATACCAGCTCGCTCGTCTTGATCAGGATGTGACGCACCCGCGTCTGGCGGATCAGGACGCCGTCGATCCTGCCGCCCCTGCGCTCGAACAGCTTGACGATGTGGAAGCCTGCCGGACTCCTGAGAATGTCGCCGACCTCGCCGGGCTGCAGCCCGGCGACGGCCTCGGCGTAGAGCGCCGGCAGCCGGTCCATGGAACGCGGCTCCATGATCCCCCCGGCCAGCGCATCGGGCGCCTCGGAAAAGCTCGCCGCCACCTGGCCGAAATCGCGGCCCGCGCGGACCAGCGCCAGGGCTTCTTCCGCCCGCGCGCGCAGCTGCGCCAGCCGCGGCGCGTCGACCTGCTCGGGCACGCGGATGACGATGTGGCCGAGCGCGACCACTGCGGCCTGGTCGATCTGCCCGGGAGCGGCGAGGTAATTGTCGATCTCGCCGTCGGAGACGACGATGCGGCTGTCGACCTCGCGTTCGCGCAGGCGGGCGATGGTCATCTCCGCGCGGATGTCTTCGCGGAAGCGACTCCAGGCGACGCCGTCGCGCTCGAGCGCGGCGCGGAACTCGGCGAGGGACAGGCGGTTGTTCTCGGCGATGCGGCGCAGCGCGGCGTCGAGCTCGGCGTCCGCGATGCGCAGGCCGGTATCGCGCGCCAGCTGCATCTGCAGGCGGTCGATGACCAGGCGCTCGAGCAGCTGTTTCTCCAGCACGTCGCGCGGCGGCAAGGGCGTGCCGCGCGCCTGCAGCTGGCGCAGCGCGGTCGCGAGGCGCTCGCGCAGCTCGTTGCCGGTGATCGCCTCGTCATTGACGACGGCCACCACGCGGTCGACGGCGATGGGTTGGCGCGCCTGGGCCGCGCCGGGCGCGGCCAGCAGGGCGAGTATGACGATGGCGAAGAAAAGTTTCATGTTCAGTTTTCCGCGAAGACCGGATCGGCGGTCGGCTGGTTGATGACGCCATAGCCGGGAATGCTGCGGCGCAGGAGCTGCATCGGGCTGGAACCGATGCGCGAGAAGTCGTTGAGTTCCAACTGGAAGAACAGCGCAGTCGTGGGCCGATCGGCGATCGTCGCCAGGCGCTGGACCACGAAGCGGCCGACCCAGCAGCCGGCATCGTACTCGACGCCGCCGATGATCTCGATCACGCGCCGTTCCCGGGTCGAATAATTGTAGCGCCCGACGCCGTGCCAGCCGCCGGACAGCGGCCATTGCGCCGACACGTCGATCTGGCCGAGCAGGTCGCGCGCATAACGGTAGCCCGCATTGAAAACCTTGCCTGCCGCGGGGCGGTAGCGGCCGCCGAGGGCGAGGCGTTCGGTGCGCGCGTCGCGCGGGTTGTATTGCCAGCCGAAGTCGGCGTAGACGTGCGGGAGCACGCGGCCCGCCAGCGCGGCCAGGATGTCGGCGGAGCGCTCGGTGCGCGCGACCTCGCCCGGGAAGGTCACCCTCTGGTCGCTGAAGTAGTAGCGCGTTCCGAGCGTGGCGCGCAGCAGGTCCGCGCCCGTGGCCGGATCGATGAAGCGCGAGGTCGCGGCCAGGGTCAGCTCGTTGGCGTCGCCGATGCGGTCGCCGCCCGCGTAGCGGTTTTCGGCAAACATCTGGGCAAAACCGAATCCGGCGATGCCGGTGTCGAAAATCGGGATGCGGCTCTGGTCGCGCGCCGGCACGCGCAGATAGTAGGCGCGCGGCTCGAGCGTCTGGATAAGGGAACGGCCGAGCCAGTCCGTGGTTGCGCGCTCCATGACGAACCCGCCATCGACGCTGAGAATGGGCACGGCCCGGCTCGGGTTGTCCGGTACGCCCGCCCAGCGCGCGCTGTGCGGGCTGTCCTGGCCGGGCAGATCCAGCCGCTCGAGGGCGTAGCGGGTCGAATGGATGCCGATCTTGGGCGTCAGCCAGAACGCCGCGGTCGCCAGCGGCAGCGAGAGTTGCGGGTAGAACGTGGTGCGCTTGCCCAGCAGGAAGTTCGGATGATCGAAGCTGACATACTCGGCGTTCAGATTGAAGGCCAGGCCGAGCGGCAGATCGTAGCGGAACGCGCTCGCGGTCAGCTGGGGCAGGCGCCGGTAGGGCGCCGTCAGGTCGCCCAGGGTCTGGTAGGTCTGGAGATTGAGGGCCGCGTGGTACCAGGGGCCGTGGTAGGCCAGGATGCCCTGGCGCAGCAGGTTGCCCTGCGACACCTGGGCCACGCGCGTGGACAGGTCGCTGAAATAGTTGCCGTCGGAAACGCCGTTCAGGTTGAGACTCGCCGTGAAGCCGCGCCCCAGGTGCTGGGTGTGCTGCAGCGCGTAACCGTAGCGGTCGCGGCCGGCCACGTTGTCGCCGGGCAGGTATTCGAGGCGGACCTGCCCCCGGTCGGGCTGGGCGGGCTGGGCGCGGTTGACGGGGGTGTCGAGCAGGTAGCGAAATTCGCTGTTGAGCTGCAGGCCGCGGCGCGTCATCAGGCGCGGCGTGATGGTCGCGTCCATGTTGGGGGCAATGTTCCAGTACCAGGGCGTGGCAAAGTCGATGCCGCTCTTGCTGGTCGAACCGAAGGTCGGCGGCAGGAAGCCGCTCTTCTTCTGGTTGTTGAGCGAAAAGCTCATCCAGGGCAGGTAGAAGATCGGCGTGTCCATGAAGCGCACCACCGCGTTGCGCCCGCGGCCCTCCTCCCGGACGTAGTCCAGGTCGAGCTCTCCAACCCCGATCTCCCAGTCGCGCTGGCCGGGCGCGCAGGTGCTGAAGGTCGCATTGCTCAGGAAATAGCGGTCCTTGCCGCGGAATTCGAGCACGTCCGCCTTGCCGCTGCCCTGCACCGGCGGGCGGGCAAGCAGGCGTCCCGTGGTCGCCAGCACGGCGCCGCCTTCCGTCACCGCCGGCAGACCGAGCAGGGTCAGGGCCGGTTCGGGCGTCGGCGCCGGCCGGTGGCTGATCGCATAGGCCGGCTCGACGAACTCGCCGGTGGCGGCCTCGAGCCGCAAGCGCAGGCGCGGGCCGCGTATCTCGGTATCGGGGGACGCCAGGCGCACATTGCCGGTGGCCTCCACCTCGTCCTCGGCCTGGCGGTAGACGATGCGGTCGGCGCTCAGGCTGTCGCCGCCGCGCTGCAGGACGGCGTCGCCTTGCGCGACCGCCTCGCGATCGTCGATGCCTTCGATGCGGTGTGCGCTGATGTGGGTGGGAACTTCATCCTTGTCGATTCCGGCAAAGGGGGTGGTCGCTTCGCGCGGGGCCGCCGGGGCAGCGGCAGGCGGCGCAACCGGCGCAACCGGTACAACAACTGGCGCGGCTTTGCCGGGGACGGCGCCGCCGAGCAGGGCCGGATCGACCCGCAACGGGGGCAGCGGGCCGGCGGCCGCGGCATGGGCGAAAGCCGCGGCCAGCACAAGCCCGCCCAGACCGTTCAGCCCGTACATCCCCCGCCGGGACCCCGCCAGAAACATCGCCTGTCGCCGCCAATGTTAGAATTTTTGATTCTAGCATTCGACAGAAGAACCAGACGTGGAGCGGGATACGCAGATCGGGCACTGGCTGGCCGGGCTGTTTCCGGGACGGCCATTCCGGCTGGAACCGGCCTCGGCCGATGCGAGTTTCCGCCGCTATCTGCGCGTCCATCTGGACGACGGGACAACGCGCATCGTCATGGACGCGCCGCCGGCGCACGAGGACGTGCGACCCTGGCTGCACGTGCAGCGCCTGTTTCACGCCGCCGGCGCCCATGTCCCCGAGGTGCTGGCCGAGGATGTCGAACGCGGCTTCCTGCTGCTCTCCGACCTCGGCTCGACCACTTATCTTGCCGCACTGGATGCCGGCGAGAATGCCGATACGCTTTACCGCATGGCTATCGACACGCTGATCGCCATCCAGCGCGCCAGCCGGCCCCACCTGCTGCCGGCCTATGATCGAAGCCTCCTGAAGCGCGAGCTCGACCTGTTTCCCGACTGGTATATCGGCAGGCACGTCAGCATCGACTTCGCCAACAAAGATCGCAATGCGCTTGAATCCGTGTTCGAGAAAATTCTCGCCGTCAATCTCGCCGAACCGACCGTCTTCGTGCATCGGGACTACCACGCGCGCAACCTGATGGTCGACGGCGAAAGGCCGGGGGTGATCGACTTCCAGGACGCCGTCTGCGGGCCGATCAGCTACGACCTCGTCTCGCTGTTCAAGGATGCCTATGTCGACTGGGACGAGGAACGCACCCTCGACTGGCTGGCGCGTTACTGGGAAAAGGCGAAAAAGGCCGGCCTGCCGGTGCGCGCCGACTTCGGCGCATTCTTCCGCGACTACGAATGGATGGGCGTGCAGCGGCACGTCAAGGTGCTGGGCATCTTCGCGCGGCTCTATCACCGCGACGGCAAGGACGGCTATCTCAAGGACATGCCGCGCGTTGCGACATACCTGCGTGCCGCCTGCGAACGCTACGGCGAACTGGCCCCGCTCTTGCACCTGCTCGACCGCCTGGAAAACCGCCAGGCGCAGGTCGGTTATACATTTTGAAAGCCATGATTCTCGCGGCGGGGCGCGGCGAGCGCATGCGCCCGCTCACCGACCTCACGCCGAAACCCCTGCTTCCGGTGGCCGGCAAGCCCCTCATCGTCTGGCACCTCGAACGGCTGGCGCGCGCCGGCTGGCGCGAGATCGTCATCAACCACGCCCACCTGGGCGATCAGATCGAGGCCCTGCTGGGCGACGGCGATGCCTGGGGCGTTGCGATCCGTTATTCGCCCGAGCCGCCAGGCGCGCTCGAAACCGCCGGCGGCATCGTCCACGCATTGCCCATGCTGACAAATGAGCTGGGCAACGAACCCTTTCTCGTCGTCAATGGCGACATCTTCTGCGACTGGGATTTTTCGCGCGCGCGCATCGGCGCTGCGCTCGCCCATCTGGTACTGGTCGACAACCCGCCACAGCATCCGGACGGCGATTTCACCTTGGAAAACGGAAAAGTCGGCACTGGCGAGACGGCACGACTGACATTTTCCGGCATCGGCCTCTACCGGCCCACCCTGTTCGCCGGCATCGAGCGCGGTCGGCCGGCCAAGCTCGCGCCGCTGCTGCGGGAAGCGATAGCCGCCGGTCGCATCACCGGCGAAAAGCACACCGGGCGATGGGAAGACGTCGGCACCCCGGAGCGCCTGGCCGCGCTCGATGCCCGTCTGCGCGCCCACCTATAATCGGGCGATGGACAACGCCCCCTTCCGGCAACGCCGCCAAACCCTGCTGGCCCGCATGAACGAAGCAGGAGGGGGTCTGGCGGCGATTCCCACCGCGCCCGAGCGGGTGCGCAACCGCGACACGCACTTTCCCTACCGTGCCGACAGCTACTTCCATTACCTGACCGGGTTTCCCGAGCCTGAAGCCGTGCTGGTGCTGGTGGCCGGCCAGGACAACGCGGCCCCCCAATCGATCCTGTTCTGCCGCGAAAAGAACCCCGACAAGGAAATCTGGGACGGCTTCCGTTTCGGCCCCGAGGGCGCACGCGAAACCTTCGGCGTCGACGCCGCCTACCCCATCGGCGAATTCGACGCCAAGCTCGCCGAGTGGCTGGCCGACCAGCCGGCGCTGTGGCATTCGCTGGGCCACGATGCGGCATGGGATGCGCGCATCGCCGCCGCGCTGAACGCCGTGCGCGCCCGGACGCGCGCCGGCAAGCGCGCGCCCGCGGTGATCCGCGATGTGCGTGCGGCGCTCGACGAGATGCGCCTCGTCAAGGACGCCCACGAGATCACCCTGATGCGCCGCGCCGCGCAGATCGCCGGGGGGGCCCACCGCCGCGCGATGCGCCTGGCCGCCCCCGGTCGCCGCGAATACGAGATCGAGGCCGAGTTCCTCCACGAGTTCCGCCGCGCCGGCTGCCAGGCCCCCTCCTACCCGCCCATCGTCGCGGGCGGCGCAAACGCATGCGTCCTCCATTACACGGCCAACGACCAACCGCTCCGGGCGGGCGACCTGCTCCTCATCGACGCCGGTTGCGAGCTCGACGGCTACGCCAGCGACATCACGCGCACCTTCCCGGTCAATGGCAAGTTCAGCGGCCCGCAGGCGGACATCTATGCCCTGGTGCTGGCTGCCCAGGCGGCGGCGATCGCCGCGATCCGACCGGGAGCCCGCTTTCTCGATCCGCACACGGCTGCCGTGCGAGTGCTCGCGCAAGGCCTGCTCGACCTGAAGCTGCTCGACGGCAGTGTGGACGGCATCGTCGAATCGGAAAGCTACAAGCGCTTTTTCATGCACCGCACCGGCCACTGGCTGGGCATGGACGTGCATGACGCCGGGGAATACCGCCGCGGCGAGGACTGGCGCACCCTGGAGCCTGGCATGACCCTCACCGTCGAGCCGGGCTGCTATATCCGCCCCGCCGAGGATGTGCATGAAACCTTCTGGAACATCGGCGTGCGCATCGAGGACGATGCGCTCGTGACGGCCCAGGGCTGCGAGATTCTCACCGCCGACACGCCCAAGCAGATCTCCGCCATCGAGGAGTTGATGCGCAAATGAAAGCGCCGGTGCTGATCGTCGGCGGCGGCCCGGCCGGCATGGCGCTGGCACTGGCCTTGCACCGCAACGGGGTGAGCAGCCGCATCGTCGATGCGCGGCCGCGCGGCGCGGCGCACGCCGATCTGCGCATCCTCGCGCTCTCCCACGGCGCGCGGCTGATCCTCGACACGCTCGGGGTGTGGAACGACATCCCGCATACGCCGATTGCGACCATCCACGTTTCGCAGCAAGGCGGCCTCGGCCGCACGCGGATCCGCGCCGAGGAAGAAGACGTGCCGGCCCTGGGCTATGTGCTCGCCGCCGGCGATCTGGCCCGCGCGCTGGATGGCGCGGTCGATGCAGCCGGCATTGCCTGGCATGCGGAAACGAAAGTCGGCTCTGGCGGGACGGCGGATGAATCCCTCGTGGTGCATGCCGAAGGCCGCGTCGAGGACGGCTCGGACGTGCGCGGCACCGACTACGGCCAGCATGCCGTAATCTGCACCGCGCAGGCCGCCGCCTGGCACGACGGCACGGCCTGGGAGCGTTTTACCCCCGCCGGCCCGGTCGCCTTGCTGCCGCACCGCGCGGCGTATGCCGTCGTGCTCACCTGCCCGGCCGCCGACAGCGCGCGCATCGGCCGTCTGGCCGATGCCGACTTTCTCGCCCTGCTGCAAGCACGCGTCGGCAGCCGGGTCGGACTGACGGGAGTCGGCCCGCGCCGCGTCTATCCGCTCGGCCTCAAGCTACGCAAGACGGCTGTCGGCGTGCGCGAGGTATGGATCGGCAACGCCGCGCAAACCCTGCACCCGGTGGCTGGCCAGGGCTTCAACCTGGCCTTGCGCGACATCGCCGAGCTGGCCGACACTCTCAAGGATGCCGCCGATCCGGGCGCTGCCCGACTCCTGGCGCGCTACGCCGCCCGTCGCCGCCTCGACCGCTACGCCGCGGCGGGCTTCACCGACGCGCTGGTGCGCCTCTTCTCGAACGACCTGCCTCCCCTGCGCCATCTGCGCGGCGCCGGCTTGCTGGCCCTCGACCTGTGCGCCCCTGCCCGCCGCTTCCTGGCGCGCCGCATGATGTTCGGCGCAAGAGGGTGGTAACCGCTAAAATCCCCCGCCACGCCCCCTTCCCCGCTCCCCGATGAACTATCTCGGCTTCACGCTGAAGAACAATCTTTTCGTCGCGCCCATGGCCGGGGTGACGGATCGGCCCTTCCGCCAGCTGTGCAAGCGGCTGGGCGCGGGGCTGGCAGTCTCCGAAATGGTCGCCTCGAATTCGCTGCTCTACGGCAGCGCCAAGACGCGCCGGCGCGCCGACCACGCCGGCGAGGTGGAGCCCATCGTGGTGCAGATCGCCGGGGCCGACCCGGCCCTGCTGGCGCAGGCGGCGCGTTACAACGTCGAGCGCGGCGCGCAGATCATCGACATCAACATGGGCTGCCCGGCCAAGAAAGTCTGCAACGTCATGGCCGGCTCGGCGCTGATGCAGGATGAATCGCTGGTGGCCCGGATTCTCGAGGCCGTCGTCGCGGCCGTGCCCGCCACCCCGGTGACCCTCAAGATACGAACCGGCTGGGATCGCCAGAACAAGAACGCCGCTGTCATCGCCCGCATCGCGCAGGAAGCGGGGGTGCGCGCCCTCGCCATCCACGGTCGCACGCGCGCCGACCAGTATCGGGGCTGCGCGGAATACGACACCATCGCCGCCGTGAAATCGCGCGTGCGGATTCCGGTGATCGCCAACGGCGACATCGCCACGCCCGAGCAGGCGCAGTGCGTGCTCGCCTACACCGGCGCCGACGGGGTGATGATCGGCCGCGCGGCGCAGGGCCGGCCCTGGCTGTTCCGCGAGATTTCTCATTACCTCGATACCGGCGCCGTCCTGCCGGCGCCGACTTTTGCCGAGATGCACGCCATCTTGCGCGCGCACCTCGCCGACCTTTATGCCTTCTATGGCGAGGACACGGGCGTGAAGATCGCCCGCAAGCACATCGGCTGGTATACGAAAGGCATCGTCGGTGCGGCGCGCTTTCGCCATGCGATGAACCAGATGGAAGACACCGAGGCGCAACTCGCAGCCACCGACGAGTTTTTTCTCGGCCATTCCGCCCATAATCTCCCGATCTACGCGGAGGCTGCATGAGCACAGACCTCGCCGATTGCGTGCGCCGCAATCTCAACCGTTACTTCCGCGACCTCGATGGCGAGACGCCGCACGCCATTCATGACATGGTGATCGCCAGCGTCGAGCCGCCGATGCTCGAGGTCGTCATGAAGCATGCTCAGGGCAACCAGACCCTGGCCGCCGAGATACTGGGGATGAGCCGCAGCACCTTGCGCCGCAAGCTCGCCCAATACGGCATGGACAACATTTCCTGAGGAGAGATTCATGAAGGTCAGCCAGGCGCTCATCAGCGTTTCCGACAAACACGGCGTGGTCGATTTCGCCCGCGCACTCGCCGCTCTCGGCGTCAAGCTGCTGTCCACCGGCGGCACGGCCAAACTGCTGCGCGACGCGGGGCTGGCCGTCACCGATGTCTCCGACTACACCGGCTTTCCCGAGATGCTCGACGGCCGCGTCAAGACGCTGCATCCGAAAGTGCATGGCGGCATCCTCGGCATCCGCGGCAACGCCGAGCACGTGGCGACCATGGCCAAGCACGCCATCCCGACCATCGACCTCGTCGTGGTCAACCTCTACCCCTTCCAGCAGACCATCGCAAAAAAGGATTGCACGCTGGAAGATGCCATCGAGAACATCGACATCGGCGGCCCGACCCTGGTGCGCGCGGCGGCGAAGAACCACGGCAACGCAGCCGGGGGTTGTGCAGTGGTCGTCGAACCGGCCGACTATGCAACGATCGTCGAGGAACTGCAAGCCAGCGGCGGCGCGATCTCCGCCGCCACGCGCTTCGCGCTGGCCAAGAAGGCTTTCGTGCACACCGCGCGCTACGACAGCGCCATCGCCAACTGGCTCACCCGTCTGGATGCCGACCACCGGCCGACCCCCTTCCCGGCGCACCTGCAGCTGGCCTTCGACCGGGTCGACACCCTGCGCTATGGCGAGAACCCGCACCAGCAGGCGGCGTTCTACCAGGAGCCCGACCCGGTTCCCGGCAGCATCGCCTCTTACGTGCAGATACAGGGCAAGGAACTCTCCTACAACAACATCGCCGACGCCGATGCAGCCTGGGAAGCCGTCAAGGCCTTCGACACCGGCAACGCCGCCTGCGTGATCGTCAAGCACGCAAATCCCTGCGGCGTGGCGCTCGGCGCCAGCGCCCTCGAAGCCTACCGGCGCGCCTTCAAGACCGACCCGACCTCGGCCTTCGGCGGCATCATCGCCTTCAACGGCCCGATCGACAAGGCGACCGCCGAAGCCGTCTCCGGCCAGTTCGCCGAAGTCATCCTCGCGCCGGAAATCGGCGCCGAAGCGCGCGCGGTTTTCTCGGCCAAGCAGAACCTGCGCGTGCTGGTGGTGCCGATGGGCACGGCCGTCGGCCAGCTCGACATGAAGCGCGTCGGCGGCGGCCTCTTGGTGCAGACGGCCGACGAGGCGCGCATCGCGCCGTCCGATCTGAAGATCGTGACCCGGCGCGCGCCCACCGCGCAGGAAATGCGCGATCTGCTGTTCGCCTGGCGGGTGGCCAAGCATGTCAAGTCCAACGCCATCGTCTATTGCAAGGACGAGATGACGGTCGGCGTCGGCGCGGGACAGATGAGCCGCGTCGATTCCGCACGCATCGCCGCGATCAAGGCCGAGAACAACAAGCTGAGCGTGGCCGGTTCGGTGGTGGCCTCGGACGCCTTCTTCCCCTTCCGCGACGGCCTCGACGTGCTGGCCAAGGCCGGCGCCACCGCAGTGATCCAGCCCGGCGGCTCGGTGCGCGACGCCGAAGTCATCGCTGCCGCCGACGAGCAGAACATCGCCATGGTGTTCACCGGCTTCCGGCATTTCAGGCACTGATAACGCGCTAACTTCTGCTTCTACCAAGCAATAGAGGGCTTCATGCAACTTGATGTTAAGCATCCTGCTATCGACGAAGTTTTCAGGGACTTCTATGAAGTCCCTCAGTTCCAGCGGGAATATGTATGGAAAACAGAACAAGTCGAAGCTCTGCTGTCGGATGCACTAGAAGCACTGTTCGACGAAAACGGGTCGCCCACGCAATCGGAGTATTTCATTGGCAGCATCGTTGCCTACCGCGACGGCGACGTCTTTCAACTTATTGACGGCCAGCAACGCATTACCACCTTGTTCATTTCGTTATGCGCCTTTCGCGACAGGCGTAGCGATCTGAAAGATAGCGTTTCCCTGAATACGCTGAAACGGATGATTCAGGACGAACATGATGATGAAAAAGGCTTCCCGCGCATTCGGCTTCGACTCAAACCACTGTACGAGGATGCCGGCGAGACGCTTCAAATTATCGCCCAGGGCAATCCATCATCGCCAACGAAGAATCTGCCCAACTCAGCTAGAAACATGCTGGATGCCTACAGTGCAGCCTACGAATTTCTTGAAGAGCAATTTGGCGACGACGTTGACAAGTTAAGAACATTCCAAGCCAGCCTTACCCAGCGCGTACGCCTTGTTCGCATCCAAACAGGCAGCATCTCCGATGCGTTAAGGATATTTGAAACAATCAATGATCGCGGCGTCGGACTCAACGCGCTGGATCTCCTGAAAAACCTTTTGTTCAGACAAGCACAGCGCGATAAATTTGATCGACTGACTGGCGTCTGGAACAAGATGGTTCGCACCATCGAGGAAACGAAGAAGGGAGAAAAGCCCCTGCGCTTCTTGCGTTATTTTGTCCTTTCCCGCTATCCAGATGCCCGCAAAAACGGGAAGCCCCTGACCGAGGATGACCTTTACGAGTGGCTAGCCGAAAACCAAGACACCATTGGCATCTCAGCCGACCCGGTTGTCTATGCCAGACAACTGCTCAATGCAGCACACCTGTATCAGAAACATGTTGCAAAACCATCAACTCACCTCGAAAATATTTACCAGCTTTCCGGTCGCGCCAGACAACATCTCATCATCATGCTGGCGACTGACGGGCTGACCGGCGAAGAACTCGATGAAGTGGGACGCCAATTAGAGCGGCTATTTGTCGGCTTCATCCTGGCTAAGGAACCGACGAAGGCGCTCGATGTGATTTTCGCTAATGCAGCTCCTGCGCTGTGCGCGTTCATCACCGCAACACCTGCAAGCCCAACACGCCTTGGCCTGTTGCGCCAACACCTGGACACATGGATTCAGCCGGAAGTTGCAAAGCGGCTCCAACGCATTGAGGCAGCACTCGACTCTCTTTCCCTGGAAAGAAAAACCGCTTGTCGCTTTGTTTTGTGTCGTATCGCCCAGCATGTGGAAAAAATGGCGGGGGGCCAAGTCGCCGGGATCGGTCATTACTGGGGTTATCACATCGAACACATCCTACCGAATCAACCCACCGATGAACAAAAGGCAGCCTTCGGCAAACCTGCCGAGTATGACATTTATAAGCAACGCCTCGGTAACCTGACTCTGCTGGAGCAGTCGATCAACTGCGCGATTGGCCGTGACTTTTTCGCCGACAAGCGACCGCACTATCAGAAGTCAGCGTTGTTCGTCACCAAATCACTGGCGCAGTCGCAGGCCGTCGGCACTACTTCAGCATTCACCAAGACAGCAAAACTGCTCCCGACCTTTGCGGAATGGGATAGTGCAAGCATCGACATCCGGCAACAGCACCTCAAACAGCTGGCCTTCAACACATGGGGTTTTACCGACTAGCCACTGAGTTGACGCATCATGCCCGCCGCGCTGACAAATTTGAGTGAACTCGAGCTTTCTATCCTGACCCTGCGCGGTCAGCGCGCATTGCTTGCTGGCGATCTGGCACATCTGTATGGCGTCGAAACCAAAGTGCTGATGCAGGCCGTCAAACGCAACATCGAACGTTTCCCACTGGATTTCATGTTCCAGTTGGACAAGGAAGAGTGGCAAAACTTGAGGTCACAAATTGTGACCTCAAACCGCGGTGGAACCCGATATGCTCCCTACGCCTTCACCGAACAGGGCGTCAGTATGCTGTCCAGCGTTCTGCACAGCGAGCGAGCGGTACAGGTCAACATCGAAATCATGCGCGCCTTCGTCCGGCTGCGCCGCATGCTGGCCGAACACCGCGATCTGGCGCAGCGGCTCGACGAACTGGAGCAACGCTACGATAAGCAATTCTCCGCCGTGTTCGATGCCATTCGGCAGCTCATGATGCCCCCGACTCAGGCAAAACGTCCGATCGGCTTCACTGCCGACATCGAAGGGAAGAAGAGAAAATGAAACTCCTCGTCATCGGTTCCGGCGGCCGCGAGCATGCCCTGGCCTGGAAACTCGCCCAGTCGCCGCGTGTGCAGAAAATTTACGTCGCCCCCGGCAACGCCGGCACGGCGCACGAGGACGGACTGGCAAACCTGCCGCTCACCGCGATTCCCGATCTGGTCGCCTTCGCGCGCGACCACGCCATCCACGCCACCGTGGTCGGCCCCGAGGCGCCGCTGGCCGCCGGCATCGTCGATGCCTTCCGCGCCGCCGGCCTGCGCGTCTTCGGCCCGACCCAGGCCGCCGCGCAGCTGGAAAGCTCGAAGGACTTCGCCAAGCGGTTCATGGTTCGCCACGCCATCCCGACGGCGAAATTCCGCACCTTCGCCGACGCGCAGGAGGCGCATGCCTACGTCGATGCCGAAGGCGCGCCCATCGTCGTCAAGGCCGACGGCCTGGCCGCCGGCAAGGGCGTCGTCGTCGCCACGACCGCCGGCGAGGCGCACCGCGCCATCGACGCCATGCTCTCCGGCAACCAACTGGGCGACGCGGGGCACCGCGTGGTGATCGAGGAATTCCTCGATGGAGAAGAAGCCAGTTTCATCGTCATGGCCGACGGCCACCACGCCCTGGCGCTGGCCACCAGCCAGGATCACAAGCGCCTCAGGGACAACGACGAGGGCCCCAACACCGGCGGCATGGGGGCGTATTCGCCCGCGCCGGTCGTCACCCCCGAGATCCACGCGCGCGTCATGCGCGAGGTCATCATGCCGACCATCCACGGCATGGAGAAAGACGGCATCCTGTTCACCGGCTTCCTTTATGCCGGATTGATGATCAAGCCCGACGGCAGCATCAAGGTGCTCGAATTCAACTGCCGCATGGGCGACCCCGAAACCCAGCCCATCCTGCTGCGCCTGAAGAGCGATCTGGTCGACCTCGTCGATGCCGCCATCGACGGCCATCTGGACAGGACGCAGGCCGAATGGGATCGCCGCGTGGCGCTGGGCGTCGTGCTCGCCGCGCACGGCTATCCCGAGTCTCCGCGCAAGGGCGATGTCATCCAGGGCTTGCCACGTGCCACCGACGATGCCCATGTCTTCCACGCCGGCACGGCGCCGAAGGATGGCCAGGTCGTCACCGCCGGCGGTCGCGTGCTGTGCGTCACCGCGCTGGGCGACACGGTCAAGCTGGCGCAAAAGCGCGCCTACGAGATCGCCGACGACATCCGCTTCGAGGGCATGCAGTTCCGCCGCGACATCGGCCATCGCGCCATCAAGCGGTAATGGACAGCGCTGCCGTTCGCGGTTACTTCACCGGGCTGCAGGAACGCATCGTCGCGGCGCTCGAAGCCTTCGACGGCAAACCGTTTCGCCGCGACGAATGGACGCGCCCGCAGGGCGGCGGCGGGATTTCCCGCCTCATCGAGGAAGGCCATTGCTTTGAACGCGGCGGCGTGAATTTTTCGCACGTTACGGGCGAGGCGATGCCGGCCTCGGCCACCGCGCACCGCCCGGAACTGGCCGGCCGGCGCTGGGAAGCGCTGGGCGTCTCGCTGGTGCTGCATCCGAAGAATCCGTATTGCCCGACCACGCACATGAACGTGCGCGGCTTCATCGCCACGAAAGAGGGAGAAAATTCCGTCTGGTGGTTCGGCGGCGGCATGGATCTCACGCCCTACTACGGCTTCGCGGAAGATTGCGCCCACTTCCACCGCGCCTGCAAGTCGGCCCTCGATCCTTTCGGGGCCGACCTGCATGCGCGTTACAAGCAGTGGTGCGACGAGTATTTCTTCCTTAGGCACCGCAACGAGCCGCGCGGCATCGGCGGCATCTTCTTCGACGATCTCAATGAAGGCGGTTTCGAGCGATGCTTCGCGCTCGCGCAAAGCGTCGGCGAGGCCTTCCTCCCCGCCTACCTGCCGCTCTGCGAAAAGCGCCGCGACACGCCCTACGACGAGAGAGAACGCGATTTCCAGGCCTACCGGCGCGGCCGCTACGTGGAATTCAATCTGGTCTGGGATCGCGGCACGCTGTTCGGCCTGCAATCGGGCGGGCGCACCGAGGCCATCCTGATGTCCTTGCCGCCGATTGTGAAGTGGCGTTACGACTGGCGCCCGGAAGCGGGCAGCGCCGAGGAAAAGCTCTACACCGATTTCCTGCCGCCCAGGGACTGGCTCGCCCCTTCCTGACTGCCGGCCTGACAGTTCGCCGCGGCACGGTAGTGGCGGTTGGCATCGTCGGCACGCTCCAGATGGTCGAAAAGGCGGGCCAGCTCGATGTGCGCGGCGCAACTCGACGCGACCGCCAGCGAGGCCTCCAGATAACTCTGCGCCTTGCCCCACAGCTGGCGGCGCGCGCACAGCCGGCCAAGCGCCAGCAGCAGTCCGGCGTCATGCGGGTGTTCGTGCAGCCACTTCTCGCAATGGGCGATGCGGCCCAACACGTCGCCCCCTGCGCAGCCGGCATAGTCTGCCAGCAGGGCCGGCTCCCAGGCGTCGTCGAGGAAATCCTCCACCAGCTCGGCGCATTCGGCGCAGGCGCCCGCCGCCGCGAGGGCATGCGCGGCGCGGCGCGCGAGTTGCGCGTCGCCGCGATCCTCCGCCGGCATGGAGCGCCAATGGCGCAGCAGCCGCGCGCCATCGCCCGGCAGCGCGTCGAGCATGCCGCGATGGGCGGAGAGGCGCAGCGGCCGCGCCTGCTCCGGCGTCAGCGCGCGATGCTTTTCCAGCAGACGCGCGATGCGCAGCAGCTCCTCCCAGTCGCCCTGCCCCTGGGCCAGACGCAAAGCCAGGCGCTGCGCGGAAATCTGCCGGCGTTCCTTCGGTCCGAGCTGCTCCAGGGCGGCGCGCGCCGCCGCCCAGTCGCGCGCATCCAGCGCGATACGTATCTCGGCCATCAGGCGCGCGCTGCGCCAGCCGGCGGCGTCGAGCGCTGCCGCGCGCCCGCGCCACACGGCGATGCGCTGCCCATCGCGCAGCGCATGCGCCGCCTTGAGCGCGGCCAGGGTGGCGATGCCCTGTGCGGCGGTCGCGGCGCCGGCCGTCCCGTCGGCGCCGACTTTTCCGCCGGCGACGCTTTCCGCGCTCTTCAGCACCTGGCTGTAGCGGCCTTCCCAGAACTGGCGCAGCGCCTCGGTTGCGCCGTGCTCCGCGCGCTGGCGCGCGCGCCGCGCGCGAAACCCGGCGACGGCCGCCGGCAGGTGCAGCATATTCACGATCAGGCGCACCAGCAGATAGACGCAAACCAGCGCGGCGAGCTGCAGCAGGACGAACAGGTTGAAGGAAATCTCGGCGCGCCAGGGCGGCATCACCCAGAGCACGTAGCCGTCGGTCAGCCGGCCGAGCAGCGCGATGCCGATGGCCAGCGCCGCGAGGGTCAGCAGCCAGAAAAGCGCTCTCATGAAATCAGCGTTTCTCGCGCGCCAGCTTGAAGTTGCGCAGCGCGGAAAGGGTTTCGTTCAGATCGGCCGGCGCGTGCATTACGTCGAGCCTGCGCAGGGCGCGCAGGGTTTCCTGCGCCTCCTGCACGGCCGGCGCGCGCGTATCGAAATATTGGCCGAGCCAGGCATCCGCCTGCTCGAGGTCGCTGCGGAAGCTGCGGCCGTCGCGCGCCAGCAGGGCCAGACGGGCCGCCAGCAGGCGCAAGCGCAAGTTCTCGCGCAGGAAGAAGGTTTCGCGCGGCGCGAGCAGGCCGGGATCCGGCCGGTCGATGCGCTCGATGCGCACCAGCTGGCGCAGTTCGTGCCAGACCTCGGCGAACCAGGCGCCCGCAACGCGTGCGAACGCCCCCTCCGCCCGGGCCGGATCCGCAGCGGCAGGCGCCGGCTCGGACGCGGGCCGCTGCTCGAACGCGAGCGGCAGGCGCGCCACGCCATCGAGCAGGGCATCGAGGCGCAGGGCGATGCCGGGCACATCCGCGCCGGGCAGCGCCTTGAGACGTTCGATGTCGCGCGCAATCAGCTTGCGCAGGGGCAGGAACTGCGGCTGGGCGCTGCGCGCCAGGCGCGTCTCGGCGCTTTGCAGGGCCAGCAGGGCGACCGCGACGTTGCCGGCCAGCTGCAACTGCTGGGCGGCGATGCTCACCTCGTGTTCGATCTCGACGAGCAGGCGATCGTCGCCCCCGCGCGACAATTCCTGATACATCGACTGCAGGGCGATCTGCTGGCCCTGCATTTCGGCGAGCTGCGCCTCGATGGCGCCGACCCTGCCCTGCAGCGCATCGAGCGCCGCACGATCCTGGCGCGCCTGCGCCTGCGCCGCGCGCTGCTGGGCGTCGCTGTCGGCCAGGCGGCGCGCCATCTCCGCGCGCGCGGCATCGAGACGCCGGTCGCCCTGCCAGACCAGCCCGCCCAGCCCCAGCACGCCGAGCAGGGCCAGGGCCAACGGCACGGCCAGCCAGCGCACGGGCGCGCGCAGCCCGTCGCGGCGCTCCGCCTTGGCCGGCGCAACGACGAGGGAGGGCAGGTCGGTCTTGTCTTCTTCCTTCATGGCCGGGAAAAATAGTCGCTCAGACCGGCGAGCAGGCCCGCATCGGCCGGGCCGGTGAGTACCACATTATGCAGTCCCAATGCGCTCGCCTGCGCGGCGATGCGCGCGTGCGGCACGAAGGTGGGCGTGCGCCGCAGCCAGCCCTGCCCCAGCTTGCCGATCATGGCGTAGAGGTTGCGCAGGCCCTCGCTGCTGGTGATCGTCATGGCGTCGAGCCGGCCCGCCCGCCACAGTCCGAGCAGGGGGGCCGGATCGGTCGTCGGACGGACGCGCCGGTAGCAGGCGACGTAATCGACGCTCGCCCCGCGCGCCTTGAGCGTGTCGCCGAACAGGTCGCGCCCGCCGTCGCCGCGGAAGATGACGACGCGCTTGCCGGCCACGTCCGCAAACTCGGGCAGCGCCAGCAGCGCCTCGGAATCGAAACGCTCGCGCGGCGCAACCACGTCGCCGATGCCGTGGCGCTCCAGCGCCTGTTCGCTACTCAGGCCCACCGTCGCCACGCGCACCCCGGCAGGCCAGCGCCGCTCGGCCAGGATGGTCGCGAGCGCCTGGTCGACGGCGTTCGGGCTGACGAACACCGCCCAGTCGTACTGGTCGAGGCGGATCGCCGCGTCGAGGATCGGGGTCGGATCCGCCAGGGCCTCGATCGCCAGCACGGGAAACAGCACCGGATGCGCGCCCAGCGCGACCAGCGCCTCGGCCAGGTGGGCGGCCTGGCCGGCCGGACGGGTCACCACGATATTTTTGTCGGCGAGCGAACCCGCCGCCGCGGGATCCATTCAGCCGCCCAGCGCCGCCAGGATCGCGTCGGCGCCCTGCGCACGCAGGTCGGCGGCGAGCGCCAGGCCGAGGGCCTCGGGCTCCGCAGCCGCCCCACGGCGCTCGGCGCGCGCGATGCGCGTGCCGTCGGGCGTCGCCACCAGCCCGCGCAGCCGCAGCGCGCCATCGGCATGCTCGGCATAGGCGCCGAGCGGCACTTCGCAGCTGCCCGCCAGCGCGCGCGCGACGGCGCGCTCGGCGCGCACGCAGGCGGCCGTGGCCGCATCGTCGAGCGGCGCCAGCCAGGCGGCCACCTCGGGCCGGGCGGACAGCGCCTCGATGCCCAGCGCGCCCTGTCCGGCCGCCGGCAGGGAGGCTTCGGCCGGCAGCGTCGAGCGCATGCGCGCGCCGAGGCCCAGGCGCGTCAGGCCGGCGGCGGCAAGGATGATCGCGTCGTACTGGCCCTCATCGAGCTTGCGCAGGCGCGTGTCGAGGTTGCCGCGCAGCGAGGAGACGGCCAGGTAAGGAAACATGGCCCGCAGCTGCGCCTCGCGGCGCAGGCTGGAGGTGCCGACCACCGCGCCGGGCGGCA
>CAZZFN010000026.1:0-20862 GCA_964653505.1 uncultured Methyloversatilis sp.
CCTTCGCTGGCGACATGGCGCTGGCCGTGCTGGCGCGCGGCGGCGTTTACCTGGCGGGCGGGGTGACCCAGCGGCTGCTGCCCTTGCTGGCGCAGAGCGGTTTCCTCGCCGCCTTCAACGCCAAGGCCGAACATGCCGAACTGGTACGCCGCATGCCGGTATGGGCGGTGACCGATGCGGAGATCGGCTTGCGCGGCGCCGCCGCCGCGGCGCGCCAACCACCCGTTTGTTGACGGATGTCAACAGATTGTCACAGGCAAGGTGTATATGTCGGGAACAAGAGGATTCAAAACCACAGGAGGAAGCGATGGCAACCAAGGCAACCGTGGCAACCAGGGCAACTGCAAGCAAGGCCGGCGACAAGCCGGTAAAACCGGCAGTCAAACCCAAGGCAGCAAAGCCTGCCGCCAAGGCGCCGGCAGAGCCCGCCGCGAAGAAGACGCCGGCGCCGAGAAAGGCTGCTGCCAGGGCCGCGCCCGCCAAATCCGCCACCGGCGGTCGGCCGCAGTCCGTCCCCGACCTGACGCCCGACCAGCGGCGCTACTACGTCGAGGTGGCCGCCTACTACATCGCCGAACGGCGCGGCTTCTACGGCGGCAGCGAAATGGACGACTGGGTGCAGGCCGAGGCCGAAATCGATCGACTGGTGCGCGAGGGCATTCTCAGGCCATAATCCGCACCAGAACTGCGGCAAACGCTCCCGCCCGCCAGAGGGAGTTCGCCAGGCGGCGAAAACAACAGATGCGGCGGGTTTGCCGAAGACCAATCAGGGAGTCATCATGCAACACGATTTGCCGCTCAACGACCCGCATGTCCAGCAGGGCCGTTTCGTCAGCCATCTGACGCGCTCGACGTATGCCTTCATCCTTGCCGGCGGGCGCGGCAGCCGGCTCATGCAGCTCACCGACTGGCGCTCCAAGCCGGCCGTGCCGTTCGGCGGCAAGTTCCGCATCCTCGATTTCACGCTGTCGAACTGCATCAACTCGGGCATCCGGCGCATCGGCGTGGCCACCCAGTACAAGGCGCAGAGCCTGATCCGCCACCTGCAGCGCGGCTGGAGCTTCCTCGACGGCCGCTTCGACGAATTCATCGACCTCCTGCCCGCGCAGCAGCAGCTCGGCGAGAACTGGTACCAGGGCACGGCGGACGCGGTGTTCCAGAATCTCGACCTGCTGCGCCGCAACCAGCCCAAGCATGTGCTGGTGCTCTCCGGCGACCACATTTACAAGATGGATTACGGCCGCATGCTGGCCCAGCACGCGCAAACCGACGCCGACCTGACGATCGCCTGCATGGACGTGCCGATCGAGGAGGCGAGCGCCTTCGGGGTGATGGCTGTCGACGAGGACGGGCGCATCGCCGGTTTTGCCGAGAAACCGAAGCAGCCGGCCGCCATCCCGGGCCGCCCCGACCGTGCGCTGGTCAACATGGGCGTGTATGTCTTCAACGCGTCCTTCCTCTACGAGCAGCTGATCCGCGATGCCGACGATCCGCATTCCGACCGCGATTTCGGCAAGAACGTCATTCCGCACGTCGTCGGCCGCTACCGCGCCTTTGCCCACAGCTTTGCCAACAGCTGCGTCGGCGTTCCCGAAAACGGGGTGCCCTACTGGCGCGACGTCGGCACCGTCGATGCCTACTGGGAAGCCAACATCGAGCTCACCAAGGTGTCGCCCGAGCTCAACATGTACGACGAGGAATGGCCGATCTGGACGCACCAGGAACAGCTGCCGCCGGCCAAGTTCGTCTTCGACGAAGACGAGCGGCGCGGCATGGCGATCGATTCGCTGGTGTCCGGCGGCGACATCATCAGCGGCGCCGTGGTGCGGCGCTCGCTGCTGTTCTCGCGCGTCTTCGTGCACAGCTGGGCGGAAGTCGAGGATTCGGTGATCCTGCCGGACGTCGAGATCGGGCGAGGCTGCAGGATCCGGCGCGCCGTCATCGACAAGAACTGCAAGGTGCCCGAGGACATGGCCATAGGCTACGACCCGGCGGCCGACGGCGAACGCTTCCACGTCACCGAAAAGGGCATCACGCTGGTCACGCCGGAAATGCTCGGCCAGCAGATGCACCACATTCGTTGACCCACTCACCCCCCAACCCGCGAAACCCGCAAAACCCGCAGAATGACCGGAACCCTTTATCAGCTTGAAGTCAATCCCCGCCTGCCGGCGCGCCTCGAGCGCCTGGACGAGCTTGCCAACAATCTCTGGTACAGCTGGGACCGCCCGACGCGCACCCTGTTCGCCCGGCTCAGCCCGCGGCTGTGGGGCGCCGTCGGCCACAGCCCGAAGGCCTTCCTCAAACGCGTGGACCAGCACCGTCTCGACGAGGCGGCCGAGGATCCGGTGTTCCTCGGCGCCCTCGCCCGCGTGCTGTCGGTCTATGACACCTACCACGACAGCCCGCGTCGCGACCAGGATGCGCCGCTGCCGGAAGGGGCGCTGATCGCCTACTTCTGCGCCGAGTTCGGCTTCCACGAGAGCCTGCCGATCTATTCCGGCGGCCTGGGCATCCTCGCCGGAGACCATTGCAAGACCGCCAGCGACATGAATCTGCCCTTCGTCGGCGTCGGCCTGCTCTACCGGCAGGGCTACTTCCTGCAGAGCATCGACGGCGAAGGCCATCAACACGCCCGCTACAACGATGCCGACTTCGACGACCTGCCGATCGCGCCGGTGCAGTGCAGCGCGGGCGGCGAGCTGAAGATCGCCGTGCGCCTGCCGGGACGCGACGTGCAGGTGAAGGTCTGGACGGCGCGCATCGGCCACATCGCGCTGTATCTGCTCGACACCGATCTCGAGGAAAACTCCCCGCACGACCGCGACATCACCCACCAGCTCTACGGCGGCGACCGCACCATGCGCCTCGAGCAGGAGATCGTGCTCGGCATGGGCGGCGTGCGCGCCCTGCAGGCGATGGGGCTGGCGCCGACGGTCTGGCACATCAACGAGGGTCACGCCGCCTTCCTGGTCCTCGAACGCATGCGCGCCATGATTGCCGCGGGACTCGGTTTCCCCGCCGCACTCGAGGCGGTCGCCAGCAACACGGTGTTCACCACGCACACGCCGGTGCCGGCCGGCCACGATCATTTCGCCGACGACATGATCCGGCGCTACTTCGAGGAATGCTGTCGCGACCTGGGCTGCGACGTCGATGGGCTGCTTGCGCTGGGCCGCATCGACCGCGAAACCGATTTCAACATGACGGCCCTGGCGATCCGCGGTTCGCGTTTCCAGAACGGCGTGTCGCGCATCCACGGCGACGTGTCGGCCGAGATCTGCCGCAGCCTGTGGCCGCAGATCGAGGCAGCCGAGAACCCGATGGGCTATGTCACCAACGGCGTGCACGCGCCGACCTTCCTCTCCGATCACTGGCACGACACCTTCGATCGCGTGCTCGGCCCGGCCTGGCGCCAGCGTCTCGCCGACAGCCAGATCTGGGCGGAAATCCACGCCATTCCCGATCACACCTTCTGGAGCATCCGCCAGTCGATCAAGGCGCAGATGCTGCACCTGGTGCGCCATCGCATCGCCGAGCAGCACGTGCGCAACCAGAGTTCGCAGTCGCATATCGACCGCCTGCTGCGCCTGGCCGATCCGGAGAACCCGAACGTATTGACCATCGGCTTCGCGCGCCGTTTCGCCACCTACAAGCGCGCCGCGCTGCTGTTCCGCGATCCGGAACGGCTCCATCGCCTGATCGGCGCTGCCGAGCGGCCGATATTGTTCATCTTCGCCGGCAAGGCGCACCCGGCCGACCAGCCGGGCCAGGCGCTGATCCGCCGCATTCACGAGATCGCGTCGATGCCGAGGTTCGAAGGCCATATCCTGCTGGTCGAGGGCTACGACCTGCGCCTGGCGCGCCGGCTCGTCTCGGGGGTCGATGTCTGGCTCAACAACCCGATCTATCCGCTCGAGGCCTCGGGCACCTCGGGCATGAAAGCCGCGATCAACGGCGTGATCAACCTGTCGGTGCTCGATGGCTGGTGGGGCGAGGGCTTCCACGAGGGCGACGGCGGCGCCAACGGCTGGGCGATCAAGCCGGCCTCGAGCATTCACGACCAGGAGCGCCGCGATCAGGAGGAAGGCCGTTCGCTCTACGAGATTCTCCAGGACATGGTGGTTCCCCAGTACTACACGCGCGGGGCGATGGGCTATTCGCCCGAATGGGTCGGCATGGCGAAGCGCTCGATCGCCACGATCATGCCGAAGTTCAATTCGATGCGCATGGTCGGCGAATATCTCGGCAAGTTCTACGCGCCGGCCGACCGGCAGTGGCGGCGCAAGAGCGCCGACGACTTCGCCGCCGCCCGCACGCTGGCGGAATGGAAGGAAAAGGTGCGTCAGGCCTGGCCGCATGTCGGTCTGCGGCGCCTCGACAACCCGGTCAAGCGCATCCCCTATGGCGGCAGCCTGCGCTTCGATGTGGCGGTGCGGCTCGACGGGCTGGCGCCGGACGACGTGGTGATCGAACTGCTGATGGCGCGCCCGGGCGTGAAGGCCAGGGCGGGCCCGCGCAAGTTCCATCTCCAGTACCAGGGCCGGGGAGGGGAGGGCGAGAGCCTCTACGCGCTCGAAATGACCCCCGATGTCTGCGGCAAGATCGACTACCGCCTGCGCATGTATCCCCATCACGAACTGCTCACGCATCCGTTCGAGATGGGCATGATGCTCTGGCTATGACGGCCCTCGCACGCGCGCAGCCGGTTCGATGACACCTATTTTGAATACGCCCGCCTGGAAGCACGCGGAGCGCCACGCCCACGGCCTGCGCGACGTGCATCTGCGCGCGCTGTTCGCCCAGGACCCGCAGCGCTTCGCGCGTCTGTCGGTGCGCTGGGACGGCTGGCTGCTGGATCTCTCCAAGCAACGCATCCTGCCCGAGACCCTGGCGCTGTTGGTCGATTTGTGGCGGGCCGCCGATGTGCCGGGCTGGATCGCGCGCATGCGCGCCGGCGAACCGATCAACCATACCGAAGGCCGCGCGGTGCTGCACGTCGCCCTGCGCGAGGCGGGCCCGCGTCCCGAAGTGGCCGCCGTGCTGGAAAAGATGCGCGCTTTTTGCGCCGCGATCCACTCCGGCCGGTGGCGCGGCGCGACCGGCGAGCCGATCATGGACGTGGTGAATATCGGCATCGGCGGTTCCGACCTCGGGCCGCGCATGGCGACCCAGGCGCTCGCCGCCCACCGTGCGCCCCACCTGCGCACGCACTACGTCGCCAATGTCGACGGCGCCGACCTGGCGACGACGCTCGCCGGTCTGCGGCCGGCGCAGACGCTCTTCGTCATCGCCAGCAAGACCTTCTCCACCCAGGAGACGATGCAAAATGCCTGCTCGGCGCGCGCCTGGCTGGTGCGGGAACTCGGCGAGGCCGCCGTGCCCCGCCATTGCGTCGCGGTGTCGACCGCGCTCGACAGGGTGGCCGCCTTCGGCATCGACCCGGCCAACGCCTTTGCCTTCTGGGACTGGGTCGGCGGCCGCTTCTCGCTGTGGTCGGCGATCGGTCTGCCGCTCGCACTCGCCATCGGCTTCGACAAGTTCGAACGGCTGCTTGCCGGCGCGCACGCGATGGACGAACATTTCTTCGCCGCCCCGCCGCAGGAAAACCTGCCGGCGCTGCTGGCTCTCGTCGAACTGTGGAATGCCGACTTCCTCGGCCTGCAATCGCGCGCCGTGCTGCCCTACAGCCAGTCGCTGGGCCTGTTGCCGCGCTACCTGCAGCAGCTCGAGATGGAAAGCCTCGGCAAGCAGATCGACCGCGACGGCAAGCCGGTCGGTTGCCCGACCCTACCGATCCTGTGGGGCGAACCGGGCACCAACGGCCAGCACGCCTTCTACCAGCTGCTGCACCAGGGCGGCCGCGCGCTGTCCTGCGAATTCATCGCCAGCAAGGAAGCCGACTTTCCGCTGCCCGGCCACCACGAGAAGCTGCTGGCCAACTGTTTCGCCCAAAGCGCCGCGCTGATGCAGGGCAAGACCGAGGCCGAAGCGCTGGCCGAACTGGCGGCTGCCGTCCCGCCGGCGCCGAGCTTCCTCGCCCCCTACAAGATATTTCCCGGCAACCAGCCCTCGACGACCCTGCTGCTGCCGCGCATCGATCCGTGGAACCTGGGTGCGCTGATCGCGCTCTACGAGCACAAGGTGTTCACCCTGGGCGTGCTCTGGCATCTCGATGCCTTCGACCAGTGGGGCGTCGAGTATGGCAAGCAGATCGCCAGCGCGCTGCTGCCCATGATCGAGGGCAGGGCGCCGGTGGCCGGCGTCGACAGTTCTACGGAGGGTTTGATCGCCGCCTGCAAATCATGAAGGTGCTGTTCGCCACTTCCGAAATCGCCCCCTGGGTCAAGACCGGCGGCCTCGGCGATGTCGCCGCCGCCCTGCCGCCCGCACTGCGTGCGCTCGGTTGCGACGTGCGCGTGCTGGCGCCGCGTTATCCGGCCCTGCGCGCGGCCTTTCCCGCTGCCGAGCATCTGGTGCATCTGCCCTGGATGGGCGGGCGCCTGCCGGGCGCGGACGTTTATGTCGCCCAGCCGGAAGGCGGCTTCCCCCTCCTGCTGCTCGACTGCCCGCTGCTCTACGAGCGGCCGGGCAATCCCTACCTCGGCCCCGAGGGCCGCGACTGGCCGGACAACCCCCTGCGTTTCGGTTTGCTGTCGCGCGTGGCCGCCCGTCTCGCGAGCATGGCGACCCCGCTCGACTGGCGGCCCGATGTCCTGCATTGCCACGACTGGCAGACCGCCCTGGCGCCCTACTACCTGCGCTTTCACGAACCGGGCGGCGCGGCCGCGGTGATGACCATCCACAACCTCGCCTTCCAGGGGGTTTTCCCGCCGCAACTGCTCGACGACCTGGCCCTGACCGGCGCCGACTGGCACATGGAGGGCGTCGAATACCATGGCCGGATTTCCTTCCTCAAAGCCGGCCTGCGCCATGCCGACGCGCTGACGACGGTCAGCCCGACCTATGCGGGCGAGATTCTCGCGGATGCAGGAGGGATGGGCATGCAGGGCGTCCTGCGCGCGCGCGCCGACCGGCTGGTCGGCATCCTCAACGGCATCGACACGGGGGTGTGGAACCCGGCGCTCGACCCGCACATCGCGGCGCGCTACGACCTTGACCGCCTCGATGCCAAGGCGGCCAACAAGGCCGCGCTGCAGGGCGAGATGGGGCTGGCCGAACGCGCCGACTGCCCGCTGTTCGGCGTGGTGAGCCGCCTGACGCACCAGAAGGGGCTCGACCTCGTCGCGGAAATCGGCGCCGCGCTCGTCGGCCTGCCGGCCCAGCTCGTCGTGCTGGGCAGCGGCGAGCGGGAAATCGAGGACGCGTTCCGCACGCTGGCCGAACGCCGCCCGGGGCAGGTCGCCGCGACCATCGGCTACAGCGAGCCGCTCGCCCACCGCATCGAGGCGGGCGCCGACTGCTTCCTGATGCCCTCCCGTTTCGAGCCCTGCGGCCTGAACCAGATGTACAGCCTCGCCTACGGCACGCCGCCGCTGGTGCGCGCCACCGGCGGACTGGCCGACACGGTGGTCGATTGCTCCCCGGCCGGGCTCGCCGACGGCAGCGCCAACGGCTTCGTCTGCCAGGATGCGACGGCGGGGGCCGTCCTCGGCGCCATCCGCCGGGCGGCGCAGCTGTGGCAGGACAAGGCGGCGTGGCGCCGCCTCCAGCGCAACGGCATGACCCGCGACTTCCGCTGGGCCGGGCCGGCGCGGCGCTATCTCGATCTTTACGAGCAGCTGGGGCGGGCATGATCGTCATTGTCGCGGCCGTGGCGAAAAATGGCGTGATCGGCAGGGACAACGCGCTGCCCTGGCAGCTGCCCGAGGACATGCGGCACTTCAGGGCGCTGACGACCGGGCATGCGGTGCTGATGGGACGCAAGACCTGGGAATCGCTGCCGCCGAAATTCCGGCCGCTGCCGAACCGCCGCAACTTCGTGCTGACGCGCGATGCGTCCTACGTCGCGCCCGGCGCGACCGTGGTGCACTCGCTCGACGACGCGCTGAAAGTCGGCGCTGGCGAGACGGCGCTTTTCGCGATCGGCGGCGCCGAACTCTACCGCCACCTGCTGCCGCAGGCGCAACGGATGGAACTGACCGAGATCGACGCCGAGTTTGCGGGCGATGTGCGCTTTCCGGACTTCGACCGCGCCCAGTGGCGCGAGGTTGGCCGCCGCGCCGCCAGGTCGGCCAGCGGCCTGGACTACGCTTTCGTGACCTACGAATCCATCCGCCCGGCTTGATCCTGGGTCAGTAAAATTCGATTTCCGCCGGGGCCGTTTCCGGCTTATGCTGCACGGCTTCGCAACGGAGATGCCCGTGCCCGCGCTTGTCGATCGCATGAACGCAACAAAACCCAACCCGCTCGTCGAGGTGCTCATCGCGGTCGTCATCCCCGCGGTGATCCTCATGAAGCTGAGCGGACCGGAGCAGCTGGGCGCCTTGCCCGCCCTGCTGCTGGCCCTGGCTTTCCCGCTCGGCTGGGGCGCGCGCGACCTGCTGCGCAGTCGCAAGGTCAATCTGTTCGCCGCCATCGGCCTGGTCAGCGTGCTCCTCACCGGCGGCATCGGCCTGCTGCAACTCGATGCGCAATGGCTGGCCGTCAAGGAAGCCGCCGTGCCCGGCCTGCTCGGGCTGGCCATCATCCTGTCTACGCGCACGCGCTATCCGCTCATCCGCGTGCTGCTCTACAACCCGACGATCATCGACGTCGAACGGGTGCACGAACAGCTCGTTGCCCGCGGCACCCAAGGCCTTTTCGAGATCCGTCTGCTGCGCGCCACCTGGATGCTGGGCGGCACGTTTTTCTTTTCCGCGGCGATGAACTATTTCCTCGCCACCTGGATCGTCGTCAGTCCGGCCGGCAGCGTGGCATTCAACGAGGAGCTCGGTCGGCTCACGCTGCTGAGTTATCCCATGATCGCGCTGCCGGCGACCGCGATGATGATGCTGGTGCTCGTCTACCTGGCGCGCGGCATCCGCGCACTGACCGGGTTGAAACTTGTCGACGTACTGCAAACCGCGAAAGGCTGACTCTCCATGACTCCCGAATCCCAACGCGCCATTCTCGCCGTCGCGCTGTTCGCCGCGTTTGCCGACGGCGCCAAGCACGACCGCGAGCGCGACGAAATCCGCCGCATCGCCGATGCGCTGGCGACCGAGGCCGGCGCGCCGGACCTGAAACGGCTCTACCAGGACGTGCTGCTCAAGCGCGTCAACCTGGAATCCGCCGTGCGCACCCTCGCCGATGCCGGCGAGCGCCAGCTCGCTTACGAAATGGCGGTGTGCGTGTGCGACGCCGACGGCAGCCAGAGCGAGGCCGAACGGCGTTTTCTCGCCGAGCTGAAAACTCTGCTCGCCGTCGATGCCGGCCAGGCCGAGGCTTTCGAGCGCACCGCCGACGCCGTGGTCGCCCTGTCGGCCGCCGCCACGCAGGGGCCGGTCGTTGCCGTCCAGCCCGACAGGTCGGACGCCGAGCTGGACAAATCCATCCTCAACTACGCGCTGCTCAACGGCGCCCTGGAACTGCTGCCCCAGTCATGGGCGTCGATGGCCATCATTCCGCTGCAGATCAAGATGGTCTATGGCATCGGCAAGGCCCACGGCGTGACCCTGGACCAGGGTCACATCAAGGAATTCATCGCGGCCGCCGGGGTCGGGCTGACCTCGCAGTATCTCGAACAGTTCGGCCGCAAGCTCCTCGGCGGGCTGCTGGGCAAGGCCGCAGGCAAGACTTTCGGCAAGGTGGGCGCCGCCGCCACCGGCATGGCCTTCTCGTTCGCCACCACCTACGCCCTGGGCCAGCTGGCGAAGCGCTATTACGCCGGCGGACGGGTGATGAACACGGCGCTGCTGCGCGCGACCTTCCAGGGTCTGCTCGGCCCGGCCAAGGAGATGCAAACCCGCTATCTGCCCCAGATCCAGCAGAAAGCCAGCACCCTCGACGCCGGGCAGATCATGGCCCTGGTGCGCGGGGCCTGAATGCGAATTTTTTCCCCTCTCTACCGCCGTACCATGGCCTGGTCGCGCCATCCCGGGGCGCCCTGGTACCTCGGCGCGGTGAGTTTCGCCGAATCGTCGTTTTTTCCGATTCCGCCGGATGTGATGCTCGCGCCGATGTGCCTCGCCAACCCCAGCCGGGCCTGGGGGTTCGCTCTGCTCACGACCCTCGCCTCGGTGGCGGGCGGCCTGTTCGGCTATGCGATCGGCTACTTCGCCTTCGAT
Organism: uncultured Methyloversatilis sp.; assembly: GCA_964653505.1. GTDB lineage: Bacteria > Pseudomonadota > Gammaproteobacteria > Burkholderiales > Rhodocyclaceae > Sulfuricystis. The sequence continues at coordinate 10,230 of CAZZFN010000026.1, forward strand.
GCGCTGTCCCCCTGGCTGCGCGCATCGGGTTACTGGGACAGCTACCAGCTCGCGGTCGCCTGGTTCGGGGAATGGGGGTTCTGGGCCGTGTTCGTGGCCGGTTTCTCCCCCATCCCCTACAAAATGTTCACCATCGCCGCCGGCGCCCTGGCCATGCCATTGCTGCCGTTCGCGGTCGCTTCCCTCGTCGGCCGCGCATCCCGCTTCTATCTCGTCGCCTGGCTGATGAAGTGGGGCGGGGCGCGCATGGAGGCGCTGCTGCACAGCTACGTCGACCGGCTCGGCTGGGCGGTGGTCGCCATCGTCGCGGCGGGCCTTCTGTTCCAATACCTTTATGCGCACTGACGCGCCCGCAAGCGGCAGGCGAAATCGAATACCAGGCAAGGAGATATGGAAATGAACAAGCAATGGCTGCTTCTCGGTTTGGGGGCGCTGCGCCACTCGCGCAAGCTGAAAATCGCGCTGATCGCAAGCGCGCTGCTCACCCTCCTTTTCCTGGTTCTGGCGATCTGGGCGGCGATTTCCCTGTTCGGCTGGATCGGCGGGCAAGTGCCCGGGGCCTGGGAGAAGGTGAAGGAACAGGCGCCGGCGGTTCAACAGAGGATCGAGGAGGTCGTGCCGGGCGCCGGCCAGGCGGCGCAGCGATTGCGGCCGGGCCAGGCGCCTGCCCTGCAGGACGTGGCCGGCGAGGATGTCGGCGGCGTGCCCCGCTTCGCGGGGCTGGTGCGCACGCGCTACTCGGTCGAGGGCGCGGTGCGCAGCGTGACGTATGAAGGCGAGGTTCCCTTCCGGGCGGTGGCCGACCATTACGCCGCCCGCCTCCTGGAAAAGGGCTGGACTCACCGGCTCCTGTATGCCGACGCCCGCGAGGAGCGGCGCGAGTACCTGGCGCCGACGGCGCGTTTCGAGCTGCACGTCAAGGAGGGCGACAGGGTGTCGGTGACCCTGCGGGAGGAACCCCTGGGATGACCCCGCCCCAAGCCGAGATTCCCGCCGTTCATTGGCACACCCTGGATGCGGCCGCGGCCTGCGCCCGCCAATCCGCCGATCCCGCCCGCGGCCTGACAGCCGAGGAGGCGGGCGACCGCTTGTCGCGCTGCGGCCCGAACCGCCTGGCCGAGGCGCCGCCGCGGCCGATCTGGCGCGGCCTGCTGGACCAGTTCAAGAGCATGCTGATCGTCATCCTGCTGGTGGCCGCCGGCATTGCCGCGCTGATCGGCGACATCAAGAGCGTGGTGGTGATCCTGGTGGTGGTGATGTTCAATGCGGTGCTCGGCTTCTGGCAGGAATACCGCGCCGAGAAGACCCTCGCCGCGCTCAAGAACATGCTCGCGCCGATGGCGCGCGTGCGCCGCGCCGGGCGGGTGGAGGAGCTCCCCGCGGCCCAGCTCGTGCCGGGCGATGTGGTGCTGCTGGAGGCCGGCGATCGCGTGCCGGCCGACGGCCGCCTGCTGGCGGCGCACAACGTCGAGATCGACGAATCGGCGCTGACCGGCGAATCGCACGCGGTCGGCAAGGATGCCGCCGCGCTGGTGGCGCACGACGCGCCGCTGGGCGACCGCATCAACATGGCTTACATGAACACCGGCCTGACGCGCGGCCGTGCCGAACTGCTGGTCACCGCCACCGGCATGGCCACGGAAATGGGCCGCCTGGCGACCATGCTGGCCCAGGCCGAGGCCAGCGACACGCCGCTGCAGAAGCAGATCGACCGCATGGCGCGTAGCCTGGTGATGATCGCCGCGGTGGTGGTGACGGTGATCTTCGCCCTGGGCATGCTGCGCGGCGACCCGTGGGCCGAGATGCTGCTCACCTCGCTGGCGCTGGCGGTGGCCGCCACCCCCGACGGCCTGCCGGCGGTGCTCACCGTCACGCTCGCCCTGGGCATGTTCGCCATGGCGCAGCACCGCGCCATCGTCAAACGCATGGCGGCGGTGGAAACCCTGGGCTGCACCACGGTGATCTGTTCCGACAAGACCGGCACCCTCACCATGAACCAGATGAGCGTGCGCGGCGTGGTGTTCCGGCGCCGGCGTTTCACGGTGAGCGGCGAGGGCTATGCCGGCGACGGCGAGATCCGGCCCGACGATGGCGACGGCCTGCCCGACCTCATCCCGCTGCTGCACCCGGCGGCGCTCGCCAACGACAGCCGCATCCGCGCCGGACGGCTGATCGGCGATCCCACCGAGGGCGCCCTGCTGGCGCTGGCGGCCAAGGGCGGCGTGGATGGCGAGCGGCTGGCGGAGCACAACCCGCGCATCGCCGAGATTCCGTTCGATGCGGCGCACAAGTTCCAGGCCACCTTCCACCATGACGGCGACGTGGTGCGGCTCTACGTCAAGGGCGCGCCGGACGTGCTGCTCACCCGCGCCACGCGCGAATTGACCGCTGCCGGCGAGGACGGGCTCGACGCGGCCTTCTGGCAGGCCGAGAACGAACGCCTCGCCGGGCATGCCATGCGGGTGCTGGCGGTGGCCGCCAAGACCCTGCCGGCGCACGACTTCGACCCCGCCGGCGATCTCATGGGCCACGCCGAGGGGCTGACCCTGATCGGCCTGATGGGCATCATCGACCCGCCGCGCCCCGAGGCGCGCGAGGCCATCGCCCTGTGCCGGCGCGCCGGCATCCAGGTGAAGATGATCACCGGCGACCACCGCATCACCGCCGCCGCCATCGCCCACGAGCTCGGGCTGCACGGCGAGGTGATCGAGGGGCGCGAGCTGAACGCGCTCAGCCCCGAGGCGCTGGCGGCGCGCATCGACCGGATCGCGGTGTTCGCGCGCGTCGCGCCCGAGCACAAGGTGCGCATCGTGCAGGCGCTCAAGGCCGACGGCCACGTCGCGGCGATGACCGGCGACGGCGTCAACGACGCCCCGGCGCTGAAGAACGCCGACATCGGCGTGGCGATGGGCATCGCCGGCACCGAGGTGACCAAGGAGGCGGCCACCATGGTGCTCACCGACGACAACTTCGCCACCATCGTGCGCGCCGTCGAGCAGGGGCGGGCGATCTACGACAACATCGTCAAGTTCGTGCGCTTCCAGGTGTCCACCAACATCGGCGCCATGCAGACGGTGCTGGGCGCCAGCCTGCTGGGGCTGCCCACGCCGTTCACCGCGATCCAGATCCTGTGGGTCAACATCATCATGGACGGCCCGCCCGCCCTGAGCCTGGGGGTGGAACCGCCGCGCACCGGGGTGATGGAGGACCCGCCGCGGCGGCCCGATGCCCAGATCCTCAGCCTGCGGCGCGTGTCGCAACTGTTCTTCTACGGCGCCTGCATGGCGGTGGGCACCCTGGCGCTGTTCTGGTACGCCCAGCCCAAGGGCGAGACCTATGCGCTCACGCTCGCCTTCACCACTTTCGTGCTGTTCCAGTTCTTCAACCTGTTCAACGCCCGCAACGAGCATGGCACGGCGTTCAACCGGCAATTGTTCGGCAACCGCTGGCTGTGGCTGTCGCTCACCGGGGTGATCGTGCTGCAGGCGCTGGTGGTGCACTGGGGCCCGGCACAGGCGCTGTTCGACACCACCGACCTGAGCCTGGCCGACTGGGGGCTCGCCACCGCCGTGGCCGCCAGCGTGCTGGTGCTGGAAGAGGCGCGCAAGCCGATCGTCCGTCGGTTGCGGGGGGCGCGGACGGCGTGAGGGTTTCTCCCGTTGCGTGCGCGGGCCCGGCGCCATGGGGCAAAATAGGCACACCGTAACGGCATGGTCGAAAACAAGTGAAGTATCTCCTGCTGATCTTGATCCTGGTGCTGATCGTCTGGTTCCTTGCCCGTCAACGCAAGGGCCGGGACGATCGGCCCGGCGACGCACCCCGCGAGAGGATTGCGGAGAACATCGTGGTCTGCGCGCACTGCCGGCTGCGCATCCCCGAAAGCGAGTCGATCCGGCACGAGGGGCGACATTACTGCTGCGACGAGCACCGCCGGCTCGACTCCCCCTGAGCCGTGGCCGGCATGCGCGCCGAAGTGCGAGACCCGCATGGCCCGTCGCTCTGGCGCCTGCTCAAGTTTTTTTCGTTCTATCGCCTGATCGTCGCCGGATTCTTTCTCGGCGCGGTTTCCGTCGCCGACAGGCCGCTGAATATCGGCTCCCAGGATCCCCGCCTGTTCCTGTGGGTGTCCGGCGGCTATTTCCTGTTCGCGATCGCGATCCTGGCGGTCCAGGCGCGCTGGCGGCAGGCGTTCGGCCTTCAGTTGAGCGCCCAGGTCATGACCGACATCGCCTGCCTGACCCTGCTGCTGTATGCCAGCGGCGGGGCGAAGAGCGGCATGGCGATGATGCTGCTGGTCGTGCTGGCCGGTGCGGCGCTGGTGGGGCAAGGCCGCATGGTGCTGTTTTACGCGGCCGCCGCCAGTCTGATGCTGCTGGGGGAGCAGGCCTACCGGGTCGCGTTCCTGCGGGGCGATGCGGGCGATTTCTTTTTTACCGGATTGACCTGCATCGCACTGTTCGGCGCCGCCATCGGAGCGCGGCTGCTGGCCAACCGCATGCTGGCCAACGAGGCCCTGGCGCATCGGCGCGGCATCGAACTGGCGGACCAGATGCGCATCAACGAACGGGTGATCCGCGACATGCAGGACGGTGTGCTGGTGATCGACGGCGCCGGACGGGTACGCCAGTGCAATCCCCGCGCCCGCGCCCTGCTGGGCTGCGCCGACGCCTGCGCCGAATCCCTGGAGGACTATTCGCCGACCCTGGCCGAAGAGTTCGCACTCAGAAAGGGGCGGGGAGTCGAGTCCGAACGGGTCATGCAGGCGCCATGGACCGGCCGTGTGCTGCGCGCCCGCTTCCTGCCGCCGGGGGAAGGCGGGAACGCCCTGATCTTCGTCGAGGACGTCGGCCGCCAGCAGCAGGAGGCGCGCCAGGTCAAACTCGCCGCGCTGGGCCGGCTGACGGCCAACATGGCGCACGAGATCCGCAACCCCCTGGCGGCGATCAGCCACGCCGCGGAACTCCTGACCGACGAGCCGCCGGGCAAGGGCGTGGAGCGGCTGACGCGCATCGTCATCGACAACGCAAAGCGGCTGAACCGTCTCGTTTCGGAGGTGGTCGAACTGGGGCGCAGGGATCGCGTCAACCCGGAAGACATCGAGTTGCGCGATTTCTTCCTGCGCCTGATCGACGAGCGATCCCTGCAGGATCGCCATGGTGCGGAACGGATCGCCATCGACATTCCCGCAGGCACGCACGTCCGCTTCGACCGCGGCCACCTGCACCGGGTCGTCTCGAATCTGCTCGACAATGCCCTGCGTCACGCCAGCCCGGCGCCCGGCGCGGTGCGCATCGAAATCGAGAGAAACTCCGGGCAGAACCGACTCGGCCTGCATGTCGCGGACGATGGCAGGGGCATCGGCGAGGCCGAACGCGACCGCATCTTCGAACCGTTCTTCACGACGCAGGCGTCCGGTACCGGACTCGGCCTGTACATCGCCCGCGAGCTGTGCGAGGCCAACGGCGCGCGTCTGTTCCTGCTCGAAAATGCCCCCGGCGCGCATTTCTGCCTATCATTCGCCCCACCCCACACCGAACGGAACGAGGACGAGACATGAGTGGCGCACCGCGCATTCTGGTCGTCGATGACGAAGCCGACATCCGCGAACTGCTCGACATGACCCTGGCGCGCATGGGCCTGGAGTGCGATTGCGCCGCCAGCATCGCCGCCGCAAAGCAGCGCCTGGAAGAAAGACCCTACCAGCTGTGCCTGACCGACATGCGCATGCCCGACGGCGACGGTCTCGAACTGGTGCGGCATGTCGAAATGCACTATCCGCGGCTGCCCGTCGCCGTGATCACCGCCCACGGCAATACCGAAAATGCCGTGGCCGCCCTGAAATCCGGCGCATTCGACTATCTGGCCAAACCGGTTTCGGTCGCCCAGCTGCGCACGCTGGTCAAATCGGCGCTGGCCGTGCCGGAGAACAGGAGCGCGGCGGGCCCGCGCACCCACGAGCTGCTCGGCCAGTCCGCGCCGATCGTCCAGGTGCGCGAACGGATCGCCCGGGTGGCGCGCAGCGAGGCGCCGGTTTACATTTCCGGCGAATCGGGCAGCGGCAAGGAACTGGCCGCCCGGCTGATCCATCGCGAAAGCCTGCGGCGCGATCGGCCGTTCGTCGCGGTCAACTGCGGCGCCATTCCGGAAAACCTCATGGAGAGCGAGTTTTTCGGCTACCGCAAAGGTGCGTTCACCGGGGCGGAGAGCGAGCGCGAGGGTTTCTTCCAGGCGGCGGACGGCGGTACGCTGTTCCTCGACGAGGTGGCCGACCTGCCCCTGCCGATGCAGGTGAAACTGCTGCGCGCGATCCAGGAAAAGCATGTGCGGCGCGTCGGCGCGACGACAGAAGAGCCGGTCAATGTGCGCATCATCTGCGCGACGCACCAGGATCTGCGCAAGCTGATGGACGCCGGCCGCTTCCGCCAGGACCTGTTTTTCCGCATCCATGTCATCGAGATCCACATGCCTGCGCTGCGCGAGTGCGGCGACGACATTGCGGATCTGGCGCGCCGCATCCTGGCCAGGCTGGCTGCCGCGCCCGGCGCGCCGCCGGCTGCGGAGATCGCGCCGCGGGCGATCGCGGCGCTGCAGACCTACGATTTTCCCGGCAACGTGCGCGAGCTGGAAAACATTCTCGAACGCGCCCTGGCCCTGCACAGCCGCGGCGTCATCGACGTGGACGACCTGCAGTTGCAGCCGCCCAAAGTCGGCGCCGGCGAGACGGCAGGCATCGGCTCCAGGCCGCTGCAGGAATTTCTCGACGACCAGGAGCGCCAGGCCATCCTCGACGCTCTGCACAAGACGCGCTTCAACCGGACGGCGGCCGCACGCATTCTCGGCGTGACTTTCCGTTCCTTGCGCTACCGCATGGAACGGCTCGGGCTGAATGAGCCGGAAGCCTGACGCGCTCGGGCCGCTCGATGCCGCCGGCTGGCTGGGCGGCGTCGAATGCATGCCCAGCCCCAACTGCGACGACCGGCCGGCGGGAGTCGTTCCGCAGCTCGTCGTCATTCATGCCATCAGCCTGCCGCCGGGCGAGTTCGGCGGCCCGGCCGTGCTCGATTTGTTCGCCAACCGGCTCGACCCGGACGCTCACCCCTATTTCGCCGCTCTCGCCGGACGGCGCGTCTCCGCACACTTCCTGATTCGGCGCGACGGCTGGCCGATCCAGTTCGTCTCCTGCGCCGCGCGCGCCTGGCATGCCGGAGCGTCGTGCTGGCGCGGCCGCGAACGCTGCAACGATTTCTCGCTCGGCATCGAGCTCGAGGGCGACGACTTCAGCCCGTTCGAGCCTGTCCAGTATGTCGCGCTGGAAGCTCTGATCGCCGCATTGCGCCGGCATTTCCCGCTCGCCGCGGCGGTCGGTCATGCCGACGTCGCGCCCGCCAGGAAGACCGATCCCGGTCCGCGTTTCGACTGGTCGCGCATCGCCGCCATCCCGCTGGCCTGAAGCGCGGCGCGTGGCTGGCCAGCAACGCCGCGCCGTCGTCGGACCGACGGCGCAGGAAATTTATCTTGCATCGATGATTTCCGAACCCTACCATTAGGGCCCGAGGATAGCTGACCCACTACATATAGTAGGTCGATGCGGAACCCCTTCCCTATCCCGATCGTCTGACCGAAAGGCGGGGCATGCACGAAAACGCGGAGCGCAGCAGGGCCGATCGAGCCGAATCCGTTGCCGGAGCGTGCGTTTCCTCTGCCGCCGTGTTGCGCCAAACCGAAGGATGGCCGGTGAAAGCGCTCGAATTCATCGATTCCGGCGCGCCGGCATTGGTGAATAATCCGCTGCGTAGTATGCGGGTTGTCTATTATCCCTTTCTCAAACATGCAATGGAGGTTCACTATGGCTGAAGAGAAGAAGGCCAAGAAGCCGGCGGCTGCGAAGAAGACCACTGCTGCCCCGAAGAAGGCCGCTGCACCCAAGAAGGCGGCGGCCAAGCCCGCTGCCAAGAAGGCCGCCGAGAAGCCTGCGGCGAAGAAGGCTGCCGCCAAACCTGCTGCCAAGCCCGCTGCGAAGAAGGTTGCCGCCAAGCCTGCGGCGAAGCCCGCTGCGAAGAAGGCTGCCGCCAAGCCCGCTGCCAAGCCCGCTGCGAAGAAGGCTGCCGCCAAGCCTGCTGCCAAGCCGGCCGTGAAGAAGGCAGCCGCCAAGCCTGCCGCGAAGAAGGCGGTTGCCAAGCCTGCGGCGAAGCCGGCTGCGAAGAAGGTCGCTGCCAAGCCCGCCGCGAAGAAGGCGGTTGCCAAGCCTGCGGCGAAGCCGGCTGCGAAGAAGGCTGTCGCCAAGCCTGCGGCCAAGCCCGCCGCGAAGAAGGCGGCCGCCAAGCCCGCGGCGAAGCCCGCTGCGAAGAAGGTCGCCGCCAAGCCCGCCCCTGCCGCGCCTGCTCCCGTTGCGACGCCCTCGACCGCAGCCGCGCCTGGCATCAAGTCGTCGCTGAATCCGGCAGCGGCCTGGCCTTTCCCGACGGGTTCCCGTCCGTCCTGACCGGTTTCCCGCGGTCGAGCGCCGGGAGGCTGATTCAGCCTCCCTTTTTGTTTTCCGGTGCGGAAGCGCTGCGCCGCTTCAGTCGGCCAGTTCGAGTTCGAACAAGTCGCGTTTGAGCGCGAGCTGCCTGGGCAGCTTCTCGCCCATCCTGGCGAACCACTCCCTGTGGCCGGCGAGCTCCTGTTGCCAGCCTGCGGCATCGATCTCGGTGAGGGCCTCGAATTCGGCCTTGCCGATCTCGAGGCCGGTCCAGTCGATGTCCTCGTAACGCGGCATCCAGCCCAGCACGGTTTCGCGCGCCAGCACCCGGCCATGCACGCGATCGACGATCCACTTGAGAACGCGCATGTTGTCGCCGAAGCCCGGCCACATGAATTCCCCCTTTTCGTTCATGCGGAACCAGTTGACGCAGAAAATCTTCGGCGTGTGCTCGACGACATGGCCCATGCGCAGCCAGTGGTTGAAGTAATCGCCCATGTGGTAGCCGCAGAAGGGCAGCATGGCGAAGGGATCGCGCCGCACCACGCCCTGCTGGCCGAAGGCGGCGGCCGTCGTCTCGGAACCGAGAGTGGCGGCCATGTAAACGCCGAACCCCCAGTTGAAAGCCTGGTAGACCAGGGGGACCGTCGTCGCGCGGCGGCCGCCGAAGATGAAGGCGGAAATCGGCACTCCGCAGGGATCCTGCCAGGCCGGATCGATCGACGGACATTGCGCGGCGGGTGCGGTGAAGCGCGCGTTGGGATGGGCCGCCTTGCGTCCGGCCTTGCCGTCGGCGGGCGTCCAGTCCCGGCCCTGCCAGTCGATGCAGTGCGCCGGCGCGGGCCCCATGCCTTCCCACCAGACATCGCCGTCGTCGGTCAGCGCAACGTTGGTGAAGACGATGTTTTCCTTGAGCGAGGCCATTGCGTTGTAGTTGGTCTTTTCGCTCGTGCCGGGCGCGACGCCGAAATAGCCGGCTTCCGGGTTGATCGCGTAGAACCTGCCGTCGGGGCCGGGCTTGATCCAGGCGATGTCGTCGCCCACGGTGGTGATCTTCCAGCCGTTGAGCGACTGCGGCGGGATCAGCATGGCAAAGTTGGTCTTGCCGCAGGCCGACGGGAACGCGGCGGCGACATAGGTCTTCTCTCCGGTCGGCGACTCGACGCCGAGGATCAGCATGTGTTCGGCGAACCAGCCCTCGTCGCGGGCCATGGTCGAGGCGATGCGCAGCGCGAGGCACTTCTTGCCCAGCAGCGCGTTGCCGCCGTAGCCGGAGCCGTAGGACCATATCTCGCGCGTTTCCGGGAAGTGCACGATGTATTTGGTGGCGGGGTTGCAGGGCCACTTGACGTCGGCCTGGCCCGGTGCGAGGGGCGCGCCGACCGAATGCAGGCAGGGAATGAAAAAGCCGTCGGCGCCGAGCACGTCATAGACGGCCCGGCCCATGCGCGTCATGATGCGCATGTTGACGACGACGTAAGGGCTGTCCGAAATCTCGACGCCGATCTGGGCGATCGGCGAACCGAGCGGCCCCATGCTGAACGGGATCACATACATCGTGCGGCCGCGCATGCTGCCCTCGAACAGGCCGCGCAGCGTCGCTTTCATGCGCGCCGGGTCTTCCCAGTTGTTGGTCGGACCGGCGTCTTCCTGTTTCCGGGAACAGATGAAGGTGCGGTCCTCGACGCGCGCGACGTCGGAAGGATCGGAGCAGGCGAGGTAGGAGTTCGGTCGCCTGGCCGGGTTGAGCCTGACGAGGGTGCCGGCGGCGACCATTTCGGCGCACAGGCGGTCGTATTCCTCCTGCGAGCCGTCGCACCAGACGATGCGTTCCGGCTGGGTGAGGGCGGCCACTTCGGCCACCCAGGTTTTCAGTTTGTCATGACGAACAAAATCGGGGGCATGGCCCATGAAAGTTTCTCCACTCGAAAGTCGGCTCCGCTGGTGCGGCGCTCTATCTATTGATTTGGGCCGCCATTGTGCCATACAGATAATCGCTGCGGCCAACGCCGCACGGTCGGGAACAGGCCCTAGAATCCGGCGACCGACCAAGGAGTGAGAACATGGACGACAGCCTGCGCCGCGCCGCACTCGACTATCACCTGCATCCCCGCCCCGGCAAGATCGCCGTCACGCCGACCAAGGCGCTGACCAACCAGTCGGATCTGTCGC
>CAZZFN010000027.1:0-20694 GCA_964653505.1 uncultured Methyloversatilis sp.
GCAAGGGCGAGCAGGGGGCGAAGGAAGCCGGCAAGATGCGCGCCGAAGGCAAGGAATACGTCGTCAAGGATGGCGACGTGATGAACTTCCTGTTCAACGTGTGACCCAAAAGTCGGCGCTGGCGGGACGGCGATTTACGGCGCGTATTTCGCCAGCAACGCCGCCGCGCGCGTTTGCCAGCCCTTGCCGGAGGCACGCCAGCGGGCAAGGGCCTCGGCATCGAGGCGCAACGCCGTGGCAATCTTTTTTGGAGTCTGTTGCGGGCCACGCTGACCGCGCTTGCGCCGCAGTTCGGCGATGGTCGCCTCGACGCCGCCGCCTTGGGTCGCGACGGCCTTGCTCCAGTCGTCGGCGGAGGACTCCGTCGCCTCCGGCGCAGCAGCCAGCGCAGCCCGTTTCATGGCCTCAGTTAGGCAGGGCATCGAAGTATTCGCAGGTTTGGTTTTTGTCGGCATAGCGGCAGGAAAACACATGTGCGCCGGAGTCGCGCTCTGTCCATAACAACACGACCACCCGGTCGTTCCACCACGCCAGGCTTTTCAGGCGCTGCTCTCCGTAAGCGGCGCGGTCGCCCTCGATGGTCAGCATGGGCGAATCGAAGGCGCTTTCAACCCCCGCCAGATCGATGCCATGTTTGGCCTTGTTGATCCTGCGTTTCGCCTCATCCCATGTGATCACGATCTGATTGTATTAACAAATAAATTGATATTCAAGCGCTTTTCGAAAGTCGGCGCTGGCGGGACGGGAAGCGGTCGCGTGGAATCGTTTTTTGCTGCCATCCGGCGATGAAGCGAAAGCACCGGCTGGCCGCGCCGAAGCGATCCGGCAAGCAGCGCGGGCGGAATGACGGGCAGGATGGCAGTAGTGCGACAATACGCACCATGAGCGAGCGACCGCAAACCCTCGGCGAGGAAATCGCCAACAGCGTCAGCCATGGCGTGGCGCTGGTCGCGGCCATCGTCGGCGCGCCCTTCCTGATCGGCGCGGCCCGCGACTTCGGCGCCGCCAACGTCGTCGGCGCCAGCGTGTTCGCGGCGACGATGATCCTGCTCTACCTCGCCTCGACGCTCTACCACGCCCTCCGGCCGGGCCGCCTGAAGCGCATCTTCCGCAAGCTCGACCACAGCGCGATCTACTTCTTCATCGCCGGCAGCTACACGCCTTTCGCGCTCGGCGTGCTGGGCGGCCCGTGGGGCTGGGCGCTGTTCGGCATCGTCTGGACGCTCGCCATCGCCGGCACGACGCTGAAAATTTTCAACCGCCTTTCTCATCCGTGGCTGTCGACGGGGCTCTACCTCGTCATGGGCTGGCTCGTGCTGGTCGCCGCCGTCCCGCTCGCCGAGCGCGTCCCCGGGCCGGGCATCGCCCTGCTCGTCGCCGGCGGCATCGCCTACACTGTCGGTGTCATTTTCTATGCGCTCGATGCGCGCCTGCGCTACGCCCACGCGATCTGGCACGGTTTCGTCGTGACCGGCACCGGCTTTCACTTCTTCGCGGTGCTGCGTTACGCGGCGTAGGTGTCCGTCACTGCCAGCCGGTCGGCTTGGCCAGTTGCCCGCAGGGCATCCGATAGACGCGGCGGTCTTCGAGGCGCACCGCCGTGAGGCTGCCGCCCCACAGGCAGCCGGTATCGAGCGCCAGCAGCTTGTCCGTCTGCCGGAACCCCAGTGCCGACCAGTGGCCGCAGAGGATCGCGTGGTCGGCGCTCCGGCGGTTGGGCGCGTCGAACCACGGCACGCAGCCGGCCGGGCCGCGCTCGGGCGGGCCCTTCGATCCGGGCGCGCGGAATTCCATGCGCCCTTCCGGCGTGACGAAGCGCATGCGCGTCATCGCATTCACCACCACGCGCAGGCGGTCCCAGCCGGCCAGGTCGTCGCGCCAGGCATCCGGTTCCGAGCCCCACAGGTTGGCGAGGAAATCGACGTAATCCGGCGCACCGAGCGCCGCCGCAACCTCGTCGGACAGCGCCTGCGCCTTGGCGACGTCCCAGCTCGGCAGCAATCCGGCATGCACCATCGCCCATTCGCCCTCGACGTGGAACAAGGGCAAGGATCTCATCCAGCCGAGCAGTTCGTCGCGGTCGGGCGCGACGAGGATGGCGTCGAGCGTGTCTTCCTTGTTGGCCTTGCCGAAGCCGGCGGCCTGCATGACCAGATGCAGGTCGTGGTTGCCGAGCACGACGACGGCGGCATCGCCCAGCGCCCTGACGAAACGCAGCACTTCGAGGGACTGCGGCCCGCGGTTGACCAGGTCGCCGACGAACCAGAGCCGGTCGCGGGCGGGCGAAAAGCCGATGGCGTCGAGCAGTTGCGCGAGCGGGTCGAAGCAGCCCTGCAGGTCGCCGATCGCGTAGGTGGCCATCAGGCGCCCAGCACGATCAGGACGACCTGCAGCAGCAGGATCACCGCCAGCGGCGACAGGTCGAGTCCGCCGATGACGGGCACGACGCGGCGCACCGGCGCGAGCAGCGGCGCGGCGAGCCCGTTGAAGAGCGGCGTCGCGGGCGCGTGGGGGGAAATCCACGACAGCAGCGCGGCGACGATCGTCACGCCCATCAGCAGATAGACGAACAGCCTGAGCACGGCGAGCACGGCAGCCCAGGCGAGGGCGGCCAGGCCGCCGAGATCGAATCCGGCCAACCCGGTCAGGCTCGCCATGATCAGAAGATGAACGAACTGCGTCAGCCAGGCGGCGAGCACGCTGGCGAGGTCGATGCCGAACAGGCCGGGTACGATGCGCCGCAGGGGCAGCACCGCCCAGTTGGTGAAGGCGATGGCGAACTGGCCGACCGGATTGCGGAACGGGACGCGCGTCGCCTGCATCCAGGCGCGCGCCAGAAACGCGAAGGCGAGCAGCCCGGCGGCCGTCCCCAGCAGAAGCGAGAGGATTTGCTGCAGCATCAGTCGGCCCCCAGGATGTCGCACAGCTCGCGGCCGCGCGCGGCCGCCGCTGCGACGCCTTGCGCGATCGCCGCATCGACGGCCTCGGTGTTGAACACCTCGATGGCGGCGGCGGTGGTGCCGCCCTTCGAGGTGACGCGCATGCGCAAATCATCGACGGGTTCGTCGCTGGCTGCGGCCAGCCGCGCCGCGCCGAGGAAGGTCTCGACCGCCAGCCGGCGCGCGGTTGCGGGAGGCAGGCCGAGCGCCGTGCCCGAGTTCTGCAGGGCCTCGATGAAATAGAACACGTAGGCCGGGCCGCTGCCCGAGACGGCCGTGACGACATCCATCAGCGCCTCGTCCTCGATCCACAGGACATGGCCGACGGCCTTGAGGATCCTCTCGGCGCTGGCGCGCCCTTCGCGACCGACCGCGGCAGGGGCATAGAGGCCGGCGATGCCGGCGCCGATCAGCGCCGGCGTGTTCGGCATGGCGCGCACGATCTGGTCGTGGCCGCCGAGCCAGCGCGCGATGTCCTTCAGTTGCAGTCCGGCCGCGACGCTGATGACGAGCTGGTCCCCGAGCCTGCCCGCGGCGGCGGCGACCGCCTGCTTCATCAGCTGCGGCTTGACCGCGAGCACCAGCGCCTCGCAGTTGAGCGCCGCGGCGTCGATGGCCGGCGTGCAGCGCACGCCGAAATCGTCGGTGAGCCGCGTGCGGGTTTCCTCGAGCGGGTCGACGACCTGCATGCCGGCCGCCGAGAATCCCTGCTTCTTGAGTCCGCCGATGAGGGCGGTGGCCATGTTGCCGCCGCCGATGAAGGTGATTTTCATGCGTGGTGCCTTTCTCCGAATATCGCGGTGCCGACGCGCACGAGCGTCGCGCCCGCCATGATCGCATCCTCGAGGTCGTGCGACATGCCTATCGAGAGCGTGTCGAGCGCCAGGCCGGATTCGTTCAGCGCATCGCGCAGTGCGCGCAGCACGCCGAACTGCCGTCGCGCCAGCGCCGACTCCGACGTCGGCGCGGGAATCGCCATCAGGCCGCGCAGCCGCAGGTTCGGCAAGTGCGCCACGGCGCGGCACAAATCCGGCGCCTCGTCCGGCGCACAGCCGCTCTTGCTGGCCTCGCCGCTGACATTCACCTGCACGCAGACATTGAGCGGCGGCAGCCCGGCCGGCCTTTGCGCCGCCAGCCGCTCGGCGATCCTGAGCCGCTCGACCGAATGCACCCAGGCGAAATGCTCGGCCACCGGCTTCGTCTTGTTGCTTTGCAGGGGGCCGATGAAGTGCCATTCGAGGCCGAGATCCGTCAGGGCCGCCTGCTTGGCAAGCGCTTCCTGGACATAGCTTTCGCCGAAGCGGCATTGGCCCGCGGCGTGCGCCACGCGCACGGCGCCGGCCGGAAAGGCCTTGCTGACGGCCAGCAGCGCGACCCCGGCCGGATCCCTGCCGGCGCGGAAACAGGCCGCGACAATGCGCCTTTTCACGGCTTGCAGATTGGATGAAATTGTTGTCATATAGCGCCTGAGTGCTGTTGCTCAGTATACCGAAGCGTCCTGTCGGGGCCGCGCTGGAGCCTGGTAGCTATGGATATCACCGAACTGTTGGCCTTCGCCGTCAAGAACAAGGCCTCCGACCTGCACCTGTCCTCGGGGCTGCCGCCGATGATTCGCGTCCATGGCGATGTGCGGCGCATCAACCTGCCGCCGATGGAGCACAAGGACGTGCATGCGATGGTGTACGACATCATGAACGACGCCCAGCGCAAGCACTACGAGGAAACGCTGGAGTGCGACTTCTCGTTCGCCGTGCCGAACCTCGCGCGTTTCCGGGTCAACGCCTTCGTGCAGAACCGCGGCGCGGCGGCCGCGTTCCGCACCATCCCCTCCAAGGTGCTCACCCTCGAGCAGCTCAACGCCCCGAAGATCTTCGCCGACATCGCCAATCAGCCGCGCGGCATCGTGCTGGTGACAGGGCCGACCGGCTCGGGCAAATCGACGACGCTGGCGGCGATGATCGACCACATCAACGAGAAGGAGTTCGGCCACATCCTGACCGTCGAGGACCCGATCGAATTCGTGCATGAATCGAAGAAGTGCCTGATCAACCAGCGCGAGGTCGGCCCGCACACGCTGTCGTTCAACAACGCGCTGCGCTCGGCGCTGCGCGAGGACCCGGACGTGATCCTCGTCGGCGAAATGCGCGACCTCGAAACCATCCGCCTCGCGCTGACCGGCGCCGAGACCGGCCACCTGGTGTTCGGCACGCTGCACACCTCGTCGGCGGCCAAGACCATCGACCGCATCGTGGATGTCTTTCCCGCGGCGGAAAAGGAGATGGTGCGCTCGATGCTGTCGGAATCGCTGCGCGCGGTCATCTCGCAGACGCTGCTGAAGACCAAGGACGGCAACGGCCGCGTCGCCGCGCACGAGATCATGATCGGCACGCCGGCGATCCGCAACCTGATCCGCGAGAACAAGGTCGCCCAGATGTATTCGTCGATCCAGACCGGTCAGCAGTTCGGCATGCAGACGCTCGACCAGTGCCTCACCGACCTGGTGCGGCGCAACGTCGTTTCGGCGCCCGAGGCGCGCAACAAGGCGGCCAACAAAGATAGCTTCCCCGGCTGAGGCATTCGGAACCGACATATGGAACGCGACGAGGCACTCAAATTCCTCCATCAGCTGCTGGCGATGATGGTGCAGAAGAAGGGCTCGGACCTCTTCATCACCGCCGGTTTTCCGCCCGCCATCAAGGTCGATGGCAAGGTTGCGCCGGTGACGGCGCAGACATTGTCGCCGCAACACACGCTCGAGATCGCGCATGCGACGATGAACGACAAGCAGGCAGCCGCCTTCGAGGCCGCCAAGGAGTGCAATTTCGCGATCAGCCCGGCGGGCATCGGCCGTTTCCGGGTGAACGCCTTCATCCAGCAGGGCCGCACCGGTCTGGTGTTCCGCACCATCAACACCACGATCCCGCGCTTCGAGGAACTCGGCCTGCCGCCCGTGCTCAGGGATATCGGCATGACCAAGCGCGGCCTGGTGCTGTTCGTCGGCGGCACGGGCTCGGGCAAGTCGACCTCGCTGGCGGCGATGATCGGCTACCGCAACGAGAACAGCTACGGCCACATCATCACGATCGAGGATCCGGTCGAGTACGTGCATGACCACAAGAACTGCATCATCACGCAGCGCGAGGTCGGGGTCGATACCGATTCCTGGGAGGCGGCGCTCAAGAACACCCTGCGCCAGGCGCCGGACGTGATCCTGATCGGCGAGATTCGCGATCGCGAGACGATGGAGCACGCGATCGCCTTCTCCGAAACCGGCCACCTGTGCATGGGCACGCTGCACGCCAACAACGCCAACCAGGCGATGGACCGCATCATCAACTTCTTTCCCGAGGAGCGCCGACCGCAGCTCTTGATGGATCTGTCGCTCAACCTCAAGGCGGTCGTCTCCCAGCGCCTCCTGCCGGCGCGCGAGGGCAAGGGACGCGTCGCCGCGGTCGAGATCCTGCTCAACTCGCCGCTGATCTCCGATCTGATCGGCAAAGGCGAGGTGCACGAGATCAAGGAGATCATGAAGAAGTCGCGCGAACTGGGCATGCAGACCTTCGATCAGGCCCTGTTCGACCTTTACGAGGCAGGCAAGATCAGCTACGAGGACGCGTTGCGCTTTGCCGATTCGATGAACGAAGTCCGCCTCAAGATCAAGCTGCACGGCAAGGAAATGGCCGAACGCGACCTGCATGGCGGCATCCGGCATCTCGACATCGTGTAATCCTCCACTCGCGGCAATCCAGGCATGAACGTTCCCATCAATCCGGAAATCGGCGCCATCGAGAAGTATCCTCATGTCCGGCAGCGCATCTGCATGCTGTGGGGCACGCGGGAACTGGACGCCTACATCACCCATCTGATGACGGACTCGCGCGACGGGCAGCGCAGCGGCTTCCCCGTCGAGGTGACGGCGGAGCTGCTGTTTCTCGCCGAAACCAACAAGCTGATCCGCGCCATCGATCTGGCCCGCAAGCTCAGAATCCCGCTGCGCGAGGCCTACCAGAAGGTCGACAAGAGCGACCGCGGCTCCGACCTGGGCGATCCGCTGTCCGGACGCGATCATTTCGCCCGCAAGGAGCAGGAGTTCGTCGTTCGGGCGCCGCCGGCGCGCCGCGGCGAGGAAAGCGCGGGGGTGATCGCCACATTCGGCAAGGGCGTGTTCGCGGTGCTCACCAGCAAGATCGTCTTGTTCCTGGTCGCGCTGGTTCTGGCCTACCAGTACGTCCTGCCGCTGCTGCTCACGAAGTAGGTTTTTCCCTGCGGGCGCTGCCGGCGACGATGGCGAAACCGTAGAGTCGACATTCGAGCGCACCATTGAACAGAGGGATTTTCCGGTCCGGCCGCAGGCCGATCAGCTTCGGCAGGCGCGGGTCCGCCGAGAGCAGCCAGCAATGCCAGCCGGCGAAGCGCTGCTTGAAGGCATCCCCCAGCCGCGGATAGAAGGCCGCCAGCTCGTCGAGTTCGCCGAGCCGTTCGCCGTAGGGCGGGTTGGCGACCAGCACGCCCGTGGCGGCCGGCGGATCGATTTCCAGCAGGTCGGCGCGACGCACCTCGATCAAATCGTCGAGGCCGGCATGCGCGAGGTTCTGCATGCAGCGCGCCACCGCATCGTCGTCGCGGTCGCTGCCCCAGATCGGCAGCTTCCCTGGTGCGGCGACCCGCCGGTCGGCGGCTTCGACGCAGAGCCGCTTCCAGAGCGCGGGCTCGTAGTCGAGCAGCCTGGTGAAGCCGAAATCCTTCATGTCGCGCGCCAGCCCCGGCGCGTCGCCGAGCGCCATGCCGGCCGCTTCGAGCAGCAGCGTGCCCGAGCCGCACATCGGATCGAGCAGCGCCGTGCCCGGTGTCCAGCCGGCGAGGCGCAGGATGCCGGCGGCGAGGTTTTCCTTGAGCGGGGCGGCGACCTTGGCGATCTTCTGGCCGCGCAGCCAGAGCGGCTCGCCCGAGGTGTCGACGTAGAGCGTGGCCAGGTTTTCGTTGGCGAAGAGGTGGATGCGCACGTCGGGTGCGGCGGTGTTCACGTCCGGTCGCTTGCCGCAGTCGGCGCGGAAGCGGTCGCAGACGGCGTCCTTCACTTTGAGGGTGATGTACTCGACGCTCTTGAATGGCGCGCGGACGGCGGTGACATAGACGCGGATGCTGCGCGCCACATCGAACAGCCTGGGCCAGTCGATGTCGTAAGCCAGCTTGTAGATGTCCGCTTCATTGCGAAAGTCGGCGCTGGCGAGACGGCACAGCACGCGCGTGGCGATGCGCGAATGCAGGTTCAGCCGGTAACAGGTTTCCTGGTTGCCTGCGAACCCGGCGCCGCCGGGCGCGATCGCGACCTCCGTGCCGCCGGCGGCCGCGATATCTGCGGCGAGCAGGGCTTCGAGGCCGCGCGGGCAGGTGGCGAAGTAATGTGCCGGTCGCGTGGCGGCGGCGCGCCGAACGACTCTGCGGTTCAAAACGGCTTGACCACGACGAGGATCACGATCGCCAGCAGGAACAGTACCGGCACCTCGTTGAAGACGCGGAACCAGACGTGCGAATGCGCATTCTCCCCGCTGCGGAACTGGCGCAGCAACCGGCCGCAGTAGAAATGATAGGCGACCAGGCCGGCGACCAGGACGATCTTGGCGTGCAGCCAGCCGCCGCCGAAGCCGTAGCCCAGCCACAGCCACAGGCCGGCGATCACCGCCAGCGCACCGATCGGCGTGACGAACCGGTAGAGCTTCCTCGCCATCACCAGCAGGCGTTCGCGCTCGGCCGGGCTGTCTTCCGGCACCTGCGCCAGGTTGACGAAAATGCGCGGCAGATAGAACAGGCCGGCGAACCAGCTGACGACCAGGAAAATGTGAAAAGCTTTCAGCCAGAGCATGAACATGGTGAGGGTCCTCGTTGCAGGGCATCCGCAATGCCGTCATCGACGGTGGGATAGCGAAGTTTCAATTTCAGTTCGCGCTTCATGCGCGTGTTGGCCAGCCGGCGCGATTCGTTCATGAACGAGAGCAGCACCGGCGACAAACGGGTTTGCGCTGCCGCGCGCGTCACGCGCGGCGGGCGGGGCAGGGCGAAGGCATCGGCGAGCTTGTCGAACCAGTCGCCCATGCGCAGAGCGGAATCGTCGCCGATGTTGTAGCAGCGATTCGCGCCACCGCGCTCCAGCGCCGCCACGCAGGCGGCGGCCAGATCCTCGGCGTGGATATGATTGGTGTAGGAATCCTCCTCCGCATGCAGCACCGGGTCGCCACGGCGCACGCGTTCGAGCGGCAGCCGGTCGGCCGCGTAGATGCCGGGGGCGCGCAGGATGCTGACACGCAGGTTCGCCCGCCTCAGCAGCGACTCGGCGGCGACCCGGCGGCGCGCGCGCGCGGTGCCGGCGGCGCAGGGGCGCGTCTCCTGAACAACCGCACCACCACAGGGGCCATACACCCCGCTGGTGCTGATGTACACAAGGCGGCGTGGTAGACTGCGCGCCCTTGCCAGCGTCGCCAGCAGGTGCCGGGTGCGCGGGTCGCCGGCCCCTTCGCCGGGCGGCGGCGCGCTGTGCAGCACCGCGTCGGCGATGCCGGCGAGACGACGCAGCGAGGCGGGCTGGTCGAGATCTCCGCGGATCTGCTTCACGCCCTGGGCACGCAAGGCCGGATCGACCGCGCGCACCAGTGCGAAGACCTGCCAGCGGCGTGTCAGGACGGGCAGCGCGCGGCGTACGACATCGCCGCAACCGACAATCAGCAGCCTTCTTTTTTTCACCGGACGATTATCGCATGGCCCATCAAGTCACCCTTCAACCCAGCGGGCGCAGCTTTGCCGTCGCCGCGGGCGCGACCATCCTCGAAGCGGCGCTCGATGCCGGCATCAACCTGCCCTACGGCTGCAAGAACGGCGCCTGCGGCGCCTGCAAGGGCAAGGTGCTGGCCGGCGCAGTCGACCTCGGTGGGGCACAGGACAGCGCGCTGCCGGCCGAGGAACGCGTCGCCGGCATGGCCCTGTTCTGCTGCGCCAAGCCGCTCTCCGACCTGACGCTCGAAGTGCGCGAGGTGAATGCCGCGCGCGACATCCCGGTCAAGACCCTGCCCTGCCGCGTGCAGGCGCTCGAACGCGTCGCGGACGATGTCATGGTGATCCGCCTCAAGCTGCCGACCAACGAGCGCATGCAGTTCCTCGCCGGCCAGTACATCGAATTCCTGCTCGCCGACGGCAAGCGCCGCGCCTTCTCGCTGGCCAGCCCGCCGCACGCCGACGACCTGCTCGAACTGCACGTGCGCCATGTGCCGGGCGGCAACTTTACCGACCACGTGTTCCACAAGATGAAGGTCAAGGACATCATGCGCATCGAGGGGCCGCTCGGCAGCTTCTTCCTGCGCGAGGAGTCCGCCAAGCCGATCCTCCTCGTCGCCGGCGGCACCGGCTTCGCGCCGCTCAAGGGTCTGGTCGAGCATGCGCTGCACATCGGCGCAACAGGGAAAATAAGGCGCCCGATGCACCTCTACTGGGGCGCGAAGAACCGTGCCGGCCTCTACATGAACGCGCTCGCCGAAAAATGGGCGGCGGAAAACGGAATTTCCTATACGCCGGTGCTCTCCGAGCCTGACGCCGACTGGACCGGCCGCACCGGACTGGTCCATGAAGCCGTGCTGGCGGATCATGCCGATCTGTCCGCCTATCAGGCGTATGTCTGCGGCGCGCCGGCGATGTGCGAGGCGGCACTGAAGGATTTCACCGCCCGGGGACTGCCGCAGGACGAGTTCTTCGCCGATGTCTTCAGCTATGCACCGAAATAAAAGTCGGCGCTGGCAGGACGGCATTACCGCCGGTTACTCTCCGAGGTAGGCCGCCCGCACGCGCGGGTCGGCGAGCAGCTTGTCCGCCGTGTCGGCCAGCGTGATCCTGCCGCTTTCCATCACGTAGCCGCGCGAACAGGTCTGCAGCGCCAGACGCGCGTTCTGCTCGACGAGGAAGATCGTCACGCCCTCGGCGGCGACGGCGCGGATCACCTCGAAGACCTTTTCCACCATCAGCGGCGCGAGGCCCATCGAGGGCTCGTCGAGCAGCAGCAGCTGCGGGCGGCCCATCAGCGCGCGGCCGATGGCGAGCATCTGCTGCTCGCCGCCCGAGAGCGTGCCGGCGACCTGCCCGGCGCGCTCCTTGAGGCGCGGCAACAGCGTATAGACATGCGCCAGGTCGGCGGCGATGCCACCCTTGTCGTTGCGGTGATAGGCGCCCATCGCGAGGTTCTCGGCGACGGTCAGGCGCGCGAAGATGCCGCGACCTTCGGGAACCAGTGCCATGCCCTTGCCGATCAGCACATGGCTCGGCAGGCGGTCGAGGCGTTCCCGGCGGTAGTGGATCTCGCCGGAAGAAGGAATCATGCGCGCCAGCGCCTTGAGCGTCGAGGTCTTGCCCGCGCCGTTGGCGCCGATCAGGCAGACCATCTCGCCTTCCTCGATGGCCAGCGAAATTCCCTGCACGGCGGCGATGCCGCCGTAATGGACTTCCAGGCCGACCGCCATCAGCAGGGCGTGTCCCCGGTCCGCCGGCTCATGCGCCAACGCTGCCTCCCAGATAGGCTTCGATGACCTGCGGATCCTTCTGCACCACGGCCGGCACGTCCTCGGCGATCTTCACGCCGTAGTCGAGCACGGCGACGCGGTCGCACAGTCCCATCACCAGCTTGACGTCGTGTTCGATCAACAGCACCGTCAGGCCGTCGGCGCGCAGGCCTTCGATGAGCTGGCGCAGCCCGGCGGTCTCGGTGGCGTTCATTCCCGCCGCCGGTTCGTCGAGCGCCAGCAGTTTCGGTTCGGTGGCCAGTGCGCGCGCGATCTCGAGGCGGCGCTGGTCGCCATACGACAGGTGGTGCGCCAGATCGTCGGCGCGCTGGGGAATGCCGACGTAATGGAGCAGCTCGCGGGCGCGCCGCTTGACGGCCGCCTCCTCGGCGCGCTGTCCGGGGGTGCGCAGGATGGCGCCGAACACGCCGGCCCGGGTGCGCACGTGACGGCCGACCATGACGTTTTCGAGCGCGGTCATGTTGCCGAACAGTCGGATGTTCTGGAAGGTGCGCGCGATGCCGGCGGCCGCAACCCGGTAGGGACTGGCCAGATCGAGCGCCTGGCCGGCGAACAGGACTGCGCCCCCGTCGCGCGGATACAGGCCGGTGAGCACGTTGAAGAAGGTGGTCTTGCCGGCGCCGTTCGGCCCGATCAGGCCGTAGATTTCGTTGGCGCGGATCGTCAGCGAGACGTCCTTGAGCGCTTGCACGCCGCCGAAGCTCTTGCCGACGTTGCGCGCTTCGAGCAATACCGGAGCACTCAAGCGCCAGCCCCGTGCGTCTCGTTCATTTCGCGCTTGCGGCGCGACTCGGGCCAGATTCCGGCGGGACGGAAGCGCATGGTCAGCACCAGCGCGGCGCCGAACAGCAGCATGCGCAGCACCTCGGGTTCGACGAGCTGCCGGCCAAACAGCGCCATTTGCACCGGTTCCACGGTGTAACGCAGTATCTCGGGCACGAAGGAAAGCAGCAGCGCGCCGGCGATCACGCCCCAGACGTTGCCCATGCCGCCGAGCACCACCATCGCCACGATGATGATCGATTCGTGCAGCACGAAACTTTCCGGGCTGATGAAGCCCTGCATGGCCGCGAACATGCCGCCGGCGATGCCGCCGAAGGAGGCGCCCATGGCAAAGGCGAGCAGCTTGACGTTCCAGGTGTTGATGCCGGCCGCCTTGGCGGCGGTCTCGTCCTCGCGGATGGCCACCCAGGCGCGGCCGATGCGCGAGTTCTGCAGGCGCAGATTGACGACGATGATCAGCAGCAGCAGGGCGAGCAGCATGTAGTAATACTTCACCGGCCCCGTGAACGGGATGCCGAAAAAACTGTCCGTCGTGGCGAAGCTGATGCCGCCGATGCTGACGTCGTCGATGCCGGTGATGCCTTTCGGTCCGTTGGTGATGTTGAAGGGCGTGGACAGGTTGTTCATGAAGATGCGCACGATCTCGCCGAAGCCGAGCGTGACGATGGCCAGATAATCGCCGCGCAAGCGCAGGCAGGGCGCGCCGAGCACCGCGCCGGCAATGCAGGCGAGCAGGGCGCCGAGCGGCAGGATGATCCAGAACGGCAGGTGCAGGCCGAAATGCGGCGAGGCGAGCAGGGCCCAGACATAGGCGCCGACGGCGTAGAAGGCGACGTAGCCGAGATCGAGCAGCCCGGCCATGCCGACGACGATGTTGAGGCCCAGCGAGAGGAAGATGAAGAGGATCGCCAGGTTGGCGATGCGCACCCAGGCGGTGCCGACCTGGGTCAGCACGTGCGGCAGGATCAGCAGGGCGACGGCGATCAGCAGGAGGCCGAAGGTCTTGCGGTTCATGATCTTTCGGAGACGCGCTCGCCGAGCAGCCCGGAGGGGCGGAACACCAGCACGAGGATCAGCACCGCGAAGGCGAACACGTCCTGGTAGTTGCTGCCGAACAGCACGACATGGCCATCGGCGGCGCAACGCTCGGCGAGCATGCCGGAAACCACCGGCCAGCGGCACAGGTCGGTGAATTCGCCGATGTAGCCTGCGCCGAGCGCTTCGACCAGGCCGAGCAGGAGGCCGCCGAGCATGGCGCCGGCCAGATTGCCGATGCCGCCCAGCACGGCGGCGGAAAAGGCCTTGAGGCCGAGGATGAAGCCCATCGTGTAATGGGCGATGCCGTAGTAGGTGCCGTACATCACGCCAGCCACCGCGCCGAGCGCCGCGGCGATGATGAAGGTGCCGGCGATCACGCGGTTGGCGTCGATGCCCATCAGCCCCGCGATGTTGACGTTCTCGGCGGTGGCGCGCATGGCGATGCCGAATTTGGTGCGGTAGACGAACCAGGTCAGGCCGACCATCAGCGCCACGGAGAGCAGGATGATGGCGATCTGCACGGCGCTGATCGCGGCGCCGCCGATGGCGAAACTGGGGTTCTCCATGATCTGCGGGAAGGCGCGCGGATCGCGCCCCCAGATCAGCAAGGCAACCTGTTGCAGGATGATCGACATGCCGATGGCGGTGATCAGCGGCGCCAGCCGCGGGGCGTGGCGCAACGGGCGATAGGCGGCGCGCTCGAGCAGGAAGCCGACCGTCATGCAGACCGGGATGGCCGCCAGCACGCCGGCCAGCACGATCATGAACGGCGGCAGCGGCAAGCCCATGCCGACCACGCCCATGATCACGGTGAAGGCGACCATCGCGCCGATCATCACGACGTCGCCATGGGCGAAGTTGATCAGCTGGATGACGCCATACACCATCGTGTAGCCCAGGGCCACGATGGCATAGACGCTGCCCGTGGTCAGGCCGTTGATGATTTGTTGCAGGAAAATATCCACGGGCGCGGATGATACGTCGGATACAACAACGGCGCCCCTCGGTTTTCCGCAGGGCGCCGTTGCGGTGGTGCGGCGTCGGCTTTACTTCTGGGCCGGGGCGGCAGCGGGAGCCTCGGCCGGCTTGGCTGCGGCAGCCGAGTCGGCGGCCGGAGCGCTCAGCGCGGCATACTCGTCCAGGGTCAGCGACTTGTCGCCCTTGATGATCGCCAGCGGGGTGACCTTGCCGTCCTTCATGGAGAAGATGGTCATTTCGGCATCCTTGCGGTCGCCTTTCTCGTCGAAGCGGATGTTGCCGGAGGCGCCATTGTGGTTGCTCGCCGCCAGGGCCGGCAGGAACTTGGCCGGGTCGGTCGAATCGGCCTTCTTCATCGCTTCGATCATCAGCATGGCCGCGTCATAGGTGAAGGGCGCATAGAGGATCGGATCGATGTTGAACCTGGCCTTGTAGGCGTCGAGGAACTTCTTGCCGGCGGCCTGCACCGGAATGCCGGCCTGCGAGCAGATCATGCCCTCGGCGGCGGCGCCGGCCAGCTCGGCCATCTTGTCGGTGCAGGCGCCGTCGCCGAAGGCGAACACCGCGCCGATCTTCAGCTCGCGCGCCTGCTTGAGCAGCGGGCCGCCGGTGGCGTCCATGCCGCCGTAGAAGACGACGTCGGGCTTCTTGCCCTTGATCTTGGTCAGCACGGCCTTCCAGTCGACGGTCTTGTCGGTGCCCTTCTCGCGCGGCAGCACCCTGACCCCGGCGGCCTTGAGGGTCTTCTCGACCTCGTTGGCGAGGCCCTCGCCGTAGGCGGTCGCGTCGTCGATGACGGCGGCAACCTTCGGCTTGGCGCTGCCGATCAGGAAGTTGGCGACGGCCGGACCCTGCTGGTCGTCGCGGCCGACGACGCGGAAGACGGTCTTGAAGCCCTGCTCGGTGAGCGCCGGGTTGGTGGCCGAACCGGAAATCATCGGGATGCCGGCCTGGTTGTAGATGGCGGAGGCCGGGATGGTCGTGCCCGAGTTGAGGTGGCCGACGACGCCGGCGACTTTGGCATCGACGAGCTTCTGGGCGACGGTGTTGCCGATTTTCGGGTCGGCCTGGTCGTCTTCGGCGATCAGTTCGAACTTGACCGGATTGCCGCCGATCTTGATGCCGGCCGCGTTGGCTTCCTCGATGGCCAGGCGGGCACCATTCTCATTGTCCTTGCCAAGATGGGCAATGCCGCCAGTGAGCGGACCGACATGGCCGATCTTGACGACGGCGACCGGAGGCGCGGCGGGCGCCGCGGCAGGCTTCGGGGCTTCTTCTTTCTTGCCGCAACCCATCAGCAGAACGGCGGCGGCGACGGAGAAGGAAAGGGCTTTGACAGGAACGTTCATCGAAAGGGCTCCATTCGGTTTGGAATTGTTGAGGAGGAGAGGCGGACGCTGATTCTTGCCCTAGTCGGGGAGCTTGTCAATCGACTTCGCCCGGCCGCATCATCCCGTGAAGCGGTAAATGAGGAGAATGGCGATCAGCAGCAGCAGCGCGAGGAATTCCATGGCGAGGATCAGCAGCGAGACGCGGCGCCCCGTCGGACTCATGCGCAACCAGAAACGGTCGAGCAACCAGCGCGCCAGCCGAGCGCGGCGGTCCGACCGGGCGGCCCAGGCGAGGTAGCCTGCCGAGGCCTGCAGCCAGAGGTTGAGCTCGGCCAGGCGCATGTTTTCGATCGGTTCGGCGAAGGTTTCGCTCCAGTCGATCCGCGTCGACCCGTTCTCCTGCGGGGACAGCGTCAACGCGATGGTGCGCGGCGCGTCGCCGGCGAAGGCCAGGGCGCCGCCGCTGTCGGCAAAGTCGGCGCTGGCGGGACGGCGATAGGTCGCCTCGCGCTCGCTGCGCTCGTAGCGCACTTTCAGGGAATGCGCATCGAGCGCGAGAACCTCCCATTCCGGGTTGAGGCGGAACCAGGCTTCGCCCGCGCGGAAAAACTCGGCGACCTGTTCGATCGGCGCGGCGACCCGCAGGCTGCGTTCGTAGCGGTATTCAGACACGGCACAGCAGCACCGGTACGGCGAACTTGCCGTCGAGCCGGCCGGGCAGGTCGCGCGAGGTCCAGCGCTCGTAGCGGCCGCCGAAGCGCTTGCCGCCGAGGATGACGAGGTCGTAGCCGCCGCCGGCGGCCAGCTGCGGGATGACGCTGGCGGGCTCGCCGTGCTGCAGCAGGCGGCCCGCGGCGATGCCGGCCGCCTGCGCCCGCGCCGCGAAAGCATCGAGCGCGGCCTCGCCCTCGGCGGCCAGACTGCGGTCCAGATGGGCGCGGCATGCGTCGCGATTGATGGCGTAAATCTCGTGGGTGAATTTTTTCAGGTAGGGATCGACGACATACAGCGCGTCGAGCGCTGCGCCGGCGCCGGCCAGCTCGAGTGCGCAGCGGCAGGCGGTTTCGGTGTGCGGTTCGCCATCGACGCACAACAGGATGCGGGAAAAAGGCATGGACAAAAAAGGGGCATCCGCAGATGCCCCGGGCAGGATTGACGGAGTCTAGCCCTTGACCTGGAAGGCCTCGGTGCCGATGATGATGACGGCGGCGGCGGCCAGCACGGCCTTCAGCGTCGCGGAGGCGAAGCCGATCACGAAGGCCGATCCGCCCGCCTTCTTGAGGTCGTCGAACGCGATGTTGAGGCCGACGCCGGCGAAGCCGATGGCGAAGAACAGCCTGAGCAGGTCGCTGCCGAGGATGGTGCGGTGCTCGGCGGTGAACAGCCCCATCTCGTTCAGGGTGACCATGACGAAGAAGCCGAAAACGAAGATCGGGAACTTGGTGCGGATGACTTCCCAGACATCGATCTTCTGGCCCGCGTGACCGGCATCCACCGCCGGCTTGACGACATAGAAGTAGATGGCCCACAGCACGACCAGCGGGATGAAGCCGACGCGCACGATGTTGATGATGTTGGCCGTCAGCAGCGCTTCGTGACCGTACCAGGACGCCGCCGCGACCAGCTGGGCGGTGTTGAGGATGGCCGTGCCGACCCAGGCGCCGAATACCGGCTGGCTCATGCCGAGCGCCTGGCCGATGTAGGGAAAGGTGAACAGGCAGACGGTGCCGAACAGCAGGATCGTGCCGATCGAGTAGAAAAAGTCGCGCGGCTTGGCATTCACCACCGGAGCGACCGCCACGGCCGCCGACACGCCGCACACGCCGACCCCGGCGCCCATCACGCCCGCCAGGCCCGAGTCGACCTGGGAGCGGCGCGCCCAGAAGGAGATCAGGATCTGGGTGCCCATGACGAAGGCGACGACCAGGATCAGTCCCATGACGCCGACCTTGAGCACGTCGGACCACATGTAGAGCGCTCCCAGGATGATGATGCCCGGCTTGATCAGCGGGCGGGCGGCGATCGTCCCGGCCTTGAAGATTTCGGGCAGGCCGATCGTGTTGCGGATCAGCATGCCCCCCAGCAGCAGAATGGCCACATAGGTGAGCTGGAAGGAAATCATCATGTTGCCGAAGCTCAGGTTGCCCGGAATGCTCTTCGCCTGGGCGACGCTGGCGAAGTCCGCCTGCTCCAGGATGACCGCGCGCGCGGGCCGGCGCGGCTCCTTGGCCGATTTGTCGCCGGCGGCCCGCGCGGCTTTGAAGGCCTCCATGTCGGCCTTGAACTTGTCGCTGCGCTTGGCGAAGCTTTCCTGCTGCTTCTGCTTGTATTCGTCGTAGCTGGCGGGCGCCTTGCCCTCATTGACCAGCTTGAGAACCCGCTCGGCCTCCCGGTGATGATTGTTCCACTTGCTCATCGTGCTGTCCCACTGGAGCGCCAGCCAGCCGAAGACCGCGCACAGGATCAGCCCCGGCAACATGTTGGGGAGGTTTTTCAGGCTGAACTCGACACCGATTCCACCACTGCTCATGGCTTCTCTCCCCGCTCAAAAGAACAGCGATCTGTAAAAGTTCGGGCCGATGACCCCGGTCAGCACCAGGACGACCACCACTGCGGCCACCCCGAGCACGAAGAAATCCTCCTTGCGCTCGGCGGAAAAGGTCGACTTCGCTTTTTCCGCATAGTCGTTCTGCGTCGGTTGCTCGCTCATCTAGTTTCTCCTCTTGTTGGCGTGAAACACCTCGCCTGCCGACCGCCACCGCCCGCGTTTCATAGACCGGGGGCGGCCCGTGGTCGGCGCTGCGGCGTTATTTGACGACGGTGACGGTACAGGGCGCCCATTCGACCACCCGGCTGGATACGCTGCCCATGGCCGCGCGCGCCAGGCCGTGGCGGCCGTGGGAGGCGACGAAGATCTCGTCGGCGCCTTCGCGCCTGGCGATTCCGACGATGCCCTCGGCGGGTCGCCCGACTTCATGCACGGCGCGGGCTTCGGCGCCTGCGGCGCGCGCGCGCGCGAGGGCCGCGTCGAGGATGGCGGCGGATTCCTTCTTCATCGCGTCCTCGAAGACGCCGACGTCGAGCTCGGACTGGCCGATGGGACAGAAGGGCTCGGAAATGTTGACGACGACGAGCCGGGCTTGCTCCTTCTGCGCGCGGCGGGACGCAGCATCCACCGCCTTGTCGGCGGCGGCGGAACCATCGGTTGCAACCAGAATTGTCCCCACGAGAACCTCCTTTGGCGAGTTTTGCTTATAAGTAATTCTTGTTGCCGAATAGGAATCATAACTGGAGCTTGTCGGCAAATGCAATAGGCAGGCCCCGCCGGGCCGTCGCGCAAAAACAACGGGGAGCCGCAGCTCCCCGTCGATGTGAAACGCCTTACGTGTCGACCGTAGAAGACTCCTTACTTCGCGCCCGCCAGAATCCACTTCACCAGGATTTCGATGTCGGCATCCTTGACCGCCGCGTTGGGCGGCATCGGCACCTGGCCCCAGACCCCGGTGCTGCCGGCCTTGACCCGGGCGGAGAGCAGCTTGACCGCATCCTTCTGTCCGGCGTATTTCTTGGCGACCTCCTGATAGGACGGGCCGACCAGCTTCTTGTCGACGGTGTGGCAGGCCATGCAGTTGCTTTTCTTGGCCAGGTCGAGATTGGCCAGCGCGGGAGCGGAGACCAGGACTGCGCCGGCGGCGACCAGCAGGTTTGCGATCGATTTCATGTGCTTTTCTTCCTCTTTCGGTTAGGGTGGAAAACGTCCGGCGAGAGTCTAGCGGAAATCGCAAGGCTTGAGAAACTTCTCCGTTTTCAATCGCTTGCCGGTACGCGACAAGCAACGTCGTTGCACGCGGGCGGGTTGACAGACTGCTCTGCTTCCAGCGCCATGATCAGGGTGGCGCACCCGCCCGGCTGCCGGGCGAGCGGTGCGCAGAAGGCTTGCAGCGTGCGCCGCGCCGCGCCGATGTAGCGCGCATCGCCGAGCAGATCGCCGAGCCGGCGCAGGGCGAGCGCGGCGACCCCGTTGCCGGACGGCAGGGCGTTGTCGTGGGCGGTCTTGGGCCGCTGGATCAGGGCTTCGTGGTCGTGCGCGGTGAAGAAGAAGCCGCCCGCGTCGGCGTCTTCGAAA
Source organism: uncultured Methyloversatilis sp. (assembly GCA_964653505.1). GTDB lineage: Bacteria > Pseudomonadota > Gammaproteobacteria > Burkholderiales > Rhodocyclaceae > Sulfuricystis. Next base: position 19,754 of record CAZZFN010000027.1, read on the forward strand.
CGCTCCAGCAGCGCATCGGCAAGCCGACGCGCGAAGTCGGCATCGTCGGGCTGCGGGTCGGCCCGCATCAGTTCGACCAGCGCGGCGAGCAGGAAGGCATAGTCGTCGAGATAGGCGGGCAGGTGGGCCTGGCCGTGGCGCGAGGCGGCGAGCAGCCGGCCCTCCTGCCAGTGCCGCAGCCGCAGGTAATCGAGCGCCCGCCGGGCGGCGGCCCGCCAGTCGGGACGGTCGAACACGCGTGCCGCGCGGGCCAGCCCCGCGATCGTCAGCGCGTTCCAGCTGGTCAGGATATTGTCGTCGCAGCCGGGACGGACGCGTTTCTCGCGCGCCGCGAAGAGCTTGGCGCGCGCCGATTCGCGCAGCGCAGCCTCGCCTTGCGCCAGCGGCGCGGCGATCTTCAGGTGCCAGTGCTTCCCTTCGAAATTCGGCGGCCGGTCGAGTCCCCAGTGCCGTCCCGCCAGCGCCGACTCCTGCGGGGTGAGCAGCAGGGCGACCTGGGCGCGGTCCCAGACGTAGAAGCGGCCTTCCTCGCCTTCCGCATCGGCGTCGAGCGAGGAATGGAAGGCGCCCTCGGGGCCGGTCATCTCGCGCTGCAGCCAGCCGACGATGCCCTCGGCGACTTCCCTGAAATACGGGTCGCCGGTCAGCGCGAATGCATCCGCGTAAAGGCCGAGCAGCGGGCCGTTGTCGTAGAGCATCTTCTCGAAGTGCGGGATTTCCCAGCGCTCATCCACGCTGTAGCGGCAGAAGCCGCCGCCCAGCTGGTCGTGGATGCCGCCCTCCGCCATGCGGCGCAGGGTGAACAGCGCGGCGGCGCGCGCTGCCGGGTCGTCGGGTCGGTGCAGCAGGAAGGCGAGGTCGGTCGGGTGGGGAAACTTCGGCGCGCCGCCGAAGCCGCCATTCACCTCGTCGAAACCATCGAGCAGCGCGTCCCGCAGCGC
>CAZZFN010000028.1:0-19844 GCA_964653505.1 uncultured Methyloversatilis sp.
CGCCGCCACGGCCCATCGCCGCGCCTCGGAAGTGCTGATGCAGCGCTACTACCGCAACGCCAAGCGCATCACGCAACTGAACACGCTGGTGCTGCTCGAGTTGTCGGCGCGCCTGGAACCGCACCGCGTCGACGCACCGCTCGTCCTCGACGAGGACTTCCAGCAGGTGCGCGAGCTCATCGACATGCGCAGCGACGACCTCTACGCGCGCAAGCCGGCGGCCATCCTGAAAGGCTTCCTGCTGCTCTCGCAGCGGCCCGAACTGAAGGGCCTGACGCCGCGCACGCTGCGCGCCCTCTGGCATGCGCGCGACCGCATCGACGCGGCCTTCCGGCGCGACCCGGCCAACCGGGCCAACTTCCTCGCCCTGTTCAAGGAAAAGCGCGGCCTGACGCACCAGCTGCGGCGCATGAACCAGTTCGACATTCTCGGCGCCTGGCTGCCCGCCTTCGGCCGCATCGTCGGGCGCATGCAGCACGACCTGTTCCACGTGTATACCGTGGACCAGCACATCCTGCAGGTGGTGCGCAACCTGCGCCGGCTGGCGCTGTCCGAATTCGCCCACGAATACCCATACTGCTCGCGCCTGATGGCGGCCTTCCCCGAGCGCTGGCGGCTCTACGTCGCCGCGCTGTTCCACGACATCGCCAAGGGCCGCGGCGGCGACCACTCGCAACTGGGCATGCGCGACGCCCGCCGTTTCTGCCGCGCCCACGGCATCGACAGGCACGATGCCGACCTGATCGTCTTCCTCGTCGAGCATCACCTGACGATGTCGACCTACGCGCAGAAACGCGACCTGAGCGACCCCGCGGTAATCCGCCGTTTCACGGACATCGTGCGCAGCGAGGAACGCCTGACCGCACTCTACCTGCTGACGGTGTGCGACATCCGCGGCACCGGTGCGAAAATCTGGAACCCGTGGAAGGCCAAGCTGCTCGAGGATCTCTACCGCATCGCGCGCCCCCTGCTGATGGGGGAAACCGCCAGCCCCGCCAGTGTCTTGGGCGGCATCGAGGAGCGCCAGGAGGAAGCGCGCGGCAAGCTGCGCCTGCGCGGCCTGCGGCCGGGCATCGAGGCCGAGTTATGGGAGCAGCTCGATACCGCCTACTTCCTGCGCCACGACAGCGAGGAAATCGCCTGGCACACGCAGACGCTCTACTATCGCCCGGCCAGTCCCGCACCGGTCGTGCGCGCCCGCCTCAACCCGGTCGGCGCCGGTCTGCAGGCGATGGTCTACGTCCGCGATCAGCCGGAACTGTTCGCCCGTATCTGCGGCTTCTTCGCCCGCCTCGGCTACTCGATCGTCGATGCGCGCATCCACACCTGCCGCCACGGCTACGCGCTCGACAGCTTCGTCCTGCTCGACCCGGAAAACCAGCTGCCCTACCGCGACATGATCGGCCTGATCGAGCACGATTTGACCGACAACCTCAACCGGCTGCCGCCGCTCGCACCGCCAGCGCGCGGGCGCGTGTCGCGCCAGGCGAGGCACGTGCCGCTGACACCGGAAGTCTCGATCCGCAGCGACGAGGGCGGCAGGCAGCACATCCTGTCGCTCACCGCCGCCGACCGTCCGGGCCTGCTCTACGCCATTGCCCTGGTGCTGGCCAGGCATGGCATCTCGCTTTCCAGCGCCAAGATCATGACGCTCGGCGAGCGCGTCGAAGACACCTTCCTGATCGCCGGCGCGGCACTGGGCAAGACCGCCACGCTGGTGCAGCTCGAGCAGGAACTGCTCGAAACCCTCAGGATCTAAAAAAAGTCGGCGCCGGCGCTACGGCACGGCGCACAGATGCTCGATCACCCGACGCACGCGCCCCATCGCTTCCTGCAACACCGTCTCGATCCTGTCGAAGGCGATCATGCTCGCCGAATCGCCCCGCCCGGCCGCCCAGTTGGCCACCGCGCAGATCGCCGCATAGGGTATTTCCAGCTCGCGCGCCAGCGCCGCTTCGGGCATGCCGGTCATGCCGACGATGTCGGCGCCGGCGCGCGCCAGCCGCTCGATTTCGGCCGCCGTCTCCAGGCGCGGCCCCTGCGTCGCGGCATACACGGCCGAGCCGGAGGTCTTGATCCCCACCGCGTCGGCGGCACAGAGCAGGCGTTCGCGCAATGCGCGATCGTAGGGTTCGGTGAAATCGACGTGCACCACCGGCGCGGCGCCGCCGTCGAAGAAGGTGTGCGGCCGGCCCCAGGTGGTGTCGATGATCTGGTGCGGCACGGCCAGCGCGCCCGGCCCGAGGTCGGCGCGGATGCCGCCGACCGAAGCGACCGAGACGATGCCCTCGGCGCCGGCCGCCTTCACCAGGGCCCAGAGGTTCGCGCGGTAATTGACGCGATGCGGCGGAATCGTGTGACCATGACCGTGGCGCGCGAGGAATACCACCTCCTGCACGCCGATGCGGCCGAAGGCGAGCGGTCCCGACGGTTCGCCATACGGGGTACGCACCACCTCGCGCCGCGCCACCTCCAGGCAGGCCAGCTGCGTCAGGCCGCTGCCGCCGATGACTGCCAACATTCTGATCTCCTTAACGATTTCTGGCGATTTCTGGCGCGGCGCTCTGTTAGAATGCGCGCCCCTTCCTCAGGCGCCCCTTCCATGTCCCGTCCCCTGCGCAACATCGCCATTATCGCCCACGTCGACCACGGCAAGACCACCCTGGTCGATCAGCTGCTGCGCCAGTCCGGCACCTTCCGCAACAACCAGCAGATCGCCGAGCGCGTCATGGATTCGAACGACCTCGAGAAGGAACGCGGCATCACCATCCTCGCCAAGAACTGCGCGATCGATTTCGCAGGCACCCACATCAACATCGTGGACACCCCGGGCCACGCCGACTTCGGCGGCGAGGTGGAACGCGTGCTGTCGATGGTGGACGGCGTGCTGCTGCTGGTGGACGCCGTCGAAGGCCCGATGCCGCAGACGCGCTTCGTCACCCGCAAGGCCCTGGCGCTCGGCCTCAAACCGATCGTCGTGATCAACAAGATCGACCGGCCGGGCGCGCGCCCCGACTGGGTGATCGACCACACCTTCGACCTGTTCGACAAGCTCGGCGCCAGCGAGGAACAACTCGATTTTCCGGTCGTCTATGCCTCCGCGCTCAACGGCTACGCGATGATGGCCTCGCACACCCCGGGCACCGACATGCGCCCGCTCTACCAGGCGATCCTGCGCCACGTGCCGCCGCCCGACGTCGATTCCGAGGCGCCGCTACAGCTGCAGATCTGCTCGCTCGACTACAACGCCTACGTCGGCCGCATCGGCATCGGTCGCATCAAGCAGGGCCACATCCGGCCCGGACAGCAGGTCGCCGCGATGTACGGCGACGAGCACCGCGGCAACGCCAAGGTCGGCCAGGTGCTGGTCTTCAAGGGCCTCGAACGCGAACAGGCGCAGGACGCCGAGGCCGGCGACATCGTGCTGGTCACCGGCATCGAGCAGGTCGGCATCGGCGTCACGCTCTGCGCCGTCGACAACCCGGTCGGCCTGCCGCCGATCCGGGTCGACGAACCGACGCTGACCATGAACTTCCAGGTCAATACTTCGCCGCTCGCCGGCCGGTGCGGCAAGTTCGTTACCAGCCGCCAGATCCGCGAGCGCCTCGCGCGCGAGCTGCTCTCCAACGTCGCTCTGCGCGTGTTGGACACCCCGGACGCCGACATCTTCGAAGTGTCGGGGCGCGGCGAGCTGCACCTCACCATCCTGCTCGAGAACATGCGGCGCGAAGGCTACGAGCTCGCCGTCTCGCGCCCGCGCGTTGTGCTGCGCGAAGCGGATGGGGAAAAGCAGGAACCCTACGAAATGCTCGCGGTGGATGTCGAGGAAGGCCACCAGGGCGGCGTGATGGAGGAACTCGGCCGCCGCAAGGGCGAACTGCAGGACATGCAGTCCGACGGCAAGGGGCGCGTGCGCCTCGAATACCGCATTCCGGCGCGCGGCCTGATCGGTTTCCAGGGCGAGTTCCTGACGCTGACGCGCGGCACCGGCCTGGCCAGCCATGTCTTCGACGACTACGGCCCGTGGGCCGGCCCGATGAGCGACCGCCGCAACGGCGTGCTGGTCTCGGCCGAGGACGGCGCCGCCGTCGCCTACGCGCTGTGGAAGCTGCAAGAGCGCGGCCGCATGTTCGTCAGCCCCGGCGAGGCGCTCTACGAAGGCATGATCGTCGGCATCCACAGCCGCGACAACGACCTGGTGGTCAATCCGGTCCGGACCAAGCAGCTCACCAACATCCGCGCCTCCGGCAAGGACGAGGCGATCCTGCTCACGCCGCCGATCCGCCTCACCCTCGAGTCCGCCGTCGAGTTCATCGCCGACGACGAACTGGTCGAGATCACGCCGAAGTCGATCCGCCTGCGCAAGCGCTTCCTGAAGGCCCACGAGCGCAAGCGCGCCGGCCGCGAGGATGCCGCCATATAAGCTGCCCCCCGCCCTGCGACGCTGGGCCTGGCGGCTGGCCATCGCCGCCGCCGTCTTGTCGCTGCTTGGCTACTTCTCTCATCCTTCCGTCAGTCCGCTGCTGTGCAAGATCTACGGATGAGAAGGAACGATTGAAACTTTCACACACTTCCGTTAGTCTTAGCGGCGTTTGCTCCACAACCGAAAGGAAACCTTCCATGCAACCGTTCCAACCGTTAGCCACCGCCCAACACGGCACTGCCGACCTGGCTGCGCGGCAGAACCGTGTGCTGCGCAACACCTACGCCCTGCTCGCCCTGTCGATGGCGCCCACCCTGATCGGCGCCCTGGTCGGCATCCAGATGCAGTTCTCCTTCCTCGCCGGCAGCCCGGTAATGGCCTTCCTGCTGTTCCTCGGCATCGCCTGGGGCTTCATGTGGGGCATCGAGCGCACCAAGAACAGCGGCATGGGCGTCGTCCTGCTGCTGGCCTTCACCTTCTTCATGGGCCTGATGCTCTCGCGCATCCTGCAGGTGGCGCTCGGCTTCTCGAACGGCGCCAGCATCATCGCCATGGCCGCCGGCGGCACGGGCGCGATCTTCTTCGTGCTGGCCGGCATCGCCTCGACCACCAAGCGCAATTTCTCGGGCCTCGGCAAGTTCCTGTTCGCCGGCGCGATCCTCATCCTGCTCGCCGCGCTGGCCAATGCCTTCTTCCAGATTCCCGCCCTGGCGCTGACCATTTCGGCCCTGGTGGTGGCGGTCTTCTCCGCCTTCATCCTCTACGACATCAACCGCATCGTCCAGGGCGGCGAAGACAACTACATCACGGCGACCCTCGGCGTGTATCTGAGCGTCTACAACGTGTTCGTCGGCCTGGTGCATCTGCTCCTCGTCTTTACCGGGCAGCGCGAGTGATGAAACCCGGCGCCGGCGCCTCGTCGCCCCCTCCGCGCTGAACCCGACGGCGGCCTGCGGGCCGCCGTTTTGCATTCCGGCAATGACCCCGGCCGACGTGCGCAGCGATTTTCCCGCCGAGTGGCGGCTCGTCTATGCCGCCTGGGTGATCGCGGCGGGCGCCACGCTGGGCGCCATCTTCTTCGGCGAGGTGATGCACGTGCCGCCCTGCCTACTGTGCTGGTATCAGCGCATCTGCATGTTTCCGCTCGCGCTGCTGCTGCCTCTCGGCCTCGCCCCCTACGACCCGCGCATCGTCCGCTATGCCCTGCCCCTGGCGACGATCGGCCTGGGCATCGCCGCCTTCCACCAGATGCTGGTCGCCGGCTGGGTGCCGCGCGACTTCGAGCCCTGCACGCGCGGCGTGCCCTGCTCGCAAACGGTATTCGCGCTCTTCGATGTCCTCACCCTCCCCTGGCTGTCGATCGCCGCCTTCTCGGCCATCGTCGTCCTGCTGCTGCTGGCGCGCGCGCGGGGCGCGCGATGACGCAGAAGACCGTGCTGCTCGCCACCGCGGCGCTGCTGCTCGGCGTCTTCGTGGCGGCCACGCTGCTCCACCAGCGCGACCGGGCCGCGGCGAACCTGCAGCTCGCCGCGCAGCACGGCGCCCACCTGATCCAGCCGCATTCCCCCCGCCTCGGCCCGGATGACGCGCCGGTGACGATCGTCGAGTTTTTCGATCCCGCCTGCGTCACCTGCCAGGCCTTCTACGAACCCGTGAAGGAACTGCTGGCGCAGCACCCCGGCAAGCTCCGGCTGGTATTGCGTTACGCCCCCTTCCAGGTCGGCGCCGAACACATCGTTGCGCTGCTCGAAGCCGCGCGCCTGCAAGACAAATTCTGGCCCGTGCTCGACGTCCTGATGGAAACCCAGGAGGTGTGGAAGCCCCAGCATGAGGCCGATTTCGCACTGGCCTGGAAACAGCTCGGCGGCCTGGGCCTGGACCTCGAGCGCCTGCGCCGCGACATGAACGATCCGGAAATCACCCGCCGCATCAATGTCGACCTGGAAGATGCCGCCCGGCTGAACGTCGATGCGACCCCGACCTTTTACGTCAACGGCCGCCCCCTGCCGGGTTTCGGTTTCAACGTGCTGAAGCGCTCGGTCGAGGCGACACTGCGGCAGGGCGGTGGTTAACGTTCGAACAGCGCGATCGACTCGACGTGCGAAGTGTGCGGGAACATGTTGGCGATGCCCGCCGCAACCGGCCGATAGCCCTTTTCATGCACCAGCACGGCCGCATCGCGCGCCAGCGTGGCCGGATTGCATGAGACATAAACGATGCTGCGCACCGGCGCCTGTTCATCGAGCGCCTTGACGAGTTCCACGGCCCCCTCGCGCGGCGGATCGATCAGCATCTTGTCGAACCGCCCCCATCCCGCCAGCCGTTCCGGCGTCACTTCGAACAGGTTGGCGACATGGTAATCGATGCGCGCGGCGAGGCCGTTGCAGACCGCGTTCGCGCGCGCCCGCGCCACGAGGGCGGCACTGCCCTCGACGCCGACGACGCGCGCCCCAAGGCGCGCGAGCGGCAGCGTGAAATTGCCCAGCCCGCAGAACATGTCGGCGACGCTTTCGCCGGCCTGGACCTCCAGCAGCCCAAGCGCACGGCGCACCAGCACGCGGTTGACGTCGTGGTTCACCTGCGTGAAGTCGGTCGGCCGGAAACGCAGCGTCACGTCGTAATCGGGCAGCCGATAGAACGGCGGCGCCGCTTCGGGCGGATGGAAGGGCGCCGCGCTATCCGGCCCGTCGGGTTGCAGCCAGAGCGTCACGCCATGCCGGTCGGCGAAGGCGCGCAGCAAATCCTCGTCCCGCGGATTCAGGGGTTCGAGGATGCGCAGCACCAGCACGGCCGGGCCGTCGCCCGCCGCGACCTCGATCTGCGGCAGGCGTTCTGCGATCGACAGCGCGCCGACGAGGTCGCGCAGCTTGGGCAGCAGGGCGGAAATCGGCGCCGGCAGGACGGCACAGGAAGTCATGTCGGCCACGTAGCTGCTGCGCTTCTCGTGGAAGCCGACCAGCACGCCGCCCTTCTTCACCACCTTGCGCACGGTCAGCCGCGCACGGCGGCGGTAGCCCCAGGCAGGACCGATGATCGGCGGGAGGATCGACTCCGGCCGCAGGCGCGCGATGTGCCAGAAGGCATCCTCCAGCACGCGCTGCTTGGCGGCGGCCTGTGCCAGCGGATCGAGATGCTGCATGCTGCAGCCGCCGCAGATGCCGAAATGCGGACAGGCCGGCGTCACGCGCTGGCTGGAAGTCTTGAGAATCTCGTCGGCACGCGCGTTCTCGAAGGTCGGCTTGCGGCGCAAGCTCGTGTAGCGCACGCGCTCGCCCGGCAGCGCACCCTCGATGAAAATGGCCTTGCCGTCGACATGCGCGACGCCGCGGCCTTCGTGGTCCAGCGATTCGATGATTGCAATAGTCATATTTCCCGCCATGCAAAACCCTCGGTCTGGGTCGCCACGCCGATCCAGCCGACCGAACAGCCGAGCGCCTGCGCCAGCGCACCACGGGCGAGATCGGGCGTGTTGTTCTCTGCCGAGAGATGCGCCGCGACGACGTGCGCCAGTTGCCGGCCGCCGATCCTTCCCAGCAAGTCCGCCGCGGCCGCGTTGTCGAGATGGCCGAACGCGCCGGCGATGCGCCGCTTGAGCAGAGGCGGATAGCGGCCCGCGGCGAGCATGCCGGCATCATGGTTGCATTCGAGCACCAGCGCCGCGCAGTCCTTGAGCGTCGCGACGATGTGCGGCGTGATCGCGCCCGCATCGGTCAGCACGCCGAGCCGTGCCGCCCCGTCGGAAAACACGAACTGGGTCGGTTCGCGCGCATCGTGCGGCACGGGATAGGGACGGATTTCCAGATCGTCGATCGCGAAGCGCGCATGGCTGTCGAACCGGCGTGCGCCGAGCGCGTCCAGTCCCGCCGCCGCGGCGGTACCGTGGCTGGCATGCACCGTCCAGCCGTAACGCGCGGCGCAACGCGCCGCGCCGCCGACATGGTCGGCATGCTCGTGGGTGATCAGCACGGCGGCGATGCTTTCGGGCGCGACTGCCAGGCGCGCCAGCCGCCGCGCCAGCTCGCGCGGCCCGAAGCCGCAGTCGAGCAGCACGCGCGTGCGGCCCGACTCGACCAGCAAGGCGTTGCCCTTGCTGCCGCTGCCCAGCGATGCAAAACGGATCACCTTGAAATTGCTCGGACCAAGATCGCGAAACCGGCGAATTTTCTGGCAAGATGCGAACTGTCGAAAGGCTCTTCACACCGGCCGCGGCGAACGATACCACAGAGAGAGCGCGTACCCGGCCGATCGCCTTGGGCCGATCGCCTTGGGCGCGTGCGATTCACTCAGGATGATCCACATGCCAATGATGGAACCGAAACTGATCGTCGATGCGGGGGTGGGTCACTTCCGCATTCTGGGGCGCGACGCCGCCGGCGCCGAGCTCTTCGATGCCACCTTTCCGAACAGCCGGCCGTTTGCCGAAATCGCCGCGGAATTCCGCCTGGCCGAGCATTTCGGCGACCGCCTGCCGGCCTGCGCCGTCATCACCGGCAAACTCGCCCCCTTCGTCAAGGAGGCGCTGGGCGGCGGCAAGACCATCCTGCCGGCCGCCAGCGCCTGGATGGCCGCCCAGTCGATGATCGCCGACCGGCTCGATGCCGAGGCGCACAGCCTGGCCATCATCGAACTGTCCGCCTCGGGTTACCTGCTGGCAGGCGTCGACCGGGAAGGCGAGCTCAAGGACGACCTGCTGGTGGTGAATCCGCGCTGCGGCGCCGGCTCGGGCATCAATCTGGATCGCGTGTTGCAGAAACTGGGGCTGACGCGCGCCGACGTGGATGCGCTGCTCGCCGCATACCTCGGCGAGGCCGGCCGCGAGCGGCGCGCGAAAATCACCGTGCGCGCCGACCGCTGCGGCGTGTTCAGCTCTTCGGCGACGATATCCGACAAGAACCAGGGCATCCCCCTCGAGATGGCCCTGGCCACCACGCTCAAGTCGGAGGTGCTCAAGGCCTGCCGGCGCCTGCCCGCCGGCTTCGACGCGGTATGCCTGACCGGGCGGGTCTTCCATTGGCGCTACGCGCGCGACTGCGCCGAGGATGCCCTGCGCGAGCAGGGCGTACGGCAAATCCTCTGGGATCCCGACAACGATGCCGCGCTCTCCGCCCTCTGCCATCTCGCCAACGACCCTGCGGCGGCGGGCGCGGCGGCGCCCGCAGCCCGCCCCCGAAAACCTTCCGGCGAGGATGTCTACCCCGATTTTCCCTCCCTCCGGGCCGGCTACGAAGCGGACCTGCGCTTCCTGCGCCTGGCGGACCAGGGGGAGGCCGACCGAGCGCCCGGCGAGTTGGGCGGCGATGCGCTCTATCTGGCCCTGGATGTCGGCTCGACCATGGCGAAGGCCGTGCTGGCCGACGGTGCAAGCGGCGCAGTGCTGTTCCTGCGCGCCTACAGCAACGCGGGCGACACGATCCAGACCCTGCAGCAGGTATTCCGCGAGCTGCGCGCGGCCGGTCACGAGACCCTGCGCCTGCGCGGCATCGGCATCACCGGTTCGGCCCGCTTCCAGGTGCAGCAGGCGCTGGAAAACCGCTATCCGGCGCTGGCCGGGCGCATCGTAGTGCTGGTGGAAAACTACGCCCATGCGCGCGGCTCGATCGTTCTGGCGCGCGAGCACGTGCAGCGCCTGCGCGCGGCGGGCGTCGCCGACGCGAATGCGGATTTCTGCGTGCTGGTGGACATCGGCGGCGAGGACACCAAGATCTCGACCATCGCCCTGCGGGAGGCGGAGCTGTTCAACAACGCGATGAACCTGAAATGCTCCGCCGGCACCGGCAGCCTGATGGACACGCTGGCCGCCATGCTCGGCCTGCCCGGCGTGGCGCAGGCCTGCGCCGAGGCCTACGCTGCGCCGCGCGGCCTGGCGATCAACGCCACCTGCGCCGTCTTCCTGATGGAAAACGCGCGCAAGCTCCAGGTCCAGGGGGTGTCGCGGGCCGAGATTCTCGCCTCGGCCAACTGGGCGATCGTCGAGAACATGGCCCGCACGCTCTGGGCCCAGGTCGAACTGCCCAAGCGCCCGGTGGTTCTGCTGCACGGCCAGACCATGCTGTCCGACCCGCTGCCGGTGGCCGTCGCCCATCGCCTGCAGAGCTACCTGGGCGGCCCGGCCTATGCCCTGGTGCCGCCCCACCCGGGCCATCGCGCCTGCTTCGGCCTGGTGCTGACCCTGGCGCAGACCCTGCCGGAGGGCGACGTCCCGGTCCGCCTCGACACCTTCCTGGAATCCCGCTTCGAGAAGCGCATCATCCAGTGCCGCGGCGCCGCCTGCGACGACAAGGCCGCCTGCTGCAATCGCACTCAGCTCACCTGCCGCGGCGCCGACGGCAAGAAGGCCCTGTCATTCACCCTGGGCGGCTGCAGCGCCATCAACGAACTGCTCGCCCGCAAGAAAACCAAGGCGCCGACCCAGGCCGTGCGCGATACCTACAAGGAAATCTGGGACTTCGTCGGCGCCCGCCAGCCCCGCAGCGATGACCCGAACCGGCTGGTGATCCCGCGCAGTTTCTCCGTGTCGGAATGGGCCTACCTGCTCGGCCGCCTGTTCGTGCGGCTGGGCCTGCCGGTGCATGTCGACGACGTGCGCGAGAGCGACCTGACCGATGCCCAGCCCTCGTTCAACATCGACACCTGCGCCCCCCACATGGGCGCGGTCGGCCAGTACCGGCGCCTGGCCGGCGCACCCCACGGCCTGATCCTGGCGCCGCAGATCGAGTTCATGCCCACCCAGGGCATGAGCATCGGCCGCAGCTGCACGCTCAATCAGGGCGGGGTGGCCGTGGCGATGAACCTGGCGCGGCTGGCTCACGCGGGCAGCCGGTTCCATCTCTTCAACCTGGATCTGAGCCAGCTCGACGCGGAAGCCCTGCGCGCGCAGCTGCAGGGCCGGCTCGCCGCGGTGTTCCGCCATTACCGCATCGACCCGGCCGCCGAGGCGCTGCGCACGGCCATCGCCGGCGCCGTCGCGGACCATCTGCAGCTGCGCGCCGAAGTGGCCGACCTGGCCGCCGCCATGGCGCGGGAAGCCCTCGACCAGGACGTGCCGGTGGCGCTGGTGGTCGGCCGCGAATACATCCTCAACCCGGGCATCTACGACAGCCATGTGCGCCGGCTGCTGCGCGACAAGCACATGGTGGTGCTGCCCTCCTACGTTCTCGATCTGGAGCTGAATCCGGATTACGCCCATCTCTACTGGCGCAATCCGCATTTCATCGCCAGCCTGCTCGATGCCGTCGCCCGCCGCGAACTGCATCGACACCTGCGCCATAGCGGACTGAGGGAAGCCTTCCGCCGCATCGAGACCGGCCCCGAACTGCTGCCGGTGGTGCAGGTCTCGACCTTCTGCTGCGGCCCGGACAGCGTGGTGAGCCCGCTGATCGCCGAGATCATGAAGCAGCGCCCCTTCCTGCTGATCCAGTCCGATGCCGTGATCAAGGAACTCGCCCATCTGGAGAACCGGGTCAACACCTATGTCAAGCAGCTGGATCTGGGCCTGCACGACCGCATGCAGCTGAGCGACGCGCGCCCCTTCGACGTGCGCACCCTGGGCCAGCTGCTCTCCGACCCCATCGACAAGCAGCGGGATGTCATCTACTTCCCGACGCTGGCGGACAACCGGGTGCTGACCTCGGTGCTGCGCGGCGCCGGCTTCACCTGCATCGACAACTACGCGGACGACGACTACGACCTGAACCGCCTGGTCCGCCAGGGCCGCAGGTCCGCGGGCGACGCGGTGTGCGCCCCGCTGGCCGCCGTCTGGGCCGACCTGGAGCGCGCCGAGGCGGACTTCGCCCGCCGCCGGGCCAGCGGCGATCCGCTGGTGGCCGGCAAGCAGCGCCTGCTCTACTTCGACAACAAGGGGCCGGGGCCCTGCCGCCAGGGGCAATACGCGGACATGCACCAGCTGCTGTTCCAGCGCAAGGCAAGCGCCGCCAGCCAGCCGCGCACGCAAGACCCGGACTGCCCGGCAGCCCCCGGGGAAACCCTGGTGAAATTCCTCATCGGCCGCGAAACCGAGGGGTACGACATCGGCGTCGAGCAGTGGGTGCTGGCGCGCGCCCACCTGGGCGTCATATTGCATGGCGTCCTGCAAAGCCTGCTGTTCGCCGGCGGGACGGCCTGCCGCGACCGGGAGGACTATCGACGCTTCCACGCCGAATTCCTCGCCCTGAAGACCGAGGTCTACCGCAGGCTGGAGAGCTTCTCGGGACCCGGCCGCGCAAGCCGCTGGCTGATGGCCGGCGCCCAGCGCCTGCCTTACGTCGAATGGGCGGCGAAATACTTCGCCTACCGCCTGCACGACCCGGGGCTCAAGCGCCTGCTGCGCCGCTTCTCCCGACGCTGGATCGACGGTCGCAGCGAGCTGCCGGGCGCCTTCCGCATCGCCCTGACCGGCGAGGTGTATATGCGCGCCTCCCAGTCCGAGGAAATCTTCCGCCTGCTGCTCGACAACCTCGGGTTCCGCCGCTTCACCGTGGAGTACACCCCGGTGTGGAACTACATGGAATGGGCCTTCGACGAAGTGACGGAAGTCCAGCGCGACCGCCTCGAACGGCTGACCTCCGCCGCCGGCACGGATGACGGGCGGGCCGTGCGCGAGACCCGCGGCCGCATCCGTTTCGCGCGCAGTCTGCAGTTCATCCTGCGCAATCTGATGGCGCGCCCGCTCTACCGCGCCGCCGGTCTCGCCATGCCGCTGGCGATGCGCGAGGTGCTGCCCGCCACGCGCGAACTGATTCCGACCCTGCGGCCCCTGGGCGAACTCTCCACCTACGCCGGCGAAGTGCTCAGCGAGCTGCGCCATGGCGCCGACCTGGTGCTCAATGTGGCGCCGAACGGCTGCATGGTCGCCACCATGGGAGAAGTCCTCAGCCCCGTCATCGCCGCCGGCGCCGGCGGCAAGGGGCGCATCCAGCACCTGTTTTCCGCCGATGGCGAGGTCGATGAGGAACTGCTCACTCTGGCCCTGCTGAAGGCGCTGGGGCCGGAGCGTTACTACCGGCCGGCTTCCGGCGCCCCTGCCGGGAAACCGGCCCCGACCGCATCCGTGCGGGCGAGCGCGCCGGCGCCGGGACGTGGCGCGCCGGCCGCCGGCCGGCGCTACGGAGCGAATCAGGCCGGGGTCACCTGAGCTGTTCGAACAGCAGGCCGAGGATGCGCCGGGCGGTTTCCGAATCGTCGACGCCGCCTTCGCGCGTCAGCACGCGCACCCTGCTGTCCGCGCCCTCGCCCTGCACGTGGATGCGGTATTGCATCCTGGCATCGACGGCCTTGTCGCCGCCGCGCCAGAAGGCGAGCCGGTCGAGCCAGCCCTTTTCGTCCTTCTTGGCGGCGCCCGCCTCCGGATCGACATAGCGCACGTAGTACATACCCTGCGAGCGGTCGCGATCCTCGACGGTGAAACCGACGCGATCGAGCGCCAGCCCGACGCGCCGCCAGGCGCGGTCGAAGGGCTCCTGAAGCGTCAGCGCGCCGGCGCCTGCGGCGGCGCGGGTCAGCTGTGCGCGGTCGGGCTGCCTTTCCCCGGCCATGAGGGTCTTGGCGCGCCCTTCCTCGACGCCCAGGCGCACCATCAGGCGGCGCAGCATCTCGGCCTCGAGTTCCGCATCGGCGGGACGCGGCTGCCAGCGGGTCTGGTCCTTGCCTTCGGTGACGAAAATCTCGTACATGCCGCGATGGCTGATGTAGATTTCCGTCGTGCCGGCGGCGGCGCCCGGCTCCAGCCGGGTGCGGAACTTGTCGCGCTCGGCCGTCGAATACAGGCTGTCGAATACCCTGCCGAGCGCCGAGCGGATGAAGTCCTGCGGCAGCTTGGCGCGATTTTCCGCCCAGTCGGTTTCCATCACGCCGGCCTCCGGCAGCTCGATGGCGACGCCGAAACCGGTCTCCTGCCAGAATGCCTTGATCTGCGGCCAGAGCTGCTCCGGCGTGCCGGCGGCGACCAGCCAGCGCTGCGTGCCGGCGCGCTCGATACGCACCTGTTCGATGTTTGGCAGGACGGCAGAGCCGGCCGCCGCAACCGTGCCGGGCCGCCTTTCCCCGGCATACTCGGAAAACGTGGCCGTGCCGCGCGCGCCGATTTCCGGCACGACATAGCGGCCATCGCGCGCCGGCTGGGTCAGGTCGGGCGGCACCTCCAGCGCGGGCAGCTTGGCGGCGGACTTGTAATCGATCCTTTTCGGTTCGGGCAGGATGTTGCCGGCGCAGCCCGACAGCAGGGCGGCACAGGCCAGGGCAGCGGCGATACGGAACGGGTTTGCTCTCATGCTCATGGTTCAGATGTTGATGCCGGCGGCGCGCAGCGCGACGCGCACGCGCTCGTGGCAATCGGCCGAAAGGGTTGTCAGCGGCAGGCGCAGGGTATCGGCGATCAGGCCCATGCGCGCGCAGGCCCACTTGACGGGAATCGGATTGGCCTCGCAGAACAGCTGCTTGTGCAGGCCGAGCAGGCGATGGTTGATGGCGCGCGCGGTCTGCACGTCGCCGGCCAGGCCGGCGGCCACCATCTCGTGCATCGGCCGCGGCGCGACGTTGCCGGTCACGGTGATCACGCCGTGGCCGCCCATCAACACCAGCAACAGGCCGGTGGCGTCGTCGCCGCTGTAGATGGCGAATCCGGGCGGTGCGCGCTCGATCAGCTCGATGCCGCGCTCGAGGTTGCCGGTGGCATCCTTGATGCCGACGATGCCGGGCACCTGGGCGAGGCGCAGGGTCGTGTCGTTGGCCAGGTCGGCGACGGTGCGACCGGGCACGTTGTAGAGAATCATCGGCAGATCGACATCCTCGGCGATCGCCTTGAAGTGCTGGTACAGCCCTTCCTGGGTCGGCTTGTTGTAGTAGGGCACGACCGACAGGTGCGCGCTCGCGCCGGCGGCCCGGGCGCATTGCGCCAGCTCGACCGCCTCGCGCGTCGAGTTCGCCCCCGTGCCGGCGATCACCGGAATGCGTCCCGCCACATGCTCGGTGGCGACGCGGATCAGGGTGCAGTGCTCCTCCATGTCGACCGTCGGCGATTCGCCGGTGGTGCCGACGACGACGACCGCATCGGAACCTTCGGCGATGTGCCAGTCGAGCAGGCGCCGCAGCGCCGCCAGGTCGAGCGCCCCGTCCTCCTGCATGGGAGTGACGATGGCGGGAATGGAACCTCGGATCATGATGTCCTTCCGGTGCGGTGGATGAAATTCAGATGTCGGCCAGGGCCTTGATGTGCGCCGTCGCGCTGCGCGCCAGCGCGGAGAGCGCATAGCCGCCCTCGAGGATGGAAACGACGCGCCCGTGCGCGCTTTCCCGGGCGACGGCGAGCAACCGCTCGGTCACCCAGGCGTAATCGGCCTCGAGCAGGCCCATCGAAGCCATGTCGTCTTCGTAGTGCGCGTCGAAGCCGGCGGAGATGAACAGCATCTCGGGGGCGAATGCGCGCAGGCGGGGCAGCCACTCGGCCTCGACCAGCGCGCGGAAGCCGTCGCCGCGCAGACCGGCCTTCATCGGCACGTTGCACATGTTGGGCGCCGGGTTGTCGGCGCCGCAGTAGGGATAGAACGGGTGCTGGAACATGCCGACCATCAGGACGCGCATGTCGTTGGCGAGGATGTTCTCGGTGCCGTTGCCGTGATGCACGTCGAAGTCGATCACCGCGACGCGCGCCAGCCGCCATGCGTCGAGCGCGTGCAGCGCGGCGACGGCGATGTTGTTGAAGAAACAGAAGCCCATGGCGCGCGCACGTTCGGCATGGTGGCCGGGCGGGCGCACCGCGCAGAAAGCCGCCGGAACGCCGTTCTGCATGACCAGATCGGTCGCCAGGATGCCGGCGCCGGCGGCGCGCAGCGCCGCCTTGAGGGTGCCCGGACTCATCGCCGTGTCGGGATCGAGATGGCGGATGCCCTGCGCGGGCGCCGTGGCGTGGATCATGTCGACGTAGCCGGGCGCATGCGCCCGCTGCAGCTGTTCCCGCGTGGCCTCCGGCGCGTCGTGGTAGCTCAGGTAGACATCCAGGCCGGCAGCGATCAGGCGATCCTGGATCGCGCCGATCCGGTCGGGACACTCGGGGTGATGCGCACCCATGTCGTGCAGCAGGCAGTCGCGGTGCGAAATGAAGGCAATCGTCATGGATCGGAAGTTTCGGGTCGGGGGCTTCGCTTACAATCGACGTAACGGAAGACGGAAGACGTAACGGAAATCGCGCTTTTTCTTGCCGATTGTAACGCATGCCCCTACCCTCTCAAGCCACCCCGCTCGCCGCCGTACTTTCCGCCGCCGCCGGCATCATTCTCGGCAAGGAGCGCCAGATCCGCCTCGCCCTCGCCTGCCTGCTGGCGCGCGGCCACCTGCTGATCGAGGACCTGCCCGGCGTCGGCAAGACCACGCTGGCGCACACGCTGGCGCGCCTGCTCGGCCTCGACTTCCAGCGCATCCAGTTCACCAGCGACATGCTGCCGGCCGACATCCTCGGCATCTCGGTGTTCGACCGCGAGCGGGGGAATTTCCGCTTCCACCCCGGGCCGATCTTCACCCAGGTGGTGCTGGCCGACGAGATCAACCGCGCCACGCCCAAGGCGCAAAGCGCCCTGCTCGAGGCGATGGAGGAACGCCAGGTCACCATCGAGGGCGCGACCCGCCCCCTGCCGCAGCCTTTCTTCGTCATCGCGACGCAGAACCCGGCCCACCAGCTCGGCACGTTTCCCCTGCCCGAATCGCAGCTCGACCGTTTCCTGATGAAGATCGCGCTCGGCTATCCCGACCGCGCCGCCGAACGCGCGCTGCTCGAAGGCCGCGACCGCCGCGCCCTGCTCGCCGAAACCGCGCCGCGCCTGGCCCCCGAGGAACTGCTCGCCGCCCAGCAGCGCGCCGCCGCCCTGCATGTCGCGCCGGCATTGCTCGACTATGTCCAGGCGCTCGCCGCGCATACCCGCAACGCCCCGGAATGGCGCGCCGGCCTGTCGCCGCGCGCCGCGCTCGGCCTGGTCGCCGCCGCGCGCGCCTGGGCCCTGCTGGCCGGCCGCGACCACGTGCTGCCCGAAGACGTCCAGGCGGTGCTGCCCGCCGTCGCCGTGCACCGCCTGGCGGGCGCGGGCGAGCAGCGCGGTGCGGACGAGATCGCACGCGCCCTGATCGAAGCCGTTTCCCTCCCCTGATGCTGGCTGGATTGCGCGGCGCCCTCGAGGAAAGATTCGCCGCCTGGGCGCTGCGGACCCGACCGCCCGAGCCGGCGCCCGTCGTGCTCGGCCGGCGCCGCATCTATGTGCTGCCGACGCGCGGCGGCCTGCTCTACGCGCTCTCGCTGCTGGTGCTGCTGATCGGCGCGATCAACTACAACCTGAGCCTCGGCCACGGGCTGGTCTTCCTGCTCGGCGGACTCGGCATCGTCGCGATCCTGCACGGCTTCCGCAACCTGGCCGGCACGGCGCTCGGCGTCGGCGCGCCCGCGCCGGTCTTCGCCGGCGACACCGCGCGCTTCCCGCTCATCCTGCACAACGCCGACGACCGCGAACGCCGCCAGCTGCGGCTCCTCCTGCCGGGGCAGGCTGCCATCGCCGCCGACATCCCGCCGCGGGGCAGCGTGCGCGTCCTGCTGCCGCTGCCGGCGACGCGGCGCGGCTGGCTGGCGCTGCCGCGCACGACCATCGAGACCGTCTGGCCGCTCGGCCTGGTGCGCGCCTGGGCGTATGCCGCACCGCAACTCGCCTGCCTGGTCTATCCGCGCCCGGCAGACGCCGTCCCGCCGGCGCCGACTTGTGCGGGCATGGCGGGCGGCCGCCTGGCGGGCGATGCCGGCGACGAGGATTTCGCCGGCCTGCGCCGCCACCAGACCGGCGATCCGCCGCACCACGTCGCCTGGAAAACCGCCGCGCGCCTCGGCCCCGATGCCGCCTTGCAGACCAAGCAGTTCGCCGGCACGGCCGCGCAGGCGCTGTGGTTCGACTGGGCCATGCTGCCGGCCGGCACGGATGTCGAAATGCGCCTGTCCGTCCTCGCGCGCTGGGTGCTCGACGCCGAGGACGCCGGCCTCTCCTGGGGCCTGCGCCTGCCCGGCCGCGAGATGCCGCAGGCGCACGGGCCTGCCCATGTCCATGACTGTCTCGCGGCGCTCGCCCTGTATGGCGCAGAAACCTGAACGACCCATCCGCCCGCTGACCCCGGCCCAGACCGGGTGGCTGCTGGCGACGGCCGGCGCCGCCAGCGCGCCGCTCGTGCCGCAGATGCCGCTCTGGCTCGCCGCCGTCGCCGCCGGCGCCTTCCTCTGGCGCGCCGCCCTGGCCTGGCGGCGCCGGCCGCTGCCGCCGCGCTGGCTGCTGCTGCTCGTCACCTGCGCCTGCGTCGCCGGCACGCTCGTGCAATACCGCACCCTGTTCGGCCAGCAGGCCGGCGTCGCCCTGCTGCTCGTCCTCATGGCGCTCAAGCAACTCGAGGCGCGCGCGCCGCGCGACGGCCTGGCCGTCGTGCTGCTGGCCTACTTTCTCACGCTCGCCCAGTTCTTCGAAAACCAGTCGATTCCGGCCGCCCTCGCCATGATCGGCGCCGTGCTGGTCGCCACTGCCGCACTCGCCAGCCTCGCCGACGCGCAAGGCCAGCCGCTGCGCCTGTTCCGACTGGCGGGAACGATGCTGCTGCAGGCGGCGCCCTTCATGCTGATCCTGTTCCTGCTGTTTCCGCGCGTGCAGGGGCCGCTGTGGGGCCTGCCGCGCGACGCTTACAGCGGGCTGACCGGGCTTTCCGACACCATGGCGCCCGGCGTGATCGAGCACCTGGCCCAGTCTGGCGCCATCGCCTTCCGCGTCAAGTTCGACGGCGCCGCCCCCCCGCAGCGGGAGATGTACTGGCGCGGCCCGGTGCTCACCCACATCGACGGACGCACCTGGCGCCCCATCCCCTTCGCCCGCGCGACCGAACCGGCCTACCTGCCGGTCGCCGGCACTCCGTCCTATGCCTACACGGTAACGCTCGAGCCGCACAACCAGCCCTGGCTGTTCGCCCTCGAACTGCCCGAGACGCTGCCGCCCGACGCATTCCACACCTCCGATTTCCAGCTGCATGCGCAGCGGCCGGTACGCGAGCGCCTGCGCTACGAGCTGCGCTCGCGGCCGCAGGCCGTCCAGGACGAGGAAAGCGGCGCCGTGCTGGCCGCCGCGCTGCGCCTGCCCGCCGGCCTCAACCCGCGCACCGTGGCGCTCGGCGCCGGCTGGAGGGCGGACGGCGGCAGTGCGCAACAGCGCGTGCAGCGCGCCATCGACTTCCTGCGCGACAGCCCCCTCGTCTACACCCTGCGTCCCCCGCTGATGAGCGCGCATGTCGCCGACGAGTTCCTGTTCGACCACCGGCGCGGCTTCTGCGAGCACTTCGCCGCCAGCTTCGCGGTGCTGATGCGCGCCGCCGGCGTGCCGGCGCGCGTCGTCACCGGCTACCAGGGCGGCGAGCGCAACCCGGT
>CAZZFN010000029.1:0-19522 GCA_964653505.1 uncultured Methyloversatilis sp.
GAGGCTGGCCTTGGCGGCGGCCCACAGGCATTCGCCGGCGAGCACGTCGTCGAGCGAGACCGGCGCGTTCATGATGGCCTCCCAGGTGCGCTGCACGTGCATGCGCGAGAAGCCGGAATAGAGCGTCTCGAACGAGGCGGTATTCATCGTCGAGGCGCATACCGTGCCGGCGGCGAGGAAGGCGATGTAGGGTGCGCCGCCGATTTCGGGCAGCAGGGCGCCGAGGCCGTAGCCGAGGCCGAACAGGTAGATCATCGGGTCGGCGAGGTTGCCGAGCAGCGAGGGCAGGGCGAGCTTGCGCCAGACGAGGAAGTTGCGCCGCCAGACGGCCAGCGCGCGCAGGGAAAGGAGCGGGAAGCGCAAGTCCGTCGTCATGCTAGTCGCGCAGTTCGTGGCCGGTGAGCTTGAGGAACACGTCCTCGAGGTTGGCCGGGCGCAGCGCGCCCGGAGCGCCCGGAACGTGGGTGTCGATGAGCGTGCGCGGCGTGCCGGCGGCGACGATGCGCCCGACGTCGATGATGATCAGGCGGTCGCAGAGGCGTTCGGCCTCCTCCATGAAGTGGGTGGTCAGCAGGATGGTCTTGCCCTGCGCCAGCAATTCGCGCAGGCGTTCCCAGATCAGGTGGCGCGCCTGCGGGTCGAGACCGGTGGTGGGCTCGTCGAGCACCAGCAGCTCGGGATCGTTGACCAGGGCGCGCGCCAGGGTGAGACGCCGCTTCATGCCGCCCGAGAGGGTGCGGATGCCGGCCTGCTCCCTGCCGGACAGTCCGGCGAATTCCAGCAGCGCCGGGATGCGCGCGCGGATCGTCGCATCGGACAGGCCGAAATAGCGGCCATAGACGAGCAGGTTCTCGGCGAGGCTGAAGTCGGGATCGAGATTGTCGAACTGGGGCACCACGCCGATGCGTGCCCGCGCCTCGCGGCCGCGCGCGGGCACCGGTTCGCCCAGCACGCAGAGCGTGCCGCTGTCGGGCGCGGTCAGGCCGAGGCAGCAGCGCAGCGTGGTGGTCTTGCCGGCGCCGTTGGGGCCGAGCAGGCCGAAGCACTCGCCGCGCCTGAGCGAAAACGAAAGCCCATCGACGGCCGGCCTGTCGCCGTAGGACTTGACGAGCCGGTCGACGACGAGCGGGGAGGCGTCCGGGGTCATGGGATAAGGGATAACATGCGGGGCATGGAATACGCCATTTTGCCTGTAACGCTCTTCGAGCAGAACTGCACCCTGCTCTGGGCGCCGGCTACCCGGTGCGCGGCGGTGGTCGATCCCGGCGGCGATGTGGACGACATCCTCGCGGAAGTCGCCGCGCGCGACCTGCGGGTCGAGAAAGTCCTGCTGACGCACGGTCACATCGACCATGTCGGCGGCGCTGCGGATCTGGCGCGTCGCCTGGGCGTGCCCGTCGAGGGGCCGCAGCGCGCGGACGCCTTCTGGCTCGACGCCCTGCCCGAGCAGTGCCGCATGTTCGGTTTTGCGGCGACGCCGGCACTGCAGCCGGACCGCTGGCTGGAGGACGGCGACACCGTGACGGTGGGCGATGAAGTGCTGGAGGTGGTGCACACGCCCGGGCATACGCCGGGCCATGTCTGCTTCATTCATCGGCCGTCGCGGCTCGCGCTCGTCGGCGACGTGCTGTTCGCGGGCTCGATCGGCCGCAGCGACTTTCCGCGCGGCGATCACGCCGTGCTGGTGCGCTCGATCCGGCAAAAGCTGCTCCCGCTCGGGGATGACTTTTCCTTCATCCCCGGACATGGGCCGATGTCGACCTTCGGCGCGGAACGGAACGGCAATCCGTTCGTGGCCGACTGGGCCTGACGGTCACTTTTTTAGCGCATCGCGAATCTCGCGCAGCAGCACGATGTCTTCCGGCGTGGGGGCAGGTTCCGCCGGCGCCGGTGCGGGCTGCTGGCGCTTGAGCCGGTTGATCTGCTTGATCATCAGGAAGATGATGAAGGCGAGAATGACGAAATTGATCAGGATGGTGATGAAGCTGCCGTAGGCGAATACCGGCACGCCGGCCTTCCTCACTTCGGCGAGCGTCATGGCCACGCCCGCGGGCACCTGCGCCAGCGGGATGAAAAAGTTGCTGAAATCGAGACCGCCCAGCACCCGGCCGACGATCGGCATGATCAGGTCGCCGACCACAGAATCGACGATTTTTCCGAAGGCGGCGCCGATGATGACGCCGACCGCCAGATCGATGACGTTGCCCTTGACGGCAAATTCCCGGAATTCCTGGACAAATCCGCTCATGTTTTTCTCCCGAAGATTGAAACAGGAACGCCGAATATAACAAAATATGAAGAATGCAATATTGTCCCGCCGCGCGGCAATTTGGCACGCGCCGCGCCAAACGGGTCTATGATATGCGGCATGCCCGTCGACCCCATCACTTCAGCCATCGTCGGAACCCTGATCGGCGCTGCCGTCCAGGGGCTCGCGGCTCCTGCGCCCGCCCCGCCGGTCACGGGCATCGTGCGCCATTTGCCGCAGGAGGCCGCGCGGGGCGTGATGCAGCCCCCGTCGAACGGCCAGGTGCACATCGACGGCCGGGCCTACCTGCTCTCGCCCGGCGTGGTGATCCGCAACGAGCTCAATCTGGCGATTCCCCCGGCGATGGTGCAGGCGGCCGCGCCGGTGCGCTTCCAGACCGACACGATGGGGGCGGTGTTCCGGGTCTGGATACTTTCCGCCGCCGAGCTGGGTCTTGCCGAAAACCGCTGAACCCGAAAGTCGGCGCGGGCGGGACGGCGACCCCGCGGGGGGCGCGCAGCCCCGCAGCCTCGTCCTGACGCTGCGGCCGCCCGACAACGTCCGGCTAGCCAACCTGTGCGGCGCGCTCGACGAGAATCTGCGCCAGATCGAGATGGCCTACGACGTTACCCTGACGCGGCGCGGGGAACACTGTCGCATCGACGGCGACCCGGCGCAGGCGCGCCTGGCCGCAGCGGCGCTCAAACATTTCCACGTTCGCGCCGACGCGCCCCTGTCGATCGACGACATCCAGCTCGGCCTGGTCGAGCTGCGCAACCGCGGCCAGGCCCCGCCACCGGCGCCCGGCCTGCTGACCCGGAAGAGCGATCTGCACGGCCGTACGCCCCACCAGGTCGAGTATCTGCACAAGATTCAGGAGCACGACATCACCTTCGGCACCGGCCCGGCGGGCACCGGCAAGACCTATCTCGCCGTCGCCAGCGCGGTCGACGCCTTCGAGCGCGACCAGGTGCAGCGCATCGTGCTGACGCGTCCGGCCGTCGAGGCCGGCGAGCGGCTCGGCTTCCTGCCCGGCGACCTGGCGCAGAAGGTCGACCCCTACCTGCGGCCGCTCTACGACGCGCTCTACGACCTGATGGGCTTCGACAAGGTGGCCCGGCTGTTCGAGAAGCAGAGCATCGAGATCGCGCCGCTCGCCTACATGCGCGGGCGCACCCTCAACCATGCGTTCATCATTCTGGACGAAGCGCAGAACACCACGCCCGAGCAGATGAAGATGTTCCTCACGCGCATCGGCATCGGCGCCAAGGCCGTCATCACCGGGGACATCACCCAGATGGATCTGCCCAAGGGCCAGAAATCCGGGCTCGTCGAGGCGCGCCGGATTCTCGGCGGGGTGCGCGGGCTGGCCTTCGTCGACTTCGACGCCGGCGACGTGGTGCGCCATCCGCTCGTCGCGCGCATCGTCGCCGCCTATGAAGCCCACGCGCAAACGCCCTGAACTCTCGTTGTCCGTGCAATACGCCTGCGCCCGCGATGCCCTGCCGGATCGCGCCCAGGTGCGCCGCTGGGTGCGGGCCGCGCTCGAGACCGACGCGCAGATCGCCGTGCGTTTCGTCGCCGCGGCGGAAGGCCGCGCGCTCAACCGCGAGTTCCGCGGCAGGGATTATCCGACCAACGTGCTGACCTTCGTTTATCGGGCCCGCCCGGCCATCGGCGACCTGGCGATCTGTCCCGCCGTGGTGGCGCGCGAGGCCAGGGCGCAGGGCAAGCCCTGCCGGGCGCACCTGGCCCACATGGTGGTGCATGGTATGCTTCACTTGCAGGGGTACGACCACGAAACCGGCGCGGCCGACGCCGCGCGCATGGAAGCGCGCGAGCGCGCCATCCTCGCCCGTTTCGGCATCCCCGATCCTTACCCGTGAATATGGACTCCACCCGAAGTCGCCGTCCCCTGTTCGAACGCCTGTCGCTGCTCCTCCTGGGCGAACCCGAAGACCGCGAACAGCTGCTCAAGCTCCTGCGCGGCGCGCACGACCGCAACCTGATGGATGGCGACGCCCTCTCGATCATCGAGGGCGCGCTGGCGGTGTCCGAAATGCAGGTGCGCGACATCATGGTGCCGCGCGCGCAGATGGACGTGGTTTCGATCCACGACCCGCTGGAGAAGATCGTCGCTTTCGCCCTCGATACCGCCCACTCGCGTTTCCCCGCGATCGGCGCCGGCAAGGACGACGTGATCGGCATCCTGCTGGCCAAGGACTTGCTGCGCCCCTTCGCCGGCCGCGCCTTCGACTTGCGCGACAGCCTGCGCCCGGCGGTATTCATTCCCGAGTCGAAGCGCCTGAACGTGTTGCTGCGCGAATTCAGGGCCTCGCGCAACCACATGGCGATCGTCGTGGATGAATACGGCGGCGTCGCCGGCCTGGTCACCATCGAGGACGTGCTCGAGCAGATCGTCGGCGACATCGAGGACGAATACGATTTCGACGAGAGCGCCGACAACATCGTGCTCGACAATGCCGGGCGCTACCGCGTCAAGGCCACCACCGAGATCGCCGCCTTCAACGCCGCCTTCGACACGCACTTCCCGGACGAGCAGTTCGACACCGTCGGCGGGCTGGTCATCCACACTCTCGGCCGGCTGCCGAAGCGCAACGAAGTCGTCGCCATCGACGGCTTGCGCGTGCAGGTGCTGCGCGCCGACAGCCGGCGCGTGCATACGCTGCTGGTCGATCCGCAGAAACGGCTGGCGCTCGAATCCCAAGCAGCGCAGGCATGAGCTTGCCGCCTGTCCTGCTGGCGGCAGGCCTGGGGGGCATCGGCGTCCTCGGCTTTGCGCCGTTTCACCTGTTTCCCTTGCCGATCCTCGCGCTGGCACTGCTGTTCGGGCTCTGGCGGCGCGCCGCTTCGCCCGGGCAGGCCGCCGGCATCGGCTATGGCTACGGGCTGGGATTTTTTCTGGCCGGGGTGTCGTGGGTGTATGTCAGCCTGCACGAGATGGGCGGCATGGCCGCACCCCTGGCTGCCGTGGCGACCTTGCTGTTTTGCGCCTGTCTCGCGCTGTTTCCCGCGCTCGTCGGTTACCTGTCGCGCCGTCTTGCCAGCGCCGACTTTCACAAAAATGCCCTGTTGCTGGCGGGCCTGTGGGCGCTGTCGGAGTGGTTGCGCGGCTGGGCTTTCACCGGCTTTCCCTGGCTGGCGCTGGGCTATTCCCAAACGCCGCCCAGCCCGCTGGCCGGCTATGCCGCCGTGCTGGGCGTGTATGGCGTGGGTTTTCTCGCTGCCTGGCTGGCCGCCATCCTGTCCGCCCTGTTGGCGCTCGACTGGCGGCGCAAGGCCGGCTGGGCGGCCATCGTGCTCGTCCTGGCCGCCGGCGCCCTGCTGCGCCACATGGACTGGACCCAGCCGGTCGGCGCACCGCTCAAGGTCAGCCTGCTGCAGGGCAATGTGCCGCAAAGCATCAAATGGGTGCCCGAGTATCTGGCGCTGTCGATCGACACCTACACCCGGCTGGCGCGCGAGCATCCGGCCGATCTGACGGTGCTGCCCGAAACCGCGATTCCGCTTTTCTTCGACCAGATTCCGGGCGAGACGCTCGCCGCCCTGCGGTATCACGGCAATGTCCTGCTCGGCGCGGCCGCGCGCCACCGCGAGGGCGGCTACGTGAACGCGGCCATCCTCATCACCCCGGAGGGCAAGCAAAGCTACGCCAAGCAGCATCTGGTGCCCTTCGGGGAATACGCGCCGCCCGGCTTTTCGTGGTTTTTCGAGCTGGTCGATATCCCGATGTCGGATTTTTCCGCCGGCCCGCCGGGCCAGCCGCCGCTGACCATCGCCAGCCGGCCCGACGTGAAAATTGCCCCCAACATCTGCTACGAAGACCTGTTCGGCGAGGAGATCATCCACGCCCTGCCCGAGGCCACGCTGCTCATCAACCTGTCGAACACCGCCTGGTTCGGCGATTCGCTCGCCCAGCCGCAGCATCTGCAGATCGCCCGCATGCGCGCGCTCGAAACCGGCCGCACCATGCTGCGCGCCACCAACACCGGCATCACGGCGGCCATCGCCCCGGATGGCCGGGTGCTCGCCCAGCTGCCCGAATTCGTCACCGGCGCGCTGGTGGTGGAGGCCCAGGGCTTTGGCGGCCTGACGCCCTACGCGCAGTGGGGCAACGCCCTGGCGCTGCTGCTGGCGATTGCCGCCGTTTTCCCTGCATTCTTGGCGGCTGGGCGGCGGCGAAGCCGCTAAAATCGGCGCTTCGAAAATCCGTTCCAATTCAAGATGAAGCCGACGTTTCAGCAGACCATCCTGCGCCTGCAGGCATTCTGGGACCAGCAAGGCTGCGCGCTCTTGCAACCCTACGACATGGAAGTCGGCGCCGGCACCAGCCATACCGCCACCTTCCTGCGGGCGCTGGGCCCCGAGCCCTGGCGGGCCGCCTACGTGCAGCCCAGCCGCCGCCCCAAGGACGGGCGCTACGGCGAGAACCCCAACCGCCTGCAGCACTATTACCAGTATCAGGTGGTCTTGAAGCCCGCGCCGGAAAACATCCTCGACCTGTATCTGGCCTCGCTCGCAGCGCTCGGCTTCGACCTCAAGAAGAACGACGTGCGCTTCGTCGAGGACGACTGGGAGAACCCGACGCTGGGCGCCTGGGGCCTGGGCTGGGAAGTCTGGATGAACGGCATGGAGATCACCCAGTTCACCTACTTCCAGCAGGTCGGCGGGCTGGACTGCAAGCCGATCACCGGCGAGATCACCTACGGCCTCGAACGGCTGGCGATGTATCTGCAAGGCGTCGAAAACGTCTTCGATCTGGTCTATGCGCCGGGGCTGACCTATGGCGATGTGTTTCACCAGAACGAGGTGGAGCAAAGCGCCTACAACTTCGAGCACAGCAATGTCGACTTCCTGCTGCACGCCTTTTGCGCGCATGAAGGCAACGCCCAGCACCTGATGGCGCAGCGGCTCGCGCTGCCGGCGTATGAACAAGTCTTGAAGGCCGCCCACACCTTCAACCTGCTCGATGCGCGCGGCGCGATTTCCGTCACCGAACGCGCCGCGTATATCGGAAGAATTCGCAACCTCGCCAGGAATGTGGCGCAAGCCTATCTCGACAGCCGCGCGCGCCTGGGCTTCCCGATGGCGCCGCAGGAACATGCCGCCGACGTGCTGGCGAAACTCCAAGACCAACGCGAAAAGAAGGCGGCCTGAGATGACGACGAAGAACCTGCTGGTCGAGATCCTCGTCGAGGAACTGCCGCCCAAGGCGCTCGGGAAACTCGGCGCATCCTTCGCCGCCACGCTGGCGGACACACTGAAAGCCAGCGGCCTGGTCGATGACACGACGGTAACGTCCTTCGCCTCGCCGCGCCGCCTGGCCGTGCATCTGACGAACGTCGCTGCAAAGGCCGCCGACAAGCCGGTGCAGCAGAAGCTCATGCCGGTGGCCGTGGCCCTCGATGCTGCGGGAAATCCCACGCCTGCGCTGCTGAAAAAACTGGCTGCTCTCGGACAGGATGCCGCTGCGCTGCCCCGCCTGACGCGCCAGCACGACGGCAAGGCCGACGCCCTGTTCCTCGCCAGCGTCGTGCCCGGCGCGACCTTGCCGGAGGGCTTGCAGGCCGCACTCGAAGCCGCACTCGCCGCGCTGCCGATTCCGAAGGTGATGAGCTACCAGTTGCAGGATGGCTGGACGAGTGTGCACTTCGTGCGCCCCGCCCACCGGCTCGTGGCGCTCCATGGCGCCGACATCGTGCCGGTCTCGGTGCTTGGCCTCACCGCCGGCCGCGAGACGCAGGGCCACCGCTTCGAAGCCAGGAATCCCGTCGTCTCGATCGAGAATGCCGACAGTTACGCGGAGCAGTTGAAGACCGAGGGCGCGGTCATCGCCAGCTTCGCCGAGCGCCGTGCCGAGATCGTGCGTCAGCTGGCCGCCGCCGCCGCGCGGGAGGGCCTTGCGCCCGTCGAGGATGAATCCCTGCTCGACGAAGTCGCGGCCCTGGTCGAGCGCCCCCACGTGCTCGTCTGCCGGTTCGAAAAGGAATTTCTGGACGTGCCGCAGGAATGCCTGATCCTGACGATGAAGGCCAACCAGAAATACTTTCCGCTGCTGGATGCCGCCGGAAGGCTCACCAACACCTTCCTCGTCGTCAGCAACATCTGCCCGGACGACGCCTCTGCCGTGGTCGGCGGCAACGAGCGCGTGGTGCGTCCGCGCCTGGCCGACGCCAAGTTCTTCTTCGACCAGGACCGGAAAAAATCGCTGATGGATCGCATCCCGGGCCTGGCGAAAGTGGTCTATCACAACCGGCTGGGCAGCCAGGGCGAGCGCGTCGAGCGCGTCGCCCGGCTTTCCCGCGCCATCGGGGAACGGCTCGGCGGCGCGGCGCTGGGGCAGCAGGCCGATCGCGCGGCGGTGCTGGCGAAGGCGGATCTCCTCACCGACATGGTGGGCGAGTTCCCCGAGCTGCAGGGCATCATGGGACGTTACTACGCGCGCCACGACGGCGAGCCGGAGGTCATTGCCGACGCCATCGAGGATCACTACAAACCGCGCTTTGCCGGCGATGCGCTACCGCGCAGCGAAGTCGGCCTGTGCGTGGCCCTGGCCGACAAGCTCACCACCCTGGCCGATCTGTTCGGCATCGGCGAGATACCCACCGGCGACAAGGATCCCTTCGCGCTGCGCCGCCACGCGCTGGGCGCGATCCGCATGCTGGTCGAACGCGACTTGCCGCTCGAGCTGCCCTGGCTGCTGGCGGCGGCGCAGGTCAAGGATGCCGCCGCCGGGCTGTCCGATTTCATCCACGAGCGACTGGCCGGCAGCCTGCGCGAGCAGGGCTACTCGGCGCTGGAGGTCGAGGCGGTGCTGAGCCTGCGCCCGCCGCGATTGGGCGACATGCCGAAGCGGCTGGCCGCCGTGCGCGCCTTCGCGGCCCTGCCCGAGGCGGCGAGCCTGGCCGCCGCCAACAAGCGGGTGGGCAACATCCTGAAAAAAGTCGGCTTTGGCGGGACGGCGGGCGTGGACCCGGCGCGCTTCCAGGAAGACGCCGAGCGCGCGCTGTTCGAGGCGCTTTCCGCCGTGCAGCCGCAGGCGGACGCCGCCTGCGAACGCGGCGATTACACCGCCTCGCTCGCGGCGCTCGCGGCGCTCAAGGGGCCGGTGGATGCCTTCTTCGACCGGGTGATGGTGAATGCCGAGGATGCGGCGCTGCGCCACAACCGCCTCGGCCTGCTCGCGATCCTGCATCGGGCCATGAACCGCGTGGCCGACCTGGCGAAACTGTCCGCATGAAACTCATCATCCTCGACCGCGACGGCGTCATCAACCGCGATTCCGACCTCTACATCAAGTCGCCGGAGGAGTGGATCCCGCTGCCCGGCAGCCTCGATGCCATCGCGCGGCTCAACCAGTGGGGCTGGCGCGTCGTGGTGTGCACCAACCAGTCGGGCATCGGGCGCGGCCTGTTCGGCATGGACATGCTCAACGCCATCCACGACAAGATGATCAAGGCCGCCGCCCACGCCGGCGGCTCCATCGACGCGATCTTCTTCTGCCCGCACACCAACGCGGACAACTGCGCCTGCCGCAAGCCCAAGCCCGGCATGCTGCAGGAGATCGCGCAACGTTACAACGTCGATCTCTCCGGCGTGCCGGTGGTGGGCGACAGCCTGCGCGATCTGCAGGCGGCCGTCGCGGTCGGCGCCCAGCCGATGCTGGTGCTCACCGGCAAGGGACGGAAAACCGAAAAGGATGCCGCCCTGCCCAGTCACAGCTTCATCTTTCCCGACCTTGGCGCGGCGGCGACCCATCTGACGACATGACCTATTTTCGTTCGCTCGTTTTCCTGCTGATCCTGGCGGCCACGACCGTCCTGATCGTCCTGGCGCTGCTGTGCGTGTTCTGGCTGCCCTCCCGCCAGCGCCGACTTTTCGTGATGCCCTGGGTGCGCTTCGTGATGGGGCTGATCCGCCATCTGCTGGGCATCGATCACCGCGTCGAGGGCGCGCACCACATCCCCCACGGCCCCTGCGTGATCCTCTGCAAACACCAGTCGGCCTGGGAAACCTTCGCCCTGCAGACGATCTTTCCCCTCACTGTCTTCGTCTACAAGAAGGAGTTGCATTGGCTGCCCTTCTTCGGCTGGGGCATCAAGCTGATGCCTTTCGTCGCCATCGACCGCGGCGCCGGCAAGGCGGCTTTGCAACAGGTCGCCGAACGCGGCATGCAGCGGCTCGCCGAGGGCTACCGCGTGGTGGTGTTTCCCGAAGGGACGCGCGTCCCGCCCGGCCAGAAGCGCCGTTACAAGATCGGCGGCCCCCATCTGGCCGTCGCCGCCGGCGTGCCGGTGGCGCCGGTGGCGCTCGATTCCGGCGAATGCTGGTCGCGCAACGCCTTCCTCAAGCGCCCCGGCACCGTCACCGTGAGCATCGGTCCGCCCATCGATCCCGCGGGAAAAACCGCAGAGGAAGTCAGCGCTCTTGCCGAAGCGTGGATCGAGGCCGAAATGAAGCGCATCAGCCCGCATCGTTATCGCCATGCCGCAACGCATGCACCAGCGGAAACTGCGGCTTGATGCCGTTGCCCCGTGCGTCCGATGACAGACCCGCTCGAACTGTTCCGCCCGCCCCCGCCCGACGATCGCACCGGCCATCTGCCGATCCACGACGGCGCCCAACTGCCGGTGCTGGGCGAGCCGATGTGCGTGCGCGTCATTGCCGGCGCCAACCGCGGCTATTTCGGCGCCGGAGAGCTGTGGCTGGCCGCCAGACCGACGGCCGATCTCGCCGCCATCGCCCGGCGTGCGCTGCAGCGTAGGGCTTTCGAGCATTTCGCGCCGCGCGTGGCCGCCGCCGCAACCCGGCTCGGACGTCCCGTGCCGGCGCTGGCGCTGTCGTCGGCACGCACACGCTGGGGCAGCTGCAGCGCGCAGGGCGGCATCCGTATCAACTGGCGGTTGATCCATCTGGCCCCGGCGCTGATCGATTACGTGATCGCCCACGAGGCGGCGCATCTGGTCGAGATGAACCACGGCCCGCGTTTCTGGACGCTGGTGGCCGGCCTTTGCCCCGATTGGCGCAGGGCGCGCGCCGACCTGAGGGCGCGGGGAGCGACGTTGCCGTTGCTGTAGCCGCCGCGGCGCTCAGGGTCCGGCGTCGTCCCGGGCGTTTCCGGCGAGATGGCGTTCCAGGTGGCGGTCGGCGATGCCGATATGGCTGACGAACCAGTCGAGCAGCAGGAACTGGCAGCGGAAGGCGAGCCGCAACGCCGGGGTCGCCCCGGCGCGGATCTCGCCGGTCAGCGTGTCGAGGAATGCGCGGAATTTCCGATGCTGCTGACGGTGTTCCGCACACGGCGACTGCGGATAGCCGTGCGCCTCCATCAGGCGCTCCTCGACCTCGAAATGCTCCGCAGTGGCGGCGACGAGCTGCGCGGCCAGCCGCTCCGCCCTGCCGCCGGCATCTTCGCGCAGCGATTCGGCCAGCGCGACGATCTGGCCGAAAATGACCTGATGCATTGCGTCGAGTCCGGCGCAGCCAATCAGATATTCGGGACGCCATAGGGCCTGGCTGTCGCTTTCGCCGCCCTCGGCCGCGTGGTTGCGGCTGGCCTGCCGGCAGCGCTGCCAGTAGACGGCGGCCGGCGTGTCGCCGGAATGATGCGCGAGGCAGTCGCCGAACAGCGATTGCGCTTCGCTCATGCGATGAAAATGATAGTGGGCCAGCGCATCTTCGAAGGTTTCCCGGCAGGCGCGCTTGGCCGCCTGGAGCGCCGGCGCATCGGCGTCGAAGACCTCGTAGATGGATTGCGCCAGATGCTTGCCGCGTACCCGCACCCGGTCGATGAAGCGGATCGAGAAATCGGCCGGAGCGCGGATGCTGTTGAGCGTGTGCTGAGTCAGCAGGATCGGCGTCTGCCAGGTTTTGGTGAGCGTCTCGACGCGCGAGGCGAGGTTGACCGCGTCGCTGATCACGGTGACTTCCATGCGCTGGGCGCCGCCGATCACGCCCAGCATCAGCAGGCCGGAATTCAGTCCGATGCCGATGCGCGTGTCGCCGCCATTGTGCGGTTCGGCGGCCCCTGCGGCCGACGCTGCGTCCTGCCGGGCCGGACGCCGGGCATTGAAGTTGTCGAGCTCGGCCAGCATGCCCAGGGCTGCCCGGAGGGCGTCGTCGCCGCGCGACGGAAACAGCGCCATCACCGAATCGCCGATGTATTTGTCGATGAAGCCGCCGTGGGCGAGCACCACCGGCTCCATGAAGCTCAGATAGGCATTGATGAAATCGAAGCATTGCTGCGGCGACATGCGCTCCGACAGCGAGGCGAAGCCGCGGATGTCGGAGAACAGGATGGTCATCTTCTTCTCGGCCTGGTGGCCGCGGTCGACATCGAGGATGTCTTCCCGGCCGAGCAAATCGATCAGTTGCGGCGGAACGAAGCGTGCGTAAGCCGTCTGCAGCCGCGCCAGTCGCCGCTCCATGCCGCGGCGCGTGGCGATTTCGGCGTCGAGCAGTGCGCGCAGGCGGCGCACTTCGTCTTCGGCTTCCTTGACCATGAGCTCAGGCGGCCTTGCCGACCTCGACGATCTCCCAGGTGTGGCTGATTTGGGCGGTCTTGCCGAGCATGATCGAAGCCGAGCAGTATTTTTCGGCCGACAGCCGGATCGCACGTTCCACGGCTGCCGGGTTCAGCCCGCGCCCGGCGACGACGAAGTGCAGATCGATGCGGGTGAAGACTTTCGGATCTTCCCCGGCGCGCTCGGCGCCGAGGCGGACGGCGCAGTCGACGATGTCCTGGCGGCCTTTCTTCAGGATCGAAACGACATCGAAGGCGGTGCAGCCGCCTGCGCCGGCGAGCAGCAGCTCCATCGGCCGCGGCGCCAGATTGTGGCCGCCTGCCTCGACGGCGCCGTCCATCGCCACCATGTGGCCGGTGCCGGTTTCCGCGATGAAGCTCATGCCGTGGCGGTGCCAACGCACGGTGCATTCCAGCATTGTCTGTCTCCTTGATGTGGGCGACCGATTGTATTCGCTCGGGGGCCGCTCAAGGTCGGTGCTGGCGGGACGGCACGAAACGGCGGGCGAAAGGCGTTTGACTTTTCATGCTTGTCTGGGATAACATGCGCGGCTTTCCGCGTGGCGGACCGCTCGTTTCCGTCCCAGCCCGTCAATCCGGCTTGTATGAATCAGGTAGCAAGGATCCTCCATGAAGACTTTTTCCGCCAAACCGCATGAAGTCAAGCGCGATTGGTTCGTCGTCGATGCGGCGGACAAGGTGCTCGGTCGCTTGGCCGCCGAAATCGCTCGCCGTCTGCGCGGCAAGCATAAGCCGGAATACACGCCGCATGTCGATACCGGCGACTATATCGTCGTCGTCAATGTCGACAGACTGCGCGTCACGGGCAACAAGGCCCAGGACAAGAAATATTTCCGGCATTCCGGTTTTCCCGGCGGCATTTACGAGACGAATTTCATCAAGCTGCAGCAGCGTTTCCCGTCCCGCGTGCTGGAGAAGGCGGTCAAGGGCATGCTGCCGAAGGGGCCGCTCGGCTATGCGATGCTGAAAAAAATGAAGTGCTATGCCGGCGGCGATCATCCCCACGCGGCGCAGCAGCCCAAAACCCTGGACATCTGACAGGATAAATAGATATGTCGGCCAACTACTACTATGGCACCGGCCGTCGCAAGACTGCGGTTGCCCGCGTTTTCCTGAAAAGCGGCAAGGGCAGGATCGTGGTCAACGACAAGCCGGTGGACGAATTCTTTTCCCGCGAAACGGGGCGCATGATCGTGCGCCAGCCGCTCGAACTGACCCAGCACCTGGGAACTTTCGACGTCATGGTCAGCGTCGCCGGCGGCGGCGAGTCGGGCCAGGCCGGTGCGGTGCGTCACGGCATCACCCGCGCCCTGATCGAGTACGATGCCGCGTTGAAGCCTGCGCTCTCGAAAGCCGGTTTCGTGACGCGCGATGCGCGCGAAGTCGAGCGCAAGAAGGTCGGCCTGCACAAGGCGCGCCGGCGCAAGCAGTTCTCGAAGCGCTGATCGGCCCTCGGCAGCAGGAGCCGCCTCCGGGCGGCTTTTTTGTCTCCGCCAGTCGTCGGGTATGATGGCCGCACCAGAGACCTCAGGAGTGTCGAGCATGATCAGGGTTGGCATCGTTGGCGGAACCGGCTACACGGGCGTCGAGCTGTTGCGCCTTCTGGCGCAGCATCCGGGGGTCGAGTTGACCGCGATCACCTCGCGCGCCGAGGCGGGAAGCGCGGTTGCCGATCTGTTCCCCAGCCTGCGCGGGCGGGTCGCGTTGAGGTTCGCCGATCCGGCGACGGCGCCGCTCAAGGAGTGCCAGGTCGTTTTTTTCGCCACGCCGAACGGCGTGGCCATGCAGCAGGCGCACGCCCTGCTCGGCGCCGGCGTGCGCGTGATCGACCTGGCCGCCGATTTCCGCATCAAGGATGTCGCCACCTGGGAGAAATGGTACGGGATCGACCATGCCGCCCCGGAACTCGTCGCCGAGGCGGTTTATGGTTTGCCGGAGCTGAATCGCGAGCAGATAAAAAGTGCGCGCCTGGTTGCCAATCCCGGCTGCTATCCGACCGCGGTCCAACTCGGCTTCCTGCCGCTCGTCGAGACGGGTTGTGTCGATCTGGGCCATTTGATCGCCGATGCAAAGTCGGGTGTTTCCGGCGCCGGTCGCAAGGCGGAAACGCACATCCTCTTTGCCGAAGCCTCGGACAACTTCAAGGCATACGGCGTCGCGGGCCATCGCCACCTGCCGGAAATTCGGCAGGGATTGTCGGCAATGGCGGGCGCCCAGGTCGGATTGACGTTCGTCCCGCACCTGACCCCGCTCATCCGCGGCATACATGCGACGCTGTACGCCCGCATCGCCCGGGAGGAGGACTTCCAGGCGCTCTACGAGAAGCGCTTTGCCGGCGAGCGATTCATCGATGTGCTGCCGCCCAGGTCCCATCCGGATACGCGTTCGGTGCGGGCGGCGAATATGTGTCGGATTGCCGTCCATCGCCCGCAAGGCGGCGACACGATCGTCGTTCTCGCGGTGATCGACAACCTGGTCAAGGGCGCTGCCGGGCAGGCCGTGCAGAACATGAACCTGATGTTCGGCTTCGACGAATGCCTTGGACTTACGCAGGTTCCCGTCTTGCCATAGCGCTGCGGCGCTGGCGCGGGCGCTTCGGCATATATGCGCCGCGGGTTGCGGTGCGGATGCATGTTCCTTTGCGCCTGCGCGCCTTCGGCGTCGTCGTCATGCTCGTCGCCCTGGTTGGAGTGGTATTCTGGACGTTCGACTCCGGCCGCCTGCTCGTCAATCCCGACCGGAACCGGATCCAGGCCATGCAGTCGAACCAGGTTGCGCTGGAGGCCGAGGTTGCGCGCCTGCGCGGGCTCCTGGCAGCGAGCGAAAACGACCTGCAGATCGAAAAGGCGGCATTGAAGCAGTTGACCGACAAATACAGCGCCTTGCTCGAGGAAAACGCCCGCCTCAAAGAGGAAATTGCGGTGTTGGAGCGCATCGCAAAGACGAGGAAACAGTCAACCCGGTGAGTTTCGCAGGAGGAACATCATGTTCGGAAAGAGCAGCAAGCCCAACAATCGGATCGACACCCTGATCGGCGCAGGAACGACTGTCGAGGGGAATGTCACTTTCGCGGGTGGCCTGCGCATCGACGGCGAGGTGCGAGGAAATGTCTGCACGGCGGAAGGTCAGCCCGGCACCCTGGTAATCAGCGAGCATGCCCGGGTCGACGGCGAGGTCGTCGTGCCGCACCTGGTGATCAACGGGACTGTCAATGGGCCGGTCCGGGCGGCCGACTCCCTCGAACTGCAACCCCGTGCGCGAGTGGCCGGGGACATCGAGTACAACGCCATCGAGATCCATCTGGGTGCGATAGTGCAAGGCAGGCTTTTGCATCGCGGCGCGGCTGTCGCAAAACCCGTCGAACTGAAAGTGGCGAGTTCGCATTGAAATGGCTCCGGGCGCCACAAGATGCCGGATTTGACCGGCAGCGATCCGGGCCGGATAATGGCCTTGCCAGACCAACCCCTGAGGAGAAAAGAGAATGAATGCGCCTGCTGAAATGACCTCGCCACTGCTCTTTACGGACAGTGCCGCCAACAAGGTCAAGGAACTGATCGTCGAAGAGGGAAATCCGGAACTGAAGCTGCGGGTTTTCGTGACAGGTGGCGGCTGCTCCGGCTTCCAGTATGGTTTTACTTTCGACGAGGTGACCAATGAGGACGATACGGTGATGGAGAAGAACGGGGTCACCCTCCTGATCGACCCGATGAGCTTCCAATATCTTATTGGCGCCGAAATCGATTACAGCGAAGGACTCCAGGGGTCCCAGTTCGTCATCAAGAACCCCAACGCCACCAGCACCTGCGGCTGCGGCTCCTCGTTCTCGGCCTGACGCCGCGCCGACCTCGGGAGGGTCGGGTCGGCAGGTGGGGCGTTTTGCGTCAGTCGAGCAAGGCGATCCGGACATCCCGGATCGTTTCCATCTTGTGCGCCAGGTCGGCCGCTGCCGCCTTGAAAGCGGCCAGTTCCTCCCGTGGCAGCGGCTCCGCCTCGGGGAGGGCGACGGTGAGGGGGTTCCGGTGAACCCCATCCACCCTGAACTCGTAGTGGAGGTGGGGGCCCGTGGCGATGCCGGTGGCGCCGACGTAGCCGATGATCTCGCCTTGCGAGACGCGGGCGCCTTTCCGGATGCCTGGCGCAAATCCCGAAAGGTGGCCATAAACCGTGGTCTTGTTGCCGGCGTGACGCAAGAAGACAACCTTGCCATACCCTCCCTGAACGCCCGCGAAATCGACCGTGCCGTTGCCGGTCGCCTTGACGCGGGTGCCTGTCGGCGCGGCATAATCGATGCCGCGATGGGCGCGTATCTCGCGCAGAACCGGATGGTAGCGGGCGTTGGAAAAGCCCGATGTGATCCGGGAAAACTCCAGCGGGGAGCGCAGGAAGGCTTTTTTCAGGCTGCGTCCCGTCATGTCGTAATAGCCGCCGTTGCCGTTGTCTGGCTGGTGCCAGAATGCATGGTAGCTCTTGCCATCGTTGGTGAATTCGGCAGCCAGGATGCGCTGCGTTCCGAGAGCCTTGCCTTGATGGCTGATGACTTCATAGATGACCGAGAACCGGTCTCCCTTGCGCAAGTCGCGATGGAAATCTAGGTCGCCGCCAAATATGTCCGTCAACTGGACGGCAATGCTGTCGGGTATGCCGGCATCGTCGGCCGCACCGAACAGGGAGTGCCGGATCACTGCGGACTTCAGCGTAATTCTCTTGTCCTGATCGAGCGGAGCGATGCCCGATTTGAAGCCCGAGTGCGTCCGTCCGATCACCAGCGCATTGCCGCCCTCGCCGTTCAAGGGGAAGACCAGACGTTCTAAAAGACCTTCCTTCGTTATTTGCGCGTTGAAGGTTCTGCCCGGCACCAGTTGACGGGCGAGCAGGGCGGCCTGTGCGTCGCTGCGCAGAAAGTCCAACGCCTCCTCGTCGGTTATACCGGTGCGACGCAGCAGGCCAGCCAGGCTGTCTCCCCGCTGGATCGATGTTTCACGGGTGTAGAGCCCGCCGTTCTCCTCGACTTTATGGGGTAGCGGGGCCGCAATCTGCTCGACCGTATCCGTGACCTTGCCGGTGAAGGCCTCCGTGTGGCGGGAGGTACCGAAAGCGGCCGCCATGTAGAGAAACATGAGCGCCAAGCCGGCAGCGACAACAGTCTTAGCGTGAAACGCCTTACATACCGACCACAACAGCCCGCGTTTCATCGACCTGGGGTAGATCGAGGTCGGCGATGCGGCGTCAGTGGGCATCGAAAGCGATACGCGAGGATCGGGCGAAGGCACTTGGTTTAGAATCTGAGCCATCAAAAAACCGCACCTGACCTGAAGAATGGTCGCCGAGTCTAACAGACTATCGATGAATTGAATAACCGGCACGAAGAGCATGACGGATGTCGAAACGCAACTGGAGTTGATCAAGCGCGGGGCGGAAGAGTTGCTGGTTGAGGTCGAACTCAGGGAAAAACTGGGCGCCGGCCGGCCGCTCAGAATCAAGGCGGGATTCGATCCGACGGCCCCGGATCTGCACCTCGGGCATACGGTTCTCATCAACAAGTTGCGCCACTTTCAAGAGCTGGGTCACCATGTGCTCTTTCTGATCGGGGACTTCACCGGGATGATTGGCGATCCGACGGGCAAGAACGCCACTCGCCCCCCGCTTGCGCGCGAACAGATCAAGCAGAATGCGCTGACCTATCAGGATCAGGTTTTCAAGATTCTTGATGCCGCCAAAACGGAAATCTGCTTCAACTCGACGTGGTTCGATACATTGGGGGCGGCCGGGATGATCAAGCTGGCTGCCCAGCACACCGTCGCCCGCATGCTGGAACGCGATGATTTTTCCAGGCGCTATGCAGGCAACCAGCCGATCGCCATCCACGAGTTTCTCTACCCGCTGTGCCAGGGGTACGATTCCGTGGCCCTGCGAGCGGACGTGGAACTGGGCGGCACGGACCAGAAATTCAATCTGCTGGTCGGGCGCGAATTGCAAAAGCATTATGGCCAGGCGCCGCAGTGCGTTCTGACCGTCCCCCTGCTGGAAGGGCTGGACGGGGTCAATAAGATGTCGAAATCGCTCGGCAATTACATTGGCATTGCCGAGACTCCCCGAGAGATTTTTGGCAAGGCGATGTCCATATCCGACGATTTGATGTGGCGTTATTTCGAACTGTTGTCGTTTCGCTCCTGCCAGGAAATTGCCAATCTGAAACGCGATGTCGACCAGGGTTTCAATCCGCGCGATGTCAAGATACTGCTTGCCCTGGAGCTGGTGGCGCGTTTCCACGGCCAGTCAGCCGCGCAGCAGGCCCTTGAGGAGTTTCAGGCGCGTTTCCAGCGTGGCGCAATGCCGGAAGACATGCCGCAGCTTGCCGTGCCACCGGGCCCGATTGCACAGGTGTTGAAGCAATCCGGACTGGTTGCCAGTACCTCTGAAGCCTTGCGGATGATCGATGGGGGCGGGGTACGCATCGATGGTGAAAAGGTTTCCGACAAGGCCTTGATCCTGACTGCGGGAAGCACCGTTGTGCTTCAGGTTGGCAAGCGCAAATTCGCCCGCATCGCGATCTCTTGACGGGTTCGCGTCGCACCGTGGAAATATTTTTGCGAGTTTGTTGACGCATGAATCTCGGTAGGTATAATGCGCGGCTCTTCGCTGCTCGGTGCAGCGCGTTCTTTAAAAAATAAACAGCCGATAGGTGTAGGTGCTTGCTGGGTTGATTGGCA
>CAZZFN010000030.1:0-18313 GCA_964653505.1 uncultured Methyloversatilis sp.
ATCCCTTCGTCCTGCTGCACGACAAGAAGATCTCCAACATCCGCGACCTGCTGCCGGTGCTCGAGCAAGTCGCCAAGGCCGGCCGTCCGCTGCTGATCATCGCCGAGGACGTCGATGGCGAAGCGCTGGCCACCCTGGTGGTCAACAACCTGCGCGGCATCCTCAAGACCGTCGCCGTCAAGGCGCCGGGCTTCGGCGACCGCCGCAAGGCCATGCTGGAAGACATCGCCATCCTCACCGGCGGCACGGTGATCGCCGAGGAAGTCGGCCTGACGCTCGAGAAGGCCACCCTGAAGGACCTGGGCCAGGCCAAGCGCATCGAGGTTGCCAAGGAAAACACCACGATCATCGACGGCGTCGGTTCCGAAGATGCGATCAAGGCGCGCGTTGCCCAGATCCGCACCCAGATCGAGGAAGCCACCAGCGACTACGACAAGGAAAAGCTGCAGGAGCGCGTGGCCAAGCTGGCCGGCGGCGTGGCGCTGATCAAGGTCGGCGCCGCCACCGAAGTGGAGATGAAGGAGAAGAAGGCGCGCGTCGAGGACGCGCTGCACGCCACGCGCGCCGCCGTTGAAGAAGGCATCGTCGCCGGCGGCGGCGTGGCCTTCCTGCGCGCCCGCGCCGCGGTCAGCGTCAAGGGCGACAACCACGACCAGGACGCCGGCATCAAGATCGTCATGCGCGCCCTCGAGCAGCCGATCCGCGAGATCGTCGCCAACACCGGCGACGAGCCCTCGGTGGTCGTCAACAAGGTCATGGAAGGCCAGGGCAACTTCGGCTACAACGCCGCCAGCGGCGAATACGGCGACATGGTGGCGATGGGCGTGCTCGACCCGACCAAGGTCACCCGCACCGCGCTGCAGAACGCCGCATCCATCGCCGGCCTGATGCTCACCACCGATGCCATGGTGGCCGAGCTGGTCGAGGACAAGCCGGCGGCCGGCGGCGCGCCGGGCATGGGCGGCATGGGCGGCATGGGCGGCATGGACATGATGTGATCGGCGTAGCCGAGCGCATCATGTCAGGATAGGAACAGGGGAAACTTTGGTTTCCCCCGTTACCCCCTTCCTCCTGAACAGCGCCCCGCGCGGGAAACCGTGTGGGGCGTTTGCTTTGGCGGTTCCGAAAAAAGTTGGCTCTGGTAACACCTTGTTCCTGTAGGCCTGTCGTTGCGTTTTTCCGGGTCAGGGCAGCCGATCCTCGGCGGTGGCATATACCCGGGCATCGCGCCGCTGGCCAACGGCGATGACCAGCACCTCGACGGCTTTTTTGTTGATCCGGTAGACGATGCGCGTGCTGCCTGTGCGGATGCGGCGGAAGCCGGCGAGCGAACCAGAAAGCGCTTTGCCGGACTTATCGGGATCGCCGTTCTGGATGCGCTGGGTGATGACCGCGAGCACGGTGCGCGCCTCGGCCGGACCGAGCAGGCGCAGATCGGCATAGACCCCGTCATGATAGATGACGCGCCAGGCCATCAGGGCGCGACGCCGAAGCGCTTGCACATGTCTTCGTGGTTGATCGCCGTGGCCGGGTCGAACGTGGCGGCGCGCTCGGCGGCGATGGCGTCGATACGCATATCTTCCAGTTCATCCACCAGCGCTTCATAGGTGGCGATGGGCAACATCACACACGCGGGGCGGTTGTCGCGCATCACGACGTATTTGTCCTGATCGCCCCTTTGCAGGCGGTCAAGCAGGGCTTTGCCCTGGCGCTGCAGGTCGGTGGTGGAGATAGCTTGGTCGGTGCGTTCGAGAATCATGGGGCGACTCCAGGCAGGTTGGCTATGTTTGAAATTGTAGCACAATCATAAAATGGGATGGCCCTTCGTGTTTCTTGAGAAGGAGAAGAAAGCCCGCGTCGAGGACAACGCCGCCGCGCGGCTAGAAGCATTGCAACAGGTTGGCTTCGCAGTAGGTCTTTCTCAGCCAGGCCAGGCCGAGCCACAACCACAGCAGCACGAAAAAGGCGACGAAAGGCAGGTGCCGGTCGAGGATCTGCGGCGGCGCGATGAAGCGCACGATCTTCAGCACCGGGCTGGTCACGATGACGAACAGGGCTCTGGCTGCGACGGGCCTACCGGATTTTTTCAAGAACGATTTCAGCGAGGTCGCCCTCAAGCGGGGGGAACCGCCACCGAACGCGGCGCGTTACGCGCCCCTCGTCATGGGCGTCAACTTCGTCGGCGGCATCACCTTCTGGCTGAAGATCATCATCGACTTCGCCATCAGCCGCCACGCGCACTTCGTGGTGAAGAAGCGCGGCAGCTGAGAGAAGTTCAGAACGCCTGGTCCCAGCGGATGGACAGGCGGATGGCCGAGTTGATCAGGCCGACCATGCTGTAGGTCTGCACGAAGTTGCCCCACTGCTCGCCGGTCTTCGTGTCGATGTGTTCGGCGAGCAGGCCGTGGCGGTTGCGGCAGGCGAGCAGTTTCTCGAACAGCGCGTGCGCCTCGTCGCGCCGGCCGATGGCGGCCAGCGCATTCACATACCAGAAGCTGCAGACGATGAAGGCGTTTTCCGGTTCGCCGAAATCGTCCTTCTCGACGTAGCGGAAGATGAAATCGCCGCGCCGCAGGTCCCGTTCGACGGCGGCCACGGTAGCGGCGAAGCGTGGGTCGGCGGCATCGAGAAAGCCGACCTCGGCCAGCAGCAGCAGGCTGGCGTCCATGCCCTCGCCCTCGAAGGTCGCAACGAAACTGCGGCGCTTTTCGTTCCAGGCGCGCGTCGCGACGACGCGCTGGATGCGCCCGGCCTGGGCACGCCAGTATTCGGTACGCGCATCGAGTCCCAGATGGGCGGCGATGCGCGCGAGGCGGTCGCAGGCGGCCCAGCACATCACGGCAGAGAAGGTATGCACGCGCGCGCTGCCGCGCAGCTCCCACAGCCCGGCGTCGGGCTGGTCGTGCATGGCCACGGCACGCTCGCCGAGCGGTTCGAGGCGGCGGAACAACGCTTCGTCGCCGCGCCGCGCCAGCCGCCGGTCGAAGAAGACATGGGTGGCGGCGAGGATCGCCGAACCATAGACATCGTGCTGTATCTGCGCATAGGCCTGATTGCCGACGCGCACCGGCCCCATGCCGCGATAGCCGGGCAGGCCGGCCACCTCGCGCTCTTCCAGCGTGGCGCGGCCGTCGATGCCAT
Organism: uncultured Methyloversatilis sp.; assembly: GCA_964653505.1. Lineage (GTDB taxonomy): Bacteria > Pseudomonadota > Gammaproteobacteria > Burkholderiales > Rhodocyclaceae > Sulfuricystis. Next base: position 3,142 of record CAZZFN010000030.1, read on the forward strand.
AGACCGGCTGCAAGGTGCCGCCCGCCGCCCCCGCCGCGATGTTGAGGATATAGGCGAGATAGCGTTCCATCGTGCTGGTGGCACCGAGGCGGTTCAGGGCATTGACGACGAAATAGCCGTCGCGCAGCCAGCAGTAGCGATAGTCCCAGTTGCGCGCGCTGCCCGCCGCCTCGGGAATGGAACTGGTCATGGCGGCGACGATGGCGCCCGTGTCGTCGTAGGCGTTGAGCTTGAGCGTGACGGCGGCGCGGATCACCGCGTCCTGCCACTCGAAGGGAATCGCCAGCTGGCGCACCCAGTTGCGCCAGTAGCCGACGGTCTCCTCAAGAAACCGGCGGCCGACGTCGGCGACCGCCTCGTGCAGGGATTCGTCCGGGCCGAGGATGAAGGTGGCCGCCTCTTCGAGGAAGAAGGGCGTTTCCTGCAGGATCGCGGTGATCGAGGCATCGGTGGTCAGGCGCAGCACGAAGCCCGGGCTCACATAGCGGATATGGTGGCTGCCGAAGGTCACGGCCGGGCGCCGCGCGCCGTAATCGCAGGCCGGCCGCAGGCGCACCGCGACGCGCGGCGAACCGGCGACGCGGCGCAGGCCGCGCACCAGGGTCATCGGCCGGAACATGCGGCCGAAGTGTGCAAAGCGCGGCGCGAAGTCGGTCATCTCGACGCAGCCGCCGTGACGGTCGAAGAGGCGCGTGACGAGCACGGCGGTGTTGTCGAGGTAGTGCTGCTCGGAACGCTCGAACTCGGCCAGTTCGACCGCGAAATAGCCGAAGTCATCCGTGCCGCCGGGTTCGCCGCGCGGGCGCAGCAGCGAGCAGAAGGCGGCGTCGCCGTCGAAGCGCGGCACGCAGGCCCAGGCCATCTCGCCGCGCGCGTCGATCAGTGCGCCGACCGTGCAGTTGCCGATCAGTGCGAGGTCCAGCGAAGGCGTCATGCGTTCTCTCCTTGTGCCCGCAGGGCGCCCGCCAGCCAGCCGCGCACGGCGGCGACGTCCCTCAGGCGGTAACGGGCCGCCGTCCTGCCGGCGCCGACTTTCACGGAATGGCCGCCGAGCCGATTGACGCGCGCGAAGCCGTGCTCGTCGGTGACGTCGTCGCCGATGAACACCGGCAGGCGCCCCTGGAAGGGCGCCTCTGCCATGAATTCGGCGATGGCCGAGCCTTTGTCGAAACCGGCCGGCTTGATCTCCAGCACGCGCTTGCCTTTCTGCAGCTGCAAGTCCGCGTGCCCGGCGACCCAGCCGGCGAGCAGGCGGTGCAGCCAGGCGGCAAGCCTCGGCGCCCGGCGGTAATGCAGGGCCAGCGTCAGCCCCTTGTCTTCCGGCAGCAAGCCGGGGTGACGCGCGACGACGGCATCGAGGCGGCGGCGCAGTTCGCGCTTGGCGACCGGCGGTGTCGCATGCGCATGCCGCCGGCCGGCAGCGTCGCGGCGTTCCAGCCCGTGCTGGCCGGCGAGCGGAATGCGCACGCTGCCGAGGCGCTGTTCCAGGTCGGCGAGCGTGCGGCCGCTGACCAGAGCCAGCGCGCCGCCGCAGGCATGATGCAGGCGCGCGACCAGACCGAGCAGCGCATCGTCGACATGCACGCCGCCGGGGCTGTCGGCGAACTCGATCAGCGTGCCATCCACGTCGAGGAAATAGGCCCATTCCGGCCGCGCCTGCGGCAAGGCGGCCCTAGCCATTGCTGCCCCCGGAGGTGGCGACGGCGGCCAGATCGGGCAGGCGCCCGCGGCGGCGCATGATCGCCGCGTCGAGCAGCATGCGTCCGGCCCAGCGATAGACGTTGAACTCGCCGACGAGGCGGCGCATCAGGCGCATGCGATCGCGCTGCTCGTGCGCCGGCATGGTCAGCGCGAGATGCAGGGCGGCGGCGCACTGGTCGGCGTCGTAGGGATTGACGATCAACGCCTCGGGCAGCTCGCGCGCCGCGCCGGTGAATTGCGAAAGCACCAGCACGCCGCGCTCGTCGTCGCGCGCGGCGATGAATTCCTTGGCGACGAGGTTCATGCCGTCGTGCAGGCTGCTGACGAAGCAGACCTCGGCGGCGCGGTAATACTCATAGACATCGCGCGGCTCGTGGTGCTCGATCTTCAGGACGATCGGCGGCGGGCCGGCGCGGCCGGACGGGCTGAAGCGCTCGTTGATGCGCGCCGCCAGGGCGCGCACCTGGGCTTCGTGCGACTGGTATTCCTCGATGCTGGAGCGCGTCGGCGCGGCGATCTGGACGAAGCTGAAACGGCCGATCCATTCCGGCTTGAGTTCCAGCAGCCGCTCGATGGCGCGGAAGCGCTCGACGATGCCCTTGGTGTAGTCGAGGCGGTCGACGCCGATGCCGATGGCGTGATCGGGCGGCAGGCCATTGGCGGTGCGCGCTTCCGCGCGGCAGTCGGCCATCGGCTTGCCGACCATCTCCGGCCCCGGCGGCCAGTCGATGGAAATCGGGTAACGCCGCACGGCGGTGACGTGACCATCGAGGCTGACGCGATAGGACTCGCGATCCACGCGCGCTTCGAGCAGGCGATCCACCGTGTCGACGAAGTTGTTGCAGTGGGACTGGGTATGGAAGCCGAGGATGCTGCTGCCGAGCATGCCGTCGACGATCTGCTCGCGCCACGGGCAGATCGAGAAGGACTCGGGATTCGGCCAGGGGATGTGCCAGAAGGTGATCACCGTCGCGTCCGGCAGCCGTTCGCGGATCATGCGCGGCAAGAGGGCGAAGTGGTAGTCCTGCACCAGCACGATGGGCGCGGATGTCTTCGACTCCTCGACCACGGCCTGGGCGAATTTGCGATTGACGGCTTCGTAGTGCGCCCAGTCGGCGGAGCGGAAGGTCGGCCGCACATGGGCGATGTGGCACAAGGGCCAGAGGCCCTCGTTGGCGAAGCCGAAGTAGTAGCCGGCCTCCTCCTCGGGCGTCAGCCACAGGCGGCGGATCTGGTAGGCGGGTTTTTCCGGCGGTACCTGCACGTGGTCGCGTGCATCCACGACATCGCGGTCGGCCGAACCGCTGCCGTGGGCGACCCAGGTGCCGGAGCAGGCGCGCATGATCGGCTCCAGGGCCGTGACCAGGCCGCTCGCCGGGCGCTGCACCTCGATGCGCCCGCCCTTCCTCTGGTGGATGTAGGGTTCGCGGTTGGAAACGACGATGACATCCTCGCCGCGCAGTTCGCCCTGCAAGATGGCGCGCAGCGTGGCGGCCGACCAGTGGGTCTGCCCCTCGTCGCGCGAGCGCTTGTCGGTTTCCAGCTCGCGCAGCAGGCGTTCCAGGTCGCGGGCGATCGGCTCGAACTCCGGGTGCGCCTGCCCGATCTGCGCCTCGCCGGGCGGCACCTCGCCGGAGAGCAGGGCGCGCATCCCCTGCACCCAGCCGCGCCAGGACAGCTGCGCGATGATCACGGTCAGCAGAGAAATGACGGCCGCCAGCCCGGCGAAGAAATAGAAGACATAACGGCGCGTTTCCTCGCTGCGCCGCTCGACGAAGCTCATGTCGTGCACCAGCACCAGCTTGCCGGATTCGCCTTGTGCATGCTGCATGGTCTTCACCGCCACATGCAGCGTGCCGCTGGTGCTTTTCAGAACCGGATCGCCGCCCGCCTCGAAACGGGCGAGGTTGTCGCAGCGGATGTCGCCGGGCAACAGGCTCGATGCCAGGGGCTGCTTTGTCGGCGCGGCACAGTAGCCGACGGCATAGAGACGCTCGTCCTGCGTCATGCGCGTGAAGTAGGCGTCGATCTTCTTCCGGGAACCCGTAGCCACCTGCTCCAGCAGCGGCTCGCCCACCGTGTTGGCGATCAGCGTGGCGCGGATGTCCATGTCGCGCATGAACCAGCGCAGCGTCATCTGATCGACGAATGGCACCAGCGCATAGGCGAAGCCCGCCAGCACCACGACCAGCGGCAGGACGAAGCGCAGCGACAGCCTCATCGCGGCGGCTCCGGCAGCAGCACCCAGGCGATGACGAGGATGACGCCGACGCCCAGCAGCGAGCGTAAGTAGGGAATCCATTCACGCAATTGACTCGGGTCGATGGCATCCATGTCGATTCTCTCCCGGGAATGAAACGCGAGAGACACCGGGTGCTGGGCACCGTGCAGCGTCGGCTTGATGGCTGGGGGACGGCCGATTGTATCCCACGCGGCGAGCCCCTCTGCCGTTGTCAACCCCTGAGGCACTTGCCTTGCGCTGCCAAATGAATTATGTTTCAGCACATAATGTAATTCACCGGAGACCGATCATGCGCAGCACCTTGACCCAGCGCGGCCAGACCGTCGTGCCCGCCGCCATTCGCAAGCATTTCAATCTCTCGCCAGCCGACAGGCTGGAATGGATCGTCGAGGGCGAGACCCTGCGCGTCAGCCCGGTGCGCGCGGACCCGATCGCCGCCTTTCGCGGGCGCGGCAAGGGTGGCGCAACCAAACGTCTGCTCGCCGAACGCCGCGTCGACGGCAAGCGCGAATGAAACGCTGGCTGCTCGACACCTCCGCCCTGCTCGCCCTGCGCGACGACGAAGCGGGCGCGGACGAGATCGCCGCCCTGCTGGCCCGGGCGCAGGCCGGCAAGGCGCGTTGCTTCGGCTGCTTCATCACCCTCATGGAAGTGCTCTACCGCGTCTGGAAGGATGAAGGCGAAGCTGCCGGTCGGCTGGCCCATGCGCAATGCCTCGCCCTGCCCATCGAATGGCTGCACGAAACGCCGGAAATGCTCGAAACGGCGGCGCGCCTGAAAGCCACCGAACGGCTCTCGCTGGCGGATGCCTGGATCGCGGCGGCAGCCGAACTGAAGGCCGCCACCCTGGTGCATAAGGATCCGGAGTTCGCCCCGCTCCCCCTCCCGCAACTGGCGTTGCCTTACAAGTAGCCACAAAGAAAACGCCCCGCACGGTTTCCCGCACGGGGCGCGTGGGGCGCCGCGCGGCTAGAAGCATTGCAACAGGTTGGCTTCGCAATAGGTCTTTCTCAGCCAGGCCAGGCCGAGCCACAACCACAGCAGCACGAAAAAGGCGACGAAAGGCAGGTGCCGGTCGAGGATCTGCGGCGGCGCGATGAAGCGCACGATCTTCAGCACCGGGCTGGTCACGATGACGAACAGCTTGTAGACGATGTTGTCGTGGCGACGGCTGCCCGCCAGCAGGGCGAGCACGCCCTGGCCGACGAGAAACAGCAGTGCGACCTCGACGAGCGCGCGCACCACGCCGATGGCGAAAAGCTCGGGGTGTGTCATGGTATGTTCCGACCTCTCAAGAAACACGCAGGGCCGCCCCGAGGGTTTCTGCCCCTGGGGGAGAATTTTTCGGGGTGGGATCTACAGTCGAAAATGGGAGAACGATGAATTACGACCACTGGCGGCATTATGCCCGCGGCTGGCTGTTGCATTTCTTCGGCAGGACCGACGGCGCTTACGCCGCCTTCGTCGAAGCCATCCGCGTCGATCCGCGCGATCCCGAAACCTTGCGCCATCTGGCCGCGATCGCGGCGCAGCGCAATCGCTGGGATGCGGCGGAAAGCTGGTTCGAGCAGGTGCTGGAGGCGCGGCCGGAGGATTCCGATGTCTGGTTCAATCTCGGCTTTGCGCGCGAACGCCTGGGCAAGATCGAGGCCGCCATCGCCGCTTTCAGGGAGTCGGTGCGCCTCAAGCCGGCGCAGGACCGGGCCTGGTATGGCATCGGGCTGGCGAGCGCCCGGCTCGGCCGTCACGACGACGCGGCGGCGGCTTTTCAGGAGGCAGCGACCCTGCAGCCCCTGAACGGCGAGGCCTTTTATCAGTGGGGGATGGCCCTGCATCACGCCAACCGCCCGGAAGAAGTGACCCAGGTGGTCGAAAAGCTGGTCGGGATCGATCCGAAACGCGCCAGGCGGCTGGTGCAGGAGGCCGGTCGCGCCGACCTGATGAAGCTCATTCCGGAGCTGCCTTTCTGAAGAAAGTCGGCGCGGGCGCGACGGCGCGACCCGCGGCGTAAAAAGGCCGACCCCCGTGGGGGCCGGCCTGCATGCGGGGGACTTGGCGTCCCCTCTCCTCCTCCGGTAAAACTCAAGTGCCCCGGGTGTCGATGTCGCCTTCCAGGCTCGGATAACGCACGTGGTCGACCAGCTCCTGGATTTCCTTGCTGGGCGCCGGCGCGAGCAAGGAGCCGAGGATCACGCCGGCGAAGCCGACCGGGATGCCCCAGATGCCGGCCGCGATCGGGTTGATGTCCCACCACAGCGGGTTGTTGATGCCGAAGAACGGGTAGGTCGTGATCTGGTAATACAGGCACACCGCCAGACCGCCCGTCATGCCCAGGATGGCGCCCGTCTGGTTCGCCCGCTTCCAGAAGATGCCCAGGACCAGGGCGGGGAAGAAGGCCGAGGCTGCCATCGAGAAGGCCGCACCGACGAGGAACAGGATGTCGCCGGGCTTGAGGCTGGTGACGTAGGCGGCGATCACCGCAACGACCAGCAGCAGGCCCTTGGAAACCGCGATGCGGCGCACCGTGGTGGCCTTCGGGTCGAGCATCTTGTAATACACGTCGTGGGACAGCGCGTTGGCCATGGTCAGCAGCAGGCCGTCGGCGGTCGAGAGCGCGGCGGCGAGACCGCCGGCGGCGACGAGACCGGAGATCACGTAGGGCAAGCCGGCGATTTCCGGCGTGGCTAGCACGATCAGGTCGTTGCCGATGGTGATTTCCGCCAGCTGCACGATGCCGTCCTTGTTGAGGTCGGTGATCGCCATCAGGGTTCGGTCTACCGCCGCCCAGTTCGAGACCCAGGCGGGCAACTGGGAGAACGGTATTCCCACCACGGTGCTGTAGATGTCGTATTTGACCAGCACGGCGAGCGCCGGGGCGGTGAAGTAGAGCAGGAAGACGAAGAACAGCGTCCAGAACACCGAGCGACGGGCATCGCGCACCGACGGCGTGGTGTAGAAGCGCATCAGGATGTGCGGCAGCGCGGCGGTACCCACCATCAGGCAGAACACCAGGGCGAGGAAGTTCTTCTTGGCCCGTTCGCGCGCGGCCTCGTCCCTGCCCTGGAAGGGCTCGGTGTGGGCCCGCACCGGGCCGGCACGTGCCGCCGCGGCATTCCTCTGCTTGGTCCAGGCATCCTTGGCGTCGTCGGGCGTGGCCGGGAAGTCCTTGACGGCCTTCTCGGCGGCCTCGACGGCTTTGGGATCCACCGGGACGGCCGCCTTCAGTTCGGCGACGCGGGCCTCGAGCTTCGCCTTCTCCTCGGCGAGGTAGGCGGCGCCGCCGGCTTCCAGGGCCTTGAGCCTCTCGTTGGCGGCGGCGACGCGATCGCGGAAGATCTGGCGTACCGAATCCTCGGCCGCGCCCTTCGGCGTGGTCTTGTCGTTGAACTCCTTCTCGAGGGCCGTTACCTTGGGCAGGGCGGTGGTATAGGCGGCGATCTGCGGCACCGGCATGCCGGTGTGCATCACCGACAGCCAGACCACCGGAATCATGTAGGCGATGATCAGGATGATGTACTGCGCTACCTGCGTCCACGTCACCGCCTTCATGCCGCCCAGGAAGGAGCAGACCAGGATGCCGGCCAGACCGACGAATACGCCGATGCCGAACTCGAGCCCGGTGAAGCGGCTGGTGATCAGGCCCACGCCGTAGATCTGCGCGACCACATAGACGAAAGAGACCAGGATCGCGGCGATCACGCCGAGCAAGCGCGGGATGTTGCCGCCATAGCGGGCGCCGAGGAAGTCCGGAATGGTGAACTGGCCGAACTTGCGCAGGTAGGGCGCCAGGAGCAGCGCGACCAGCACGTAGCCGCCGGTCCAGCCCATGATGAAGGCCAGGCCGTCGTAGCCGCTGGCGTAAAGGGTGCCCGCCATGCCGATGAAGCTGGCCGCCGACATCCAGTCCGAGCTGGTGGCCATGCCGTTGAAGACCGCGGGCACGCGCCGGCCGGCGACGTAATACTCCGAGACGTCCGCCGTCTTCGACAGAAAGCCGATGCCCGCATAGAGCGCGATGGTGGCGAACAGGAAGATGTAGCCGAGAATCTTGTGCGGCACGCCCATCAGCTCGAGGATGCCGACAAACACCACGAAGGCGACGAAGCCGCCGGTGTAGAGCGAGTAGTAGCGCTTGAGCTGGTTGTAAAAGGCCTTGTTGCCCTGGGTAGCGGTTGCCATCAGTCGTCCTCCCCTTCATGGACGCCGTATTCCTTGTCCATGTCGTTCATGTACCGGGCATAGAACCAGATGATCAGGACGTAGATGATCAGCGTGCCCTGTGCGCCCATGTAGAAACCCAGCGGGCCGATGATCTCGATCGTGTTCAGCTCGCGGGAGAACCAGGCGACCACGAAGGTCGCCACGAACCAGATGCTGAGAAGAATCGCGGTGATTCTGAGGTTTTTGCGCCAGTATTCCCGGTGCTTTTCGGTCAGCTGCATGAGTAGCTTCCTCCTCGGTTGTTCGAACGACGCGCGCCCGTCGGAACGGACGCTCCTAGGGGACGGCTCCCGGTCGTCTGCGCGACGCTTGAGATTCGCCATGTCGCACAGCCACTTCCCGATGCGACGCGGCAATGGTCGGGCACAAACCTTACGGAAAACTTACAGAGCGCGATAACCCTTTGATGCACCGCAATAATTGCTGCGGTGCACAGGATGCGCGTCAGCCCTAAGTCATAGGCAGGCGCACCCGCATCAGGGTGCCCTGGCCGCGCGGATTCGGCAGCACCTCGATCCGGGCATCGTGCAGGTCGGCGATCTCCTTGACGATCGCCAGGCCGAGCCCGCTGCCGTCCGCGGCCGTGCCCAGAACCCGGTAGAAGCGGTCGAAGATCTGCCCGCGCTCTTCCGCCGCGATGCCGATGCCATCGTCCTCGACCTCGACGATCCACTCCGGGCCGCGCCGCAGGCGCACGGTGACCGTGCCGTATGGCGGGGTGTACTTGATCGCGTTGTCGACCAGGTTGTCGATCATTTCGCGCAGCAGCAAAGGCGCCCCGCGAATTTCCATCGGCGCGTCGTCCGCTTCGAAGCCGAGATCGATGTTGCGCGCCAGCGCCCGCGGCGCGCACTGCATGGCGACCTCGCGCGTCAGCGCGCCGAGATCGACGGTTTCTTTCTCCCGCGCGGCCCGGTCGTGGCTCGCTTCGGCGCGCGCCAGCGCCAGCAGTTGGTAGGTCAGGTGCGAGGCCCGTTCGACGCCGGCCGAGATGCGCTGCAGATAGTCGGGCAGCTGCGCGGCATCCTTTTCCTGCAGGGCCAGATCGATCTGCGTCTTCAGGCCGGTGAGCGGCGTCTTGAGCTGATGGGCGGCGGCGGAAATGAAGCGCTGCTGGGCGTCGAGGTTGGCCTGCAGGCGCTCCATCATGTCGTTGAAGGCCGCGACGATGGGATGCAGCTCCTCGGGAACGGTTTGCAGATTGATCGGCGCCAGATCGTCGGGGCGACGGTCGCGGATGCGCTGGCGCAGGCGTTCGAGCGGGCGCAGGCCGCGCGACAGGCCCAGCCAGACCAGCACGACGGTGAGCGGAATGATCGCGAATTGCGGCAGCAGGACGCCGGAAATGATGCGCGAGGACATCAGCTTGCGCTGCCTGCGCGTTTCCGCGGCCTGCACCAGCAGCGGACGGGCGTCGAACTGCGAGGGCAGCAGCTGATAGGCGATGCGCACGGGTTCACCGTGCAGATTGCCGTCGCGGAAATGCACCACCCCCGGCTGCAGCGCGTCGCCCGCAGCCGGCCCCGGCAGGTCGGCGCTGCCGGCCAGCGCATCGCCGCCGGCCAGCGCCAGCTGGAAAAACATCCGGTCCACCGGATCTTCCGGGCTCGGCGCGGCGGCCGACGGCGGCAGGATCGCGACGACGCCGTCGGGCGTCTGGCGCAGGCTGGCGGCGATGCGCACGACGTGCTCGGCCAGCACGTAGTCGTAGGCCTGGTCGGCGATGCGGTCGGCGACGTGGTGCGTCGCGGCGATGGAAATCGGCCAGACCAGCAGCAAGGGGGCCAGCATCCAGTCGAGAATCTCCCCGAACAGGGAGTTGAGGACGGGGCGCGGATCGCTGAAAACCGATGTGCGCTGGCGCCCCCTACGTTCCGGCACGGGGCTCCTCGCGCGGCTTGTCGAGGCAGTAGCCCAGCCCGCGCACGGTGGCGATGCGGATCCCCTGGGGTTCCAGTTTCTTGCGCAGGCGGTGGATATACACCTCGATCGCGTTGTTGCTCACCTCCTCGCCCCAGCCGCACAGATGGTCGACCAGCTGATCCTTGCCGACCAGCCGGCCGACCCGCAGCATGAGGATCTCGAGCAGGGCCAGTTCGCGCGCCGACAGGTCGAGGATGCGGCCGTTGCAGCGCGCGCTGCGCTCGCCCTGGTCGTAGCTGAGGCAACCGAATTCGAGCAGCTTCGACTGCGCCGTGCCGCGCCGGGTGAGGGCGCGCACCCGGGCTTCGAGTTCGGGCAGGGCGAAGGGCTTGGTCAGATAATCGTCGGCGCCGGCGTCCAGGCCGCGCACGCGCTCCTCCAGCCCGTCCTGGGCGGTGAGGATCAGCACGGGCAGGGCATTCCTGCGGGCGCGCAGGCGCCTGAGCACCTCGATGCCGGGCAGTCTGGGCAGGCCGAGATCGAGAATCAGCAGGTCGAACGGCTGCGAGGCCAGGGCCGTATCCGCATCGACGCCGTTGTCGACGCTGTCGACCGCATACGAGGACTTGCGCAGCGCGCGCGTCAAACCGTCCGCGATCATCGGATCGTCTTCGACAATAAGTATCCGCATGCGCGCAAGGATACTCCCGACGCGGCGCCGCGGCGCTATCATCGCGGTGCGCCCGTCCGCTTCCCTTCCGCCGCGCGAAACGCGAACCCCACCCCGTACCGCGATCATGGCCCTCCGTCCCACCCTGCACAGTCCCCTGGCGGCGCTGATCAAGCGTGCGCCGGTCGCCGTCACGCCCGAAAGCACCCTGCGCGAAGCCGTGTTGCTGATGTCCGAGCAGCGCATCGGCTCGATCGTCGTCGTCGAGCCGGAAAGCATCCGGCCGATCGGCATCTTCACCCTGCGCGACCTGCTCCACAAGGTCGCGGCCAAGGCCGGCGACCTCGACCAGATGGTGTCGAGCGTCATGAGCGGCAGCGGCCTGCAGATGCTCAACTGGCGCGCCACCGTTTACCAGGCGGCCCTCGTCATGGCGCGCCACGGCATCCACCATGTCATCATCGTCGATGCCGCCGGCAAGCTGAAGGGCATCGTCTCGCAGGAAGATATCTACGAACTGCAAAGCGGCGGCGGCAAGGCGATCTCCGGCGCGATCCGCGGCGCGCGCGATCTGGGCGGCCTGAGCGCGGCGGCCGAGGACATCCGCAAGCTGGCGCAGCGCACCCTCGCCGAGGGCGGGGCGGCGGAGCCGCTGACCCAGATGATTTCTTCCCTCAACGACCACCTGACGGTGCGCCTGATCGAGCTGACCCGCAACGAATTCGAGCTGCCGAGGACGCCCTGGTGCTGGCTGGCCTTCGGTTCGGAAGGGCGCTACGAGCAGACGCTTGCCTCCGATCAGGACAACGGCATCGTGTTTGCGGCGCCGGCGCAAGCGGCGGAGGCGGTGCGCCAGGCCCTGCTGCCCTTCGCCGCCGAGGTGAACCGGCGTCTCGACGTCCTCGGCTTTCCTCTCTGCAAGGGCAATGTCATGGCCAGCAATCCGCAGCTGTGCCTGTCGGTGGAGGAATGGCAGGGGCGTTTCGGCAGCTGGCTGCGCTCCGCGACGCCGCAGGCGCTGCTCGATGCGACGATCTATTTCGATTTCCGGCCGATCTTCGGCGCGGAGGAGCTGGCGGGCGAACTGAGCGACTGGCTGCGGCGCACGATCCCCGCCGCCACGCTCTTCCTGCGTTTCATGGCCGAGAACGCGCTGCGCGTGCGCCCGCCGCTCGGCATGATCCGCGACTTCAGCTTCGACGACAACAAGGACTTCCCGCACACCATCGACCTCAAGGCGAGCGGGGTGAGGCTGTTCGTCGATGTGGCGCGCATCCTTGCGCTGGCCAACGGCATCGGCGCCACCAGCACGCCCGAGCGCCTGCGCGCCGCGGCGGAGCTGGGCAAGGTGGGACGCGACGACATCGGCGCGATCATCGACGGCTTCTTCTTCCTCCAGCAGCTGCGCCTGCGGGCGCAGCAGGACGGCACCCCGCTGGGGCGGGCCAATCGCGTCGATCCGGAACGGCTCAACGAGCTCGACCGGCTCGTCCTCAAGGAGGCGCTCAAGCAGGCCAAGAAGCTGCAGGGCCGCATCCAGCTCGATTACCGGCTGTAGACGGCCGCGGCCGCCGGCGGGCCGGCGCCGATTTCCCTTTGTCATGAACGGCGCCCCGGCGCGGCGTCTGTAAGGCCGGAGTAAGTTTGCTCTCCCAGAATGCGCGCTGCCAAGGCGGGGCTTTGGCCGTCACAACCACATAGGGGAGCACGAATCATGCAGTTAAACCACGACGCGCAAGGGTACTGGAGGGCCACGCTTCGCCTCCTGGCGATCATCCTGGTCATCTGGGCAGCGGTTTCCATCGGCGCGGGCATCCTGTTCGCCGGTGCGCTCAACCGCATCGATCTCGGCGGCTATCCGCTCGGCTTCTGGTTCGCCCAGCAAGGCGCCATCTACACCTTCATCGCGCTGATCTTCTGGTACGCGAAGAAGATGGGCGACATCGATCGCGCATTCGACGTTCACGAAGACTGAGGAGCCCCCGTTCATGGATCTGCAAACCATCACCTATCTGGTCGTCGGCGCCACCTTCGCGCTCTACATCGGCATCGCCATCTGGGCGCGCGCCGGTTCGACTTCCGACTACTACGTCGCCGGCGGCGGGGTTCACCCCATCACCAACGGCATGGCGACCGCCGCCGACTGGATGTCGGCCGCTTCCTTCATCTCGATGGCCGGCCTGCTGGCCAATATGGGCTACGGCGGCTCGGTCTTCCTGATGGGCTGGACCGGCGGCTACGTCCTCCTGGCCTGCCTGCTCGCCCCGTATCTGCGCAAGTTCGGCAAGTTCACCGTGCCCGAGTTCATCGGCGACCGTTACTATTCCCAGATGGTGCGCACCGTCGCAGTGGTCTGCCTGCTGATCATCTGCGTGGTCTACATCGTCGGCCAGATGACCGGCGTGGGCGTGACCTTCGCGCGCTTCCTCAACGTATCGAGCGACACCGGCGTGTATATCGGCATGGCCATCGTGTTCTCCTACGCCGTGTTCGGCGGCATGAAGGGCATCACCTACACCCAGGTGGCGCAGTATGTCGTGCTGATCGTCGCCTACACGATTCCCGCTCTCTTCATCTCGCTCAACCTCACCGGCAACCCCCTGCCGATGCTGGGCCTGGGCAGCACGATGAGCGGCACGGACATTCACCTGCTCGACCAGATCGACCGCGTGCTGGTCGACCTGGGCTTTACCCAATACACCACGCAGACGATGGGCTCCACGCTCAACATGGTGTTCTTCACCGTGTCGCTGATGATCGGCACCGCCGGTCTGCCCCACGTCATCATCCGCTTCTTCACCGTGCCCAAGGTGGCCGACGCCCGCTACTCGGCCGGCTGGACGCTGATCTTCATCGCCTTGCTCTATACCGTGGCCCCGGCCGTGGGCGGCATGGCGCGTCTGAACCTGCACGGCACGGTCAACACCGCCGTGGGCATCACGCAGGACGCCAAGGGCCAGCTGGTGGTGAACGCCGAGGCAGTGAAGGCCAGGCCCGACCTCTTCGCGCCGGAAGCCAGCATCAGATATGACGAGCGTCCGGAATGGATGAAGCGCTGGGAGAAGACCGGCCTGCTCAAGTTCGAGGACAAGAACGGCGACGGCCGCATCCAGTATTACAACGACAAGACCAAGAACGAAGCCGTCAAGGCCAAGGCCGAGGCGGCCGGCTGGAAGGGCAACGAGCTCACCGTCAACGCCGACATCATCGTGCTGGCCAACCCCGAAATCGCGCAACTGCCCAACTGGGTGATCGCGCTGGTGGCGGCCGGCGGTCTGGCGGCGGCGCTGTCCACGGCGGCGGGCCTGCTGCTGGCGATTTCCTCGGCCATCTCGCACGACATTATCAAGCGCATCTTCATCCCCGATCTGAGCGAGAAGAACGAGCTCCTCATCGGCAAGATCTCGATGGCGGGGGCGATCGTGCTGGCGGGCTATCTGGGGCTCAATCCACCGGGCTTCGCAGCGGCCACCGTGGCGCTGGCCTTCGGTCTGGCGGCTTCGTCGCTGTTCCCGGCGATCATGATGGGCATCTTCAGCAAGACCGTCACCGACAAGGGCGCGATGGCCGGCATGATCGCGGGCATGTTCGTCACCTGCTTCTACGTGTTCGCGCACCACGGCATCTTCTTCATCCGGGGCACGGAATACGTCGAACTGATCGGCGGGCCGAACAGCTTCTTCGGTCTCACCCCCGGCGCCTTCGGCACGGTGGGCGCGCTGCTCAACTTCGCCGTGGCCTTCCTGGTGAGCCGGATGTCCAAGCCGGTGCCGCAGGAAGTCCAGCACATGGTCGAGTCGGTGCGCATTCCGCGCGGTGCGGGCGGAGCCGTCGCCCACTGATCGATCTTCCCGCATTTCGCAACTCATGCCGCCCGCCTGCGCGCGGGCGGTTTTTTTGCCGGGGGCGCGGCGCATCGCGCGATAATGCGCGCCACCTCCGGTTTTCACGGATCATCGTCATGGAAGACGGTCTCAGCATCTATCCGCTGCGCTGGTTTTTCTTTCTCGCCCTGTTCCCCGTGGCCTTCTTCTGGCTGCGGCGGGCCTGGCGAATTTTTTTCAAGCACGATTTCAGCGAGGTGGCCCTGAAGCGCGGCGAGCCGCCGCCCAATGCCGAAAAGTATGCGCCCATCGAGATGGGCATCAATTTCATCGCCGGCAGCGCGATCGCGGTCGTCATCGTGTCGGTGCTGCTGGGCCTGCTCGCCTACGATCAGTGGATCGCGGCGGCGGGCATCACCCTGTGGATGAAGATCTTTTGCTCCTTTGCGCTCTCCCGTCATGCGCATGCGAAGCTCGGCAGGAAGTAACGGCCGCTGCACTGTCCGGATTGTCGCCCGGGCTGTCCGCCCCTATAATCTGCAGCGCGCTGCTGTAGCTCAGTCGGTAGAGCAACTGATTCGTAATCAGTAGGTCGCCAGTTCGATTCCGGCCAGCAGCACCAGTAACCAAGGCCACGCGAGGTTTCAACCT
>CAZZFN010000031.1:0-18186 GCA_964653505.1 uncultured Methyloversatilis sp.
GTCCGCGGTGCCTGACCGGTTGCAAGACCGGCAGGTGAAACGGGAAACAGGTGCGTCGCCAAGACAATGCCTGTGCTGCCCCCGCAACGGTAAGGAAGTGCGGCTGCCTCATCCAGCCACTGGGATCATTCCCGGGAAGGCGAGGCGGCAAGACTTCCGAGCCCGGAGACCGGCCACGGACGATCCAGTTGAATGCGCTGCGGGGTGCGGCGCGTCGGCGGATCGTTTCTGCCCGCGCGGTCATTCCCTGTGCATTCGTTTTATCACCGGCCTGCGGGGACGCTGGCCGCACAGGGAGACCACCATGCAGAACCCTCTTTCGCGCACGGCCATCGCCGTTGCGCTTGCCATTGCTTTTCAACCCGCCAGCGCCGCACCCGTCGAGGACGAGGCCGTCGTCGTCGTCACGGCGACGCGTTTCGTCACGCCGGATGTCGAGGCCCCCTACGCATCGGAAATCCACACCCGTAAAAATATCGAGGCATCGAACGCAACGACGCTCTACGACTACCTGGCCAACCACACCTCAGTTCAGGTCATGCCCAGCTTCGGCAACCGGTTTTCGCCGAAGATCGATATGCGCGGCTTCGGCATCGGGGACGGATACCAGAACATCGTTCTGAGCGTCGATGGCCAGCGCCTGAACAATATCGACATGTCGCCTCCGCTGATCGGGGCCATTCCGCTGGCCGAGATCGAGCGCATCGAAATCACCAAGGGCAGCGGGTCGGTGGTGCATGGGGATGGCGCCACCGCCGGTACGATCCAGATTCACACGCGCCAGCCGCGCGGCGTGGGCATGTCGGCCTATGCGGGCAGTCACGGCGGCAGGGGGACGAACCTGCGGGCGGGCACCGAAACCGACTTGCTGTCCGTTTCGGCAAGCTACGACACAAGCCGCAGCGACGGCGCCAGCGACCCCGATGTCGCCGGCCACCCAGCGACATCGGCCAGCGACGTCATGCGTCTGCACGTCAAGGGCCAGCTGGCGAGGGATGTCGCCGTTTCCCTGGAAGGCGCGAGCGCCCGTCTGGAAACGCGCTATCCGGGCTGGCTCACCCTCGCGCAATTCACCGCCAATCCCGCGCAAAACGGCGGCAAGACCTACACCCATCAGGAATTCTCCTCCGACTATCTGCGCGGTGCCATCGAATACCGCGCCACCGACCGGCTCAGGATCAAGGCCAGCCATGCCGTCGAGGACAAGCGTTCGCGGTTTGTCACGTCCGGCTGGACGTCGGACTACGATTACGTCACCGACGACGTCAGCTTCACCTATCAGGATGCCGGATGGGGATTGACGGGCGGCTACCAGGGCTTCGACGGCACACGGATCGGGCTGTCCGAGCGGACCCGCAAGCAGAATGCGGCCTGGTTCGCGCAGGGCCAGATCCATCTGGAGCGGCTGACGCTTTCCCTGGGCGCGCGCAGCGAGGAGGTAAACTACAGCCACCGCCCGAACACTGGTGGCGCCCTGGAGCGATCGCATCGGCTGAACGGCTGGGACTTCGGTGCCAACTACCGCATCGATGCCGCCCTTACCGTGTTCGCCAATTACAACAGCGCCTTCCAGGCACCGGACATCGACCGCTTTTTCAGGAATGGCACTTTCAATCAGTTCATCCATCCGGCCACGGCGCGCACCCTCAACCTGGGCCTGAATCACGTCACGCCCACCAACCGCCTCAAGGCCGTGCTGTTTTACGCCGACCTGGAGAACGAGATTTACTATTACTCGACGGGAAACTGGCTGACCTCCTACAACACGAACATCGACGCATCCCACAAATACGGGCTTGAGCTTCAGGACACCTGGCGGGCGACCGAGCGCCTGACCCTGTCCGCCAACTACGCCTTCACGCGCGCGATCATCGACCGGGAAAACGACGGCGGCGGCGCCTATGACGGCAAGGCGCTTCCCGGCGTGCCCCGGCACAGCCTCAACCTCGGACTGGGTTACCGGATCGACGAACGTTCGATCCTCCAGATCGGCCATGTCTGGCGCGCGTCCACCTGGGCAGCGGATGACTTCGACAACAACAACGCGCAAAAACAGCGCGCGTATGCCTCGACCCATCTGTCCTATCGCCATCGACGGGGCGACATGACCTTCTTTGCTGCGGTCGAGAACCTGTTCGAACGATCCAATGGCATCTGGGTTCGCGATGACCGGATTTACCCGGTGAATTTCAGCCGCAACTGGATGGTTGGCGTGGAATTCAAGCTCTGAGACCATGCCCACCCGCCGCCGCGCCCTGCTGGTGCTCGCCCTGCTCGCTTTGCTGAGCGTGGCGAGTCTCTTGACGGCGCTGGCGGCGGGCAGTGTCGGCGTACCGTTCGGCGAGGTGCTGGCGGCGTTGGGCGGTGCGGACACGCCCGCGCGCGCCATCGTCCTCGATCTGCGCCTGCCGCGCGCGCTGGCCGGCTTCGCCTGCGGCGGCCTGCTGGCGCTGGCCGGCGCGCTGATGCAGGTGCTGCTGAGAAACCCGCTCGCCGATCCCTATGTGCTCGGCATTTCGGGCGGCGCCGGGGTCGGCGCGCTGTCGGCCATGCTGCTCGGGCTGGCGGGCCTGGGCATCGCGGGTTTCTCCTTCGCCGGCGCGCTCGCCGCCATGCTGCTGGTGTTCGGGCTGGCCCACGGCGACGGCAGCTGGACGCAGACGCGCCTCTTGCTCACCGGCGTGGTGGTCGCCGCCGGTTGCGGCGCGGTCGTCGCGCTGATCCTCACCCTCGCGCCGGAGCAGAAGATTCACGGCATGCTGTTCTGGCTGATGGGCGACCTGTCGCAGGCTGTCGACCCGCTGCCGGCACTGGCGGTGCTGATGGCTGCCCTGCTCGTCGCCCTGCCCTTCGCGCGCGAATTGAACCTGCTGGCCCGCGGCGGCGAGCAGGCAGCCGCCTTGGGCGTGGCCGTGCCGGTGCTGCGGCGCATCGTGTATGCGGTCGCCTCGCTCGCCACGGCGGTGGCGGTCACCACCGCCGGTTCGATCGGCTTCGTCGGCCTGATCGTGCCGCATCTGGTGCGACTGGCCATCGGCAACGACCAGCGCCTGCTGCTGCCGGCGTCGGTACTGGCCGGCGGCAGCCTGCTGGTGCTGGCCGACACGGCGGCGCGCACCGCCGTCGCGCCGATCCAGCTACCGGTCGGCGTGCTCACCGCACTGATCGGCGTGCCGGTGTTCCTGTATCTGCTTGGCAGGAGCCGGCCGTGATTCTGCAGGCGCGCGATCTTGCCGTCAGCGTCGGCCTGCACAAGGTCTGCCTGAATCTCGACCTCGATCTCGCGCCGGGCAGCCGGCTGGCGATCCTGGGCAGGAACGGCGCCGGCAAATCGACGCTGCTCGCCACACTGGCCGGCCTGCGTGCCGCCGATGCCGGCGCCTTGCGTCTCGATGGCAAAACCTATGCAGAACATGGCCTGCGCCATGCGGCGCGACTGCGTGGCTGGCTCGGTCAGGAGCGCGGCGACCCCTTCGCCAGCACCGTGCTGGACACCGTGCTCGCCGGTCGCCATCCGCATCTGTCGCGTTGGGCCTGGGAATCGGCGGCCGACACCGCCCTCGCGCGCGCGGCCCTCGCCGCGCTGGGGCTGGCCGGCTTCGAGCAGCGCGAAATCCATACGCTTTCCGGCGGCGAACGGCAGCGTGTCGCCATCGCCGCGCTGCTGGCGCAGGCGCCGCGCCTCTTTCTGCTCGACGAGCCGCTCGCCCATCTCGACCTCAACCACCAGATCGCCACGCTCGATCTGCTGACCCGGCGTGTTGGCGCCGAGGGCGGGGCGATCGCCATGGTGCTGCACGATCCCAATCTGGCCCTGCGCTACTGCGATCAAGTGGTGCTGCTCTACGGCGACAGCCGTCACCGTGCCGGGCCGGCGGCGGACATCCTCGATGCCGCGACGCTGTCGGATCTCTACGGCCACCCGCTGCGACGGGTGGAAAACTTTTTTGTTCCGGAGTAAGCATGGACCATGTGATCCGCATGCAACGCAAGAAAGCCGTCATCGACGCGAAAGTCGGCGCTGCCGCGACGGCGCGCGGCGTGTTCCTGCTCCACACCGGCACCGGCAAGGGCAAGTCGTCGGCCGCCTTCGGGGTGCTGGCGCGCGCGCTCGGCCATGGCATGTGCGCCGTTGTGATCCAGTTCGTGAAAAGCCGCTCCGACACCGGCGAGGAAGCCTTCTTCCGCTCGCAGCCGAACGTGCGCTGGCATGTGATGGGCGCCGGCTTCACCTGGGACACGCAGGACGACGCCAAGGATGCCGCCGCCGCGCACGCGGCGTGGGAGGTCGCGAAACAGGCGCTTGCCGATCCGGCCGTCGATCTCGTCATCCTCGACGAATTCACCTACGCGCTCAAATACCGCTGGCTCGACACGGCCGAAGTGCTCTCCGCCTTCGCCGCGCGGCCGGCGATGCAGCACCTGATCGTCACCGGCCGCGCCGCGCCGCAAGCGCTGATCGAGGCGGCCGACACGGTGACCGACATGACGCCGGTGAAACACGCCTTCCAGGCCGGCGTGCAGGCGATGCCGGGGATCGAGTGGTGAACTGCCCCGCGTTGTTCGTCGCCGCCCCCGCCTCCGGCCACGGCAAGACCATCGTGGTCGCCGCGCTGGCGCGGCTGCACACGCGGCAGGGCCGCAAGGTACGCGTCTTCAAGTGCGGCCCCGATTTCCTCGATCCGCAGATCCACGCCCTCGCCAGCGGCGCACCCTGTGAGAACATCGATCTCGCGATGTGCGGGGAGGTGGATGCCCGCTGGCGGCTGGCGCGTGCCGCGCGGGACGCCGACCTGATTCTCGTCGAAGGCGTGATGGGCCTGTATGACTCCAAGCCGCCTGGCGCGGAGCTCGCGCGCCGGCTGGGGCTGCCGATGCTGCTGGTGATCGATGCCGGCGCGATGGCCGGCAGCTTCGGCGCCATCGCCTGGGGCCTCAAGCATTACAAGGATGGCGCGCCAATCGCGCATGCGCTCGCCAACCGCGTCGGCAGCGCCTTTCACGCCGAGCTGTGCAGCGCCAGTCTGCCCGAGGACATCGCCTGGGCCGGCAGCCTGCCGCGCGACGCGGATGCCGCCCTGCCCGAGCGGCATCTGGGTCTGTTGCCTGCCGCCGAGATTGCCGACCTCGACGCGCGCCTCGAGCGCATGGCCGATCTGCTGGCCGCCACGACCGCCGCCGGACTGCCGCCCGCCGTCGAGCTTGCCGTCCTGCCAGCGCCGACTTTCGAGCCGCTGCTCGCGGGCCGCACCATCGCTGTCGCCCGCGACGCCGCCTTCTGCTTCCTCTATCCCGCCAATCTCGAATGCCTGGAGGCGCTCGGCGCGCGCCTCGCCTTCTTCTCGCCGCTCGCCGACGCCGCGCTGCCCGGCAAACTGCGCGAGGCGGTGGGACGCTTCAGGGTGTGAGCCGCTGGCGGGCCGCGCCGGCGCATTTTGGGCATAATGTCGGCATGACCCGCAGGAAACTGCCCATCGGCGTGCAGACCTTCGCCAGAATTTGCGCCGCAGCGCGGTGGAGCAACTGACATGTTGCTCCGCATCGCCTGCGCTTTGGCCTGCATCCTCGCTGCCGCCGCGGCGCCCGCGCAGGAGGCGCAGACCGAGCCCACGGCCAAGCCGCCGACACTGCGCGAGCGCATCGCCGAACGGCGCGCCGAGCGCAACGCCGAGGCTGTGCCCGCAAACCAGCGCATCACCGGGCCGGGCACCTACGACTTCACGCTCGAGCACGACGGCGAGAAGCGACTGTACCGTGTGCACGTGCCGCGCAGCTACGACGCCTCGCGCCCGACGCCAGCGGTCTTCTCGTTCCACGGCGGCGGCGGATCGGCCAAGATCATGTCGGAAGACAAGTACTACGGCCTGATCTCCAAGTCGGAGCAGGCCGGCTTCATCGTCGTCTTCCCGAACGGCTACAGCCGCTTCCGCGACGGCAAGCTGGCCACCTTCAACGCCGGCATCTGCTGCGGCAAGGCGCGCGACAGGAGGATCGACGACGTCGGCTTCGTGCGCAAGGTGGTCGAGCAGGTCAAGTCGCAGCTCAACGTCGATACCCAGCGCATCTCGGCCAACGGCATGTCCAACGGCGCGATGATGTCCTACCGCCTGGCCTGCGAGGCGACCGACATATTCCACGCCATCGCGGCCGTGGCCGGCACCGACGGCATGGACGTCTGCCAGCCCTCGCGCCCGGTTTCGGTGCTGCACATCCATGCGCGCGACGACGACATGGTGCTGTTCAACGGCGGCGCCGGCAAGGATTCCAAGACGCTGGCCAACTTCCGCTCGGTGAACGACACCGTCGCGCGCTGGGTCGGGCTCAACGCCTGCAACCCGACGCCGAAGAAAGTGCTCGACCTGCCCGGCCGCGCCACCTGCGAGGCCTACACCGGCTGCAAGGGCGGCGTGCAGGTCAAGCTCTGCGTCACCGAGACCGGTGGCCACTCCTGGCCCGGCGGCGTCAAGGTGCGCACCGGCGAGCCCGGCTCCACCGCCTTCCGCGCCAACGACCTGATCTGGGACTTCGTCAACCGGCGTTGAGTCTTGCGCCGCATGGGATGACCGTGGACGAATTCCCGCTGCCGCCCGCGTTTTATCGACCGGCGGGTGGCTCGAGGTCGGCAATGCGGCATTAGCGGGGCCGCTTCCCCCGCGCCGTTTCGAGATGCGCCACACGTCGCGCCCTCGGTCAGGCGTGGCGTGTGGCGCTGGATTCCACCCTCATCGGCAGCATCCAGTCCGAAGTCGATGGCGCGGTGGCGCGCATGCGGCAGGCCAACGACAAGGCCGGCAAACTGCGCGAGGCGGTGGGACGCTTCAGGGTGTGAGCGGGCCGTCCTGCCGAAGCGCCGCCTTCAGCATGGTCGCAAGCGGCGTGGTCGGACGACCGATCAGGGCGCTCAGTTGCCGGCTTGCGTCGAACAAGCCGCCTTGCGATGCGCCCGCATCGGATTCGGCCAGCAGCGTGGCGAGCGACTCCGGCAGCCCGGCGTCGACCAGGGCGGACGCATAGGCCGGCGCCGGCAGGTCCCGGTAGGCGACCGGCTTGCCCGACAGCCGTGCGATTTCCTGCGCGAATGCCTCCAGCGTGTAGGCATCGTCGCCGGCCAGTTCGTAGACGCGTCCCGCCTGGTCGCCGCGGGTCAGCACGGCGGCGGCCGCGGCCGCGTAATCGGCGCGCGCCGCCGACGAAATTCGCCCGGCGCCGGCGCAGCCCAGCACGACGCCATGCTGCAATGCCGCCGGCGAGGGTATCGGGCCGGTCGTAATCGGCCTGCCGCACCCGGATGCCGCGCCCGGCAAGGTCGGCGACCCGATCGGGATTGCGTACGGCGGCGACGATTTCGTCGGCCGGCAGATGCTCGAGCAAGGCGGCGACGACCTGGCGTCCCAGTTGGCCGGAGGCTCCGGTAATGACGATCATGAGGCGAACTCCTTTATTTTCGTTGCGGGAAGCGACACAATACCGTTGTCGCTTACAAAAAGTAATTACGCACCGAAAGGTAAGTGTGAAATGGCGTCCTTGCCCGACTCCGGCCCGAGAGGGGTATCGGTTTTGTCCGCCGCGATCCGGCGCGGCGATGTTTTCGCCGAGAAATGTCCTTCGCGCGAGATACTGAAGCATGCGACCAGCCGCTGGGGGGTTCTCCTGCTGGTCGGGCTGCAGGGGAAGCCTTGCCGTTTCAGCGAACTGCGACGCAAGGTGGATGGGATCAGCGAGAAGATGCTGGCGCAGACGCTGCGGTGGCTGGAAAGCGACGGCTTCGTCGAGCGGATCGCCTACCCGGTCGTGCCGCCGCACGTCGAATACCGCCTGACGCCTCTCGGTCGTCAGATCGCCCGGCGGGTCGGGGCGCTGGTCGACTGGATCGAGACCCGCCTGCCGGAAATCCTGGAGGCGCGCTCCCGGCGCGCCGAGTGAATCAGTGCGCGATCTGCCCTTCCCGCCGGCGCCGCAGCATGAGCACGTGCAGCCCGTGCGGGACGTCGTCGAATTCTTTGTCGCGGCGAAAGCCCGCTTTGGCGAAGGCCCGCTGCGAGGCCAGGTTGTCCAGCCGGGCGCACGCCATCACGAACGGAACGGCCGGGTCGGACAAGGCGCGCTCGGCCACCCGGCCGATCGCGCCCGACCCCAGCCCCCGCCCCTGCGCGCCGAATTCGCCGATCATGATGTCGATGTCGACCACGCTGGTCGGAATGTCGGTGAGGCCGGCCAGGTCGAGTTCCGCGCGCGTGGGGTGCTGCCACTGCACGAGCCCGACCGGGCGGCCATCGGCCTCGATGAGGGCGCGTCCGTTCCCGCTGGCGGGTGGCTCGCTCAACAGGCGCAGGTTCGCACCGGGATCGCCCCAGACGCGGCGCACATGCGCCGCATGCAGCCAGCGTTCGATGAGCGGCAGGTCATCGGGCGCGACATCGCGCAGGTGCAGTCTCATGACGATTTGCCCTCCCCGGGTGAAGTCGCGGGCTTCGTGGGGAAAGGCGGTCCGCAACGGGATGCGGGAAATCTTCTGGATCATCTCGGGGTCCTTGCGTCGTCACGATGACGGGAGGAAGTGTAGCCGGTGTGCAACACTACCGGGACTGAATCCAGACGCCCTGTTTGGGGCAAGGTGACGAATAGTTGCCAAACAGACATTGCGATGTTTCGTTTTATGCGACAATTCGAAATGAAACGAAACGAATGGAGGAGTGGTCATGGGTGTGATCGCGAGCAAGCCAAAAGGTAGGGTGTCCGGGGGAGGGCGAGCGGATTCTCTTGCATGTGTGGCGGAGGGACTGGCGACGAGGATTCCGTCCATCAAAGGGAGGGTTCCGGAAGTCGTCCGTGCTCTGCATGAAATATTGGATGGCGCCGACAAAGGCTCCATTGAGGCGCGAACGAATGTTCAAATGCACCTCGTCCAAGTGTCGAACGAACTTTTGAGCGGCGTTCCATCCAAAGAGAAAATGCTTTCCACCGAACAGGCGGCTCTGATGATGAAGCGCAGCCGACCCTACGTGGCAATGCTGGTGGATCGCAACCGCCTTCCGGGAGCAGTGAAGACGGAGGGCGGGCACAGGAAGATTCCGCAATCATCGGTTCTCGCTTGGATCAGGGACACCCCTCCCGCCGGAAGCACGGACGCGGACTACAAAGGCGCCGCAATGGAGTCTGGAATGTATGACATTCCAGAGGAAACCTATGTCCAAGTCCTTTCTTCCTCCCGGCAAAAGGGCGGTCGGTGACCAAGCATACGCTGCACCCGGATGGAGTCGCTTATGCGTTGCTCGATACGAACGCATTGATTCCCCCCAGACTGTCAGACGTTCTTTTCGATTGCGCCGGAGCGGGCATGTTCCTGCCCAGATGGACACGCAAGATCGAAGATGAATTTGTGGACAACTGGGGAGATGTAATCTTTTCCGTTCAGAAGAGCGTAAGGTCGGCGCGCAAGGCAGCGAACCTCTCCCCGCCGCCGGAACATGTGGCATACGCGCAAAAACGCTTGAATGCATACAGGGGGGCGGTGGGCGTCGAATGGGAAGTCGTGGGGTATGACGACCCGGATGTCATCAAGCGCGTCCCTGCGAGCGTGCATGCAGGAGACATCCATATCGCGGCAGCGTGTCTTGTCTTGCAGGACTCCCTGTCGGAGGAGCCGGGGTGCAATAAGGTCTTCCTTGTTTCGAAGAACCTCAAACATCTGCCTGTCAAGTCGTTGAAGGCGCTTGGCATCGAGGTTTCGAAGCCGGGAAGATTCATTGATTTGCTGTACAGGATGAATCCAGTCCTCATGGAAAGAGTTCTTCGCAAAACGGTGACGGATTTGAACGGTTACTCGGAGGAAAAACTGCTTGGCGCCTTGACCATTCACGGAGCATCGGAAACGGCACGGCATTTCTCCAAGGAATGGGGAGTCGAGCTTTCCTTGGCCGGCGAGCAAACTCGTTGAGACCCTGATCGCCGATGATGAGGGGAAAAAGCTGGGCATGGTGCGCGTGATCGACGAGAGCGGCGAGGATTACCTCTATCCTGCTGCGCGCTTTGCAGCCATTGCCGTTCCCGAGGCAATCGCGCAACGCCTCGCCGCCTGACGTAAAATGCCCAATGCGCCGACTGCCACTGGAGATGCCGTGAATGCTTGCCGAAATCGCTTGTTTGTCGTCGGGCTGGTGCTGGCCATGAGCGCGGGGGCGGCGGCCGCCGACAGCATCGTGCTCGGCATGGGTTGTTTCTGGGGGGCCGAGAAGCGCATGGCCGAGTTGCCGGGCGTGATCGACGTCGAGAGCGGCTATGCCAATGGCGATATACCCGGCACCTACAAGGACGTGCTGGCCCATGAAAAGCGCCTGAAGGCGGGCAAGGGCGGCGGTCGCAACCATGCCGAGGTGGTCAAGGTCAGCTTCGACCCGAGGAAGGTCGGTCTCGAACAGGTGCTGGCGCGCTTCTGGGAAAGCCACGATCCGACCCAGGGCGATCGCCAGGGCAACGATATCGGCAGCAACTACCGCAGCGCGATCTACACCGTCGGCGCCGCGCAGCTCGCCCTCGCGCAACAGACCCGCGCGACATACCAGGCGGCGCTCAAGGCGGCGGGCCGCGCGGCCATCACCACCGAGATCGCCCCGCTGAAGGTCTACTTCAAGGCCGAGGAATACCACCAGGATTATCTGAAGAAGAACCCCGACGGCTATTGCGGGCTCGGCGGCACCGGCGTGAAATACCCCGGCGCCCAAGCGGCCCAGGCGGCCCCGCCACGCTCTCCCGCCAAGCCGCTCGATCCCAAGGCGCTCGACGCGAAGCGCCAGCTGGTCATCTTCGAAGCCGAGGACTGCGCCTACTGCAAGCAGTTCAAGGCGGAGATCCTCGACAGCTGGAAGTCGGAAGTACCCGTCGTACGCACCCTGAGTGTCGCCCCCCCGACCGGCTGGAAGCTGGAGAAAGCCTTGTTCGCCACGCCGACCGTCGTGTTGTTCGAGAACGGCAAGGAAGTCTCGCGCTACACCGGCTACAACGGCGACAGGGCGCGCTTCTGGAAGTGGCTGGGCTTCCACCTGCTCAGCCCGGAACAGCGGAAGATCGCCTTCGAGCAGGGCACCGAGCGTCCCGGCAGCGGTTCGCATCTGGACGAGAAACGTCCGGGGACGTTCGTCGATCCGATTACCGGCGCGGCGCTGTTTCGCAGCGACACCAAGTTCGAGAGCGGCACCGGCTGGCCGAGTTTCTTCAACCCCTTGCCCGGCGCGCTCACCGAGCATGTCGACAGCTCCCACGGCATGCGCCGCGTCGAAGTCAGAAGCGCCAGTTCGGGCATTCACCTCGGTCACGTCTTCGACGACGGACCGCCGCCCACCGGCAAGCGCTACTGCATCAACGGCAACGTGCTCAAGTTCGTGCCCGACGCGGGCAAGTGACGCGGTTTGGCAAAGTCGGCGCTGCGGCGTTACCGAGGCCGCTTCCCCCGCGCCGTTTCGAGATGCGCGCACAGCCGCGCCGCGCCCTCGGCCAGGCGCGGCGTGTGGCGCTGGATGATGTCGGGCGGGATGAAGGCGAGGTTGTCGCGCTGCACGGCGGTCAATGTCGGCCATTGCCGCCAGTCGTCGAGCCACTCCGGGCGCGACTCGCCCATGCCGCTGGCGACGATGACCTCGGGATCGGCGGCCAGCACCGCTTCGACCGTGACCTTGGGCGCGAGCGGCTTCAAGTCGGCAAAGACGTTCTCGCCGCCGCACAGGCGGATGACATCCGAAATGACCTGCCCGCCGCCGACGGTCATCAGCGGCTGTTTCCAGATCTGGTAGAAGACGCGCACCTTCGGGCGTGCGCCGTAGTGCGCCCGCAGTTCGGCGAGGCGCTTGCGGAAGTCGGCGGCGGCGGCACGCGCGGCGCTTTGGGTGCCGGCCAGTTCGCCGTAACGTTCGAGCTTGGCGGCCACGTCGTCGATGCGCCCGGGCTGCACGAGATACACGGGGATGCCCAGCGCGCGCAGCTGGTCGATGTGCGCCGGGCTGTTGCCGCTCGCCCAGCCGATGGCCAGATCGGGCTTCTTGGCGGCGATGGCTTCGAGATCGAGCCGCGCATAGCCGCCGACGCGCGGGATGGCTTGCGCCGCCTCCGGGAAGTCGCTGTACTCGACCGCGCCGACGATTTTGTGTCCCGCGCCGGCCGCGAACAGCGTTTCGGTGACGTGCGGCGCGAGGCTGACGATGCGTCTGGCCGGCTCCTGGAGGCGCAGCGTCGCGCCGGTGTCGTCGCGCACGACAACCTCCGCCTGAGCCGCAACGACGGCCGGAAAGGCGCAAAGGGCGAGGATCTTTTTCACTGCCTGGAAAAACCCCAGGCCTTGAGCTGGGTACGGGCATGGTTGGCTGCCTCGCCCTGGCCGCCGGCCTGGAGAAACCGGCGGTAGTGCTCGGCGGCGGCGGGTCGCTGGCCGGCCGCCTCCAGGCTGGCGCCCTTGAGGAAGGCGATGCCCGGATCGCCGGGCAGCAGGCGGTCGAAGCGGTCGAAGGCCGCGAAGGCGCCGGCCGGATCGCGCTGGGCGAGCTTGAGCGAGCCGGCCAGCTTGTGGGCCTGGGCTTCCTGCGGATAGATCGCGCGGGCGGCCTCGGCGTAGCGCTGGGCTTCGGCATGCTTGCCCTGCGCGGCGAGACAACGCGCCAGCAGCAGGTTGGCCGGATAGTCCTGGGAGGACAGTCGGACGGCCTGTTCGAAGCGTTCCTCGGCTTCGGGCAGGCGGCGTCTGGACATGGCCGTCTCGCCCAGTTTGCAGGCGTCGATGGCGGGCTTGATGGCGCGCAGGGGGGCGGTGCTGTCCATGAAGCGTTCGCGCTGCGGGCCGGCCTTGAGGCTGGCGGCGTAGCGGGACTCGGCCAGCTGCCGGGCCGTGGCCTGGCGTTCGACGCTCATCGGGTGGGACGAGAACATGGTTTCCAGCAGGGAGGGCTGTTCCTTGGCCTCGCGCACCAGGATGCCGTGCAGGCGCGTCATGCCATCGGCCGGGTAGCCGGCGCGCACCATGTATTCCTGCCCCAGGGCGTCGGCCTCGCGCTCGTCGTCGCGGGAATAGGACGAGAGCAGGGCGCTCGCGCCGATCTGGCCGGCGATGCCGGTCAGCCCGCCCCATTGCGAATCGCCGGTGGCGACGCTCAGACCGATCACGGCCACCTGGGCGAGCAGCCCCTGCCCCTGGCGCTGGGCCGCATGGCGCGCGTTGACATGACCCAGTTCGTGGCCGAGCAGGGCGGAGAGTTCCGCCTCGTCCTCGAGTTCGACCAGCAGTCCGCGCGAGATGCCCATCGCGCCGCCGGGAAAGGTGTAGGCGTTGAGGTGGTTGGCGTTGAGGACGCGGTAGGAATAAGGCATGTCGGGCCGATGGGTGAGCCGGTGCATGTGTTCGCCCACGCCCGAGACGTAGCGGTTGACCGCGCCCTCCTGCACGGCGCCCATGTCCCGGGAAAACTGGTGGGGCGCCACTTCCTTGTCGATGGCCCGCTCCTGGGCCTCGCTCATGCCCACCAGGATGGTCTTGCCGTCGATGGGCGACGGGGCGCAGCCGGACAGGGATGCAGTGGCGCTGGCGGCGGCCCCGGCCCCGAACAGCCAGAGCACGTCGCGGCGGGTGAGGCGGTTCTGGGCCAGGCGGCGGGCAAAATCGCGGTTCATTGCGGATACCTCCGGTTAAAAGCGAGCATCAGTCGATTCCAGGCGTTTTCCTCTGCCGGCAAACCGAAACGCAAGGCGGGCGGAGCGGCGCAACGGCGCACCAGGATGCCTGCGCGGGCAAGCAACGCGCCGATCTCTCCGGCCCGCGGCGTGACGGCATAGCGGAACAACGCGCAGCCCCCGCAGGGAGTTACGCCATTTTCGCGCAACACGCCGTCCAGGCGTTGCGAGGCGGCGCTCAGCCGCGCGCGCTGGCGCGCCTGCCAGGCGCGATCCGCCAGGGCCTGTCGGGCCGCCCAGCGCGCGGGGTGGCTGACCGCCCAGGGGCCGAGCGCGTCGGCCAGCCGGGCGAGCAGATCGGCCGCGGCAAAGGCGAAACCGATGCGCGCGCCGGCCAGGCCGAAAAACTTGCCGAGCGAGCGCAGCACGATCACATTCTCCGCGCCGCAGCCGATCAGCGATGCGTCGGGTTCGGCGTCGATGAAGGCTTCATCGACGATCAGCCGCTTTACGCGGGCGGCGCGCTCGAGCAGCTCGGCGCGCGTGTAGCGCTTGCCGGTCGGGTTGTTCGGATGGCAGACGACGGCGTAGTCGGCCGCTTCGTCCCAGCCGACCCGCGCATGGCCGGCGGCCTGCCAGGCCGCTGGATGCTCGTTGTAGATCGGCGTCGGCAGGGCGACGCGCCCGGCGGGAAACAGGCGCGGCAGCGCCTGGATCGCGGCCTGCGAGCCGGGCAGGGCGAGCAGGCCCACCGCGTCATGGGCGCCGTAGTAGTCGCGGGCGGCGTCTTCGAGACCGTCATCCTCTTCCGGAAGCCGCTGCCAGACCTCGGCGGGCAGGGGCGGCAGCGGATAGGGCCAGGGCGCGATGCCGGTGGACAGGTCGAGCCATTGCCCGTGCGGAATGCCCCAGCGCCGCGCCGCCGCACGAATCCTGCCGCCGTGTTCAAGCAAGGGCCAGACTCCCGGCGGCAAGGAGCGCAAGCCACAGCCACACGCCGCGCGCGACGAGCGCCACGGCGCGGTCGATGTCGGCCGCGCCGGGGGGCGCGCCGCTCCCCAGCGCCGGGCGATTCTCGTCCTGGCCGTGGTAGCGTGCCGTCCCGCCCAGGCCGACTTTCAGCGCGCCCGCCCCGGCCGCCATCACCGGCCCGGCGTTCGGGCTGGGCCAGGCCGCGGCCTGCGCGCGCCAGCAGGCCAGCGCGTTGCGCGTGCTGCCGAGCAGCGCGTAGGTCAGCGCGGTGAGCCGCGCGGGGATGACATTGAGCAGATCGTCGAGCCGCGCCGCCGCCCAGCCGAAGTAAATCCGCCGCGCGTCCTGGTAGCCCCACATCGCATCGAGCGTGTTGGCAAGGCGATACAGCACCGCGCCCGCGCCGCCCGCGACGCAGAACCAGAACAGCGCGCCGAACACGGCGTCGTTGCCGTTTTCCAGCACCGATTCCACGGCGGCCGTCGCCACGCCGGTTTCGTCGAGATCGCTCGTGTCGCGCGAGACGATCAGGCCCACCGCCTGTTGCGCGGCGGGCAGATCGCCGGCCGCCAGCGGCGCGGCGACGGCGCGCGCATGCGCGCCGAGGCTTTTTCCGCCCAATGCGAGCCACAGCAGCAGGACATCGACGAGCGGATGGGAGAGCCACAGGGCGAGCGCGACGCAAGGCAGCACGACCAGCAGCCACGCCGCCAGACCGCGCAGCCGGTTGCCGACGGCATGCCCCGGCGCACCCCGGCGCAGCCGGCGTTCCGCCGCGTCGGCCAGCCGGCCGAAACCCACCAGCGGATGCCAGCGGCGCGGCTCGCCGAGCAGGCGGTCGAGCAAGACGCCGGCGAGGGCGGTGGCGAAAGAAGGAAAAAACATGGGGATGGACATTTCGAAACAGAGGAGATTTTACGATCCCGCCTCTGTTCCACACCGAGCGGGGATTTCAGAGAAGGCGTTGTCTTGGGAGCACGGCAGGATAATTTTCGGCGGATAATCGTGCGCTGCGCTCAACCACTGCGGGTTGAAAGTCGGCACCCTTGCCGGCTTACCGTGCCGACAAACCTGGCACGTTGGGCTTCTTGGGTCAGTAGTGGAACCGGAGTTGAACGATTTCAAGCGAACTGCTCGCGACCCGATACACCATGCGATGCTCATCCGTGATCCGCCGAGACCAAAATCCCGATAGTGCGTGCTTCAAGGGTTCTGGTTTGCCTATCCCGGAGAAAGGCTCGCGCGCCGTTTCGCGGATCAGCTTATTGATGCGCTCCACCATGCGCTTGTCTTGCTTCTGCCAATACAGGTAGTCTTCCCATGCCTCGTCGGAAAAGATCAGTTTCACTTGGCCAGCTTCCGCTCAACGCCTCTTCCTGCATTCAACTGGGCAATTGCCGAGAGCACGCGCTTGGCGTTGGCGGGTGTGCGCAGAAGGTAGGCGGTTTCTTCAAGCGCCTTGAAATCTTCGAGCGAAAGCATCACAACGGACTGTTGGCCATTGCGGGTAATGATCAGCGCCTCGTGGTCGTTGCACACCCGGTCCATGGTGGTCGCCAAGTTCGCGCGAGCGGTGGTGTAGGTAATCGCATCCATAGCGGGGCTCCTTAATATGTACGAGCCACTGTACATCATGGGTGAGTGCGCTGTCCAGCACGCCGGCAAGCCTATTCCGCAGACCGGAGCCATGCTAACGGAACGTAGAGCCTGATGCGCGCCCTCATGGTGCAAGGCTGCACCTCCGACGCCGGCAAGAGCACGCTGGTCGCGGCGCTGTGCCGCATCCTCGCCCGGCGCGGCGTGAAAGTGGCGCCGTTCAAGCCGCAGAACATGGCGCTCAACTCGGCGGTCGCCGTCGATGGCGGCGAGATCGGCCGCGCCCAGGCGCTGCAGGCGCAGGCCGCCGGGCTGGCGCCGCGCATCGACTTCAACCCGGTGCTGTTGAAGCCCAACACCGACCGGCGCGCGCAGGTGATCGTCCACGGCCACGCCATCGCCGACCTGGATGCGCGCGCCTATCACGACTACAAGCGCGCGGCGATGCAGGCGGTTCTCGCATCGTGGCGACGGCTCGCCGCCGAGTTCGACTGCGTGATCGTCGAGGGCGCGGGCAGTCCGGCCGAGGTCAATTTGCGGGACAGGGACATCGCCAACATGGGCTTTGCGGAAGCCGTCGACATCCCGGTCATCCTCGTCGGCGACATCGACCGCGGCGGGGTGCTGGCGCATCTTTCCGGCACGCTCGATCTGCTGTCGCCGACCGAACGGGCGCGCACGCAAGGTCTGGTCATCAACCGCTTTCGCGGCGACATCGGCCTCCTGCAGCCGGGCCTCGACTGGCTGGAAAATCACACCGGCAAGCCGGTGCTCGGCGTGCTGCCTTATCTCCACGGCCTGTTCCTCGACGCCGAGGATGCGCTGGCCCACCATTCCGAACGCGGCGGCGAAACGAAGCTGCGCGTCGTCGCGCCGGCGTTCCCGCGCATCTCCAACGCCAACGATCTCGACCCGCTGCGCCTCTCTCCCGAGATCGACTTCCGCTGGGTCGGACCAAGTCAGCCCCTGCCGCCCTGCGACCTCGTCGTGCTGCCCGGCTCGAAATCGGTGCAGGCCGACCTGGCCTGGCTGCGCGCACAGGGTCACGAGGCGGCGCTCAAGCGCCACCTGCGCTATGGCGGCAAAGTCATCGGCCTGTGCGGGGGCTTCCAGATGCTCGGCCGGCTGCTTTCCGATCCGGCCGGGCTGGAAGGCAGGCCCGGCAGCATGACGGGCCTCGGCCTGCTCGACTGCGAGACGACACTGGAGGCGGAGAAACAGTTGCGCAATGTGACCGGCACGCTGAAAGTCGGCGCTGGCGGGACGGCAATGCAAGGCTATGAAATCCACATGGGCGTCACGCGCGGCCCGGCGCTCGACCGCCCGGCGGTGGAACTGAACGATGGCCGCGTCGACGGCGCGATCTCGGCGGACGGCCAGATCCTCGGCACCTACTGCCACGGCCTGTTCGACCCTCCGCAGGCGCTGGCCGCGCTGCTGGCCTGGGCGGGCGCGCAAGGCCTCGCGCCGGTCGATCTGGCCGCGCGGCGCGAGGCGGACCTCGACCGGCTGGCGGATGCGACCGAGGCGGCGCTCGATTGGGAACTGCTCAACCGCTGGATTTGAGGATCGGCGGCAGGCCCGCTGCAACGATGTCGCGGTACTGGGTCTTGAACTGGGATTTCCAGCGTGTTCCTGTCGCATCCTTGCGTTATGATGACCCAAGACGGATATCGCATCGGGATCATTCACACTTCCATAACAGCGGTTCGTGGCATGGGAACAAACGGCTTTTGGCGTCACTCCTCGGTTCCATATTTGGAAGGCCGCTACGCGACGGACAGCAATGCCTGTTATGCGCCTCATACGCATCCGACGCTGTCGATAGGCGTTGTCGACGACGGCAGCAGCGTTCTAACTTGCAACGGTACGGAGGTGGGTCTCCGTGCCGGAGATCTGGTCGTCATTCCGCCCGATGTGGTTCACTCGTGCAATCCTCAGCCCGGCGCCCGTTGGAGCTATCAAATG
>CAZZFN010000032.1:0-17695 GCA_964653505.1 uncultured Methyloversatilis sp.
TCGGCTTGCGGATTGTCGGTGGTGAGCAGCCGGTCGCCGTAGAAGATCGAGTTCGCTCCGGCCAGAAAGCACAGCGCCTGCAATTCGTCGCTCATGTCCTGGCGGCCGGCCGACAGGCGCACCCAGGAAGTCGGCATGGCGATGCGCGCGGCGGCGATGGTGCGGACGAACTCGAAGGGATCGAGCGGCGGGGCGTTTTCCAGCGGCGTGCCGGGAATGGCCACCAGATGGTTGATCGGCACCGATTCGGGCGGCGGGTTCAGGGCGGCCAGCTGGGCGATCAGGGCGGCGCGCACGTGCCGGCTTTCGCCCATGCCGACGATGCCGCCGCAGCAGATCTTCATGCCCGCCGCGCGCACGCGGCCCAGCGTCTCCATGCGCGCCTGCTGGGGATGGCTGGTGATGATCCGGTCATAGAATTCCGCGCCGGTGTCGAGATTGTGGTTGTAGTAATCCAGCCCTGCGGCGGCGAGCCGTTCGGCCTGGCCGGGGCCGAGCAGGCCGAGCGTCAGGCAGGCTTCCATGCCCAGGTCTTTCACCGCGCGCACCATCTCGACGACCTTGTCGAGATCGCCTTCCTTCGGGCCGCGCCAGGCGGCGCCCATGCAAAAGCGCGTCGCGCCCTTGTCCCGGGCGGCCCGGGCGGCGACCTTGACTTCTTCCAGTTCGAGCAGCTTGGCGCGCGCGATGCCGGTCTGCGTGTCGCGGCGCGCCGACTGGGAACAGTAGCCGCAATCCTCCGAGCAGCCGCCGGTCTTGATCGACAGGAGGGTGGAGCGCTGGATCGCGTGCGGGTCGAAATGGGCGCGATGCACGTTCTGGGCGCGAAACAGCAGGTCGGCGAAGGGCAGGGCGAAGAGCGCCTCGACGGCGGCGGTGTCGGGGATGGCTGGGAAGGGCGTGGATGGCATGATGGAACGGCAAGGCGGCAAAGCGGCGAATCTAGTGTCGCCCCATGCCGCTTGTCAAATCCGGCCGGGGGCGCGCCGTCCCGCCTGCGCCGATTTTTGCGCCGGAGCCCCGTCTATAATGGCGCGTTCCATTCCGCAGACATTTTTCCCGTGCGCCTCACCAAGCTCAAGATCGCCGGCTTCAAGTCCTTCGTCGAGCCGACCACCGTGCTGTTCCCGAACCAGCTCGCGGGCGTGGTCGGGCCGAACGGCTGCGGCAAGTCGAACATCATCGATGCGGTGCGCTGGGTGCTGGGCGAGTCGAAGGCGTCCGAGCTGCGCGGCGAGTCGATCCAGGACGTGATCTTCAAGGGCTCCGGCGGGCGCAAGGAGGTGGGGCGCGCCAGCGTCGAGCTGTTCTTCGACAACGCGGCGGGCCGCGCCGCCGGCCAGTGGAGCCGGTTCGCCGAGATCGCCGTCAAGCGCATCCTCGACCGCGAGGGCGCGTCGAGCTACTACATCAACAACCTGCACGTGCGCCGCCGCGACGTGATCGACCTGTTTCTCGGCACCGGCCTGGGGCCGCGCGCCTACGCCATCATCGGCCAGGGCATGATCTCGCGCATCGTCGAGGCCAAACCCGACGAGCTGCGCTTCTTCCTCGAAGAGGCGGCCGGCGTCACCAAATACAAGGAGCGGCGCAAGGAAACCGAGGGCCGCCTGGAGGACGCCCGCGAGAACCTCGCCCGCGTCGATGACATCCGCAACGAGCTCGACGGCCAGGTGGCCCGCCTCGAAACGCAGGCCGAGGTGGCCCGGCAATACCGCGATCTGCAAGCGGCGCTGCATCGCCGCCAGAGCCTGCTGTGGCTCAAGAAACGCAACGATGCGCGCGCCGACGCGGACAGGCTGGCGCGCCAGGCGGCCGAGGCGATCAACCAGGTCGAGGCCGAAACCGCGTCGCTGCGGGACATCGAGGCGCGCGTCGAGGCGGCGCGCGAGGCGCATTTTTCCGCCTCCGACGCCCTGCACGCGGCCCAGGCCGAGATGTATGCGGCCAATACCGAGGTCAAGCGCCTCGAAGCGGACATCTCGCACATCCGCGACACGCGCGCGCGCCTCGAATTCCGCCTGGGCCAGCTGGCCGGCCAGTCGCAGCACTGGGCGGCCGAGATGCGGCGCGTCGAGGACGAGGACTTGCGCTGGAACTCGCTGCTGGAGAATTCGCGCGAACGGGCGCTGACCGCCGCCGCCCGCCACGAGGAGGCGGCCGCCCGTCTGCCTGCGGCCGAGGACGCGGTGAAAGAGGCCGAGCACCGGGTGGCCGAGGCGCGCAAGGCGCTCAATGCCGCCGAGCAGGGCCTGCGGCTCGCCCAGGCCGACCACGGCCATGCCCTGCGGGCCCTGGACAATCTGGCCGGACGGCGCGCCCGCCTCGATGCCGAAATGGCCGGCGCAGCCGCGCCCGACCCGGCCCGGCTGGCCCGGGCCCGCGAGGACGAGGCTCTCGCGCAGGCCGCCTGCGAGGAGGCCCAGGACAGGCTCGACGCGTGGCAGGACCGTCCGGCCGCACTCGATGCCGCCGTGCGCGCCGCGCGCGAGGCCCGCGAGCGGACGCACCGCGAGCTGGCGTCGGCCCGCGCCCGCCACGACACCCTGGCCCAGTGGCAGGCCAAGATCGGGACGGGCGATCTGTCCGGCTGGCTGGCCGATCTGGGGCTCGAACAGGCCGAGGCCCTCTGGCATGCCATCGAGGTCGAACCCGGCTGGGAAACCGCCGTGGAATCCATCCTGCGCGAGCGCTTGATGGCCTTGCCGGCCGGCGCCGGGCAGCTGCTCCGGGCGCTGGCTTCGCCCCCGCCGGCCACCGTGGCCCTGGCCCGGCTGGGGGAGGGCGAAATAGGGGACGCACCGCCTGCCGACCGCCTGCGCGGCAAGGTCGCGTGCGCCGATGCCCGCTGGGCGGCCGTGCTGGACGACTGGCTGGGCGACGTGCGCGCGGTCGAAGCGGATGCCGATCTTCTGGATGCCGCCGGCCGCTGCGTCAATCGTGCCGGCCATACGACGAGTGCGGTCGGGCTGACCCTCTACGCGCCCGACGCGCAGACCCACGGGGTGCTCGAGCGTCAGCGCGAGATCGACGCGCTGGCGGCCCGCATGGCCGTGCTCGCAGAGGCCGAGGCCGAGGCCGCCGACGCCCAGGCCGAGGCCGAGGCGGCCCTGGCCGCCGGCCAGCAGGCCCTGGCCGAGGCGCGCAAGGCGGTGCAGGAAGCCCAGCAGCGCATGCATGCCGCCCACGTCGAGGCCCTCACGCTTTCCCAGGCCCAGGCCCGTCACGACGAGCGGGCCGGCCAGATCGCCCGCGATCTGGACGACATCGCCCGCGCCGAAGCGGAGGAGCGTCTCGCCCGCGCGCGCGCCGAGGAGGAAATCGATCGCTGCCGCACGGCCCTGGAGGCGGCGCGGGGCTGCGTGGATGCCGCGCTCGACGCGCAGCGCGGCCTGGACACGGCCTTGCGCGAGGCCCGCGCGCTCGAACACCGGCTCGCGCGCGAGGCGCAGGACGCCGGCTTTTCCGAGAAGGAATGCCGCTCGAAGCTGGCCGACAACGCGCGCGCCGCCGCCACGGCCGGGGACCAGCTCGCCCAGATCGACCGGGATCGGGCGGCAGCGACCGAGGAACTGGCGGCGGCGGAGGACACGCATATCCAGGAACAGCTGCAAGCCGCCCTGGCCGCCAAAGGTCGGCAGGAGTCGGCTCTGGCGGGACGGCGCAATGCGCTCGAAACGGCGGCCGGCGCGCTGCGCGCCCTGGACGAGGAACGCCTGAGGATCGAGCAGGGCCTCTTGCCCGCGCGCGAGAAGATCGGCGAGCTCCGGCTCAAGCAGCAGGCGGCCGAACTCAATGTGCAGCAGTGCCAGGAGCGATTGGCGGAGGCGCGCATCGTCACGCCCGAGGACGAGGCCGCGCTCGCCCGGGAACTCGCGCCGGGTCTGCGCGAGGGGACGCTCAACAACGAGATCGCGCGCCTGGCGACCCAGATCGAGGCCCTCGGCCCGGTCAATCTGGCCGCGCTCGAGGAACTGGCCGCCGCACGGGAGCGCAAGGGGTTTCTCGACGAGCAGTCGGCCGATCTGGCCACCGCCATCGGCACCCTGGAAAACGCCATCCGCCGCATCGACCGGGAAACCCGCGAGCAGCTGCAGGAAACCTACGACACCGTCAATCGGCATTTCGGCGCGCTGTTTCCCGAGCTGTTCGGCGGCGGCGAGGCCCGGCTGATCCTCACCGGCGACGAGATTCTCGATGCGGGCATCCAGATCATGGCCCAGCCGCCCGGCAAGCGCAATTCGACGATCCACCTGCTCTCCGGCGGCGAGAAGGCGCTCGCCGCCATCGCCCTGGTGTTCGCGCTGTTCCAGCTCAACCCCGCGCCGTTTTGCATGCTCGACGAGGTGGATGCGCCGCTCGACGACAGCAACACCCTGCGTTACTGCGAGATGGTCAAGCGCATGGCGCGCGCGACCCAGTTCGTCTTCGTCACCCACAACAAGATCGCGATGGAGATGGCCCAGCAGCTCATCGGCGTGACCATGCAGGAACAAGGCGTGTCGCGCGTGGTCGAGGTGGATATCGAGGAGGCGATGCGTTTGGCCGACCGGGAAGCCGCATGAGCGTACCGAAAGGGGAAAGACGAGATGAGTGATCTGCAGATGGCACTGATCGTCCTGGGCGTGGCGCTCGTCGCCGCGGTTTGGCTCTACAACCGCTGGGTCGAGAGACGCTATCGCCGGCGCATCGACCAGGCCGCGCAGCCAGCCGGCGCTGCGCCGCAAGCGCGCACGACCGAGAAAACCGAGCCGGGGCTGATGCCGCCGGCGCCGGCGCCGCGGGACGAACCGGCGCTCGGGACGATTCCGGAGGCGCCGCAGCCGGGCTTCATGGATGCGGATCTGCCGCTGGAACCGGAAATTTCCGTCCTGGCCGGCGCCGCGCAGGTGGACCTGCCGCTCGATGTCGAGGTGGAGGGCAGCGGCCTGTCGGTCCCCGACGAGTGGGGCGACGGTCGCGTCGATTGCCTGCTGCAGATGGA
This sequence comes from uncultured Methyloversatilis sp., assembly GCA_964653505.1. Classification (GTDB taxonomy): domain Bacteria; phylum Pseudomonadota; class Gammaproteobacteria; order Burkholderiales; family Rhodocyclaceae; genus Sulfuricystis. The sequence continues at coordinate 4,985 of CAZZFN010000032.1, forward strand.
ATTTGTCGCGCCGGTGCCGGCGTCCGTCCTGTGGGAGGAGCACCGGGAATGGTCGGAGCACATCGACAAGCCGATCCAGTGGCTCGGCCTGGACGAACAGACCCGGCGCTGGCACACCCTGCTGCCGCAGGATGCCGGTACGGTCAAGCATCTCGCCGTGGCCCTGCAACTGGTCGACCGTCTCGGCGCGGTCGGCGAGGACACGCTGAAGCGTTTCGTCGATGGGGCGTCCCGCCTGGCGCAGCGTTTCGTCGGCCATGTCGAGCCGCCGCCGCTCGCCGATCTGCTCGAGCGCGCGCAGGAACTCGACGCCTTCTGCGCATCGGTCGACCTCCAGCTCAGCCTGCACGTGCTGCCGAAAAGCGTCGCCCATCTGTCCGGCGCGCGGCTCAAGACCCTGATCGATCAGCACGGACTCAGGCCCGAAGGCGAGCGCTTCGTCGCCACGGATGCCTCCGGCGCCGAGGCCTTCGCGTTGCTGTGCCGTTCCGCCACGGCATTTCCGATCGAGCAGGTGGCGCAGATGGCGCTGAGCGACCTGATCTTCACGCTCGACGTGCCGCGCGTCGCGGCGGGCGCGCAGACTTTCGACCGCATGATCGCCTGCGCCCGCCAGTGCGCGGCGACCCTGGGCGGCCAGCTGGCCGACGCGCATCGCAAACCCCTGCCCGATGCCACCATCGCCACGATCCGCAGGCGCATCGAGGAACTGCAGAACCGCATGGCGGAACGGGGCATTCCCGCCGGCGGGGTGCGCGCCCTGCGCCTGTTTGCCGGATGAACGAGACGCCCGAGCAGCGCGCCGCCCGCCTGCGCGCCGAAATCGGGCGGCACGACCATGCCTATTACGTGCTGGACGCGCCGACGATCCCGGATGCGGCGTATGACAAACTGTTCCGCGAGCTGATCGAGATCGAGGCGGCGCATCCCGAGCTGCGCACGCCGGATTCTCCCACCCAGCGCGTCGGCGGCGCCCCGCTACCGGAATTTCGCCAGGTCGTCCACGCGGCGCCGATGCTCTCGCTCAACAATGCCTTCGGCGCCGCGGAGGTCGAAGCCTTCGACCGCCGTTGCCGCGCAGGGCTCGGCAAGGAGCGCATCGATTACGCCTGCGAGCCGAAATATGACGGGCTGGCGGTCACGCTGCGCTACGCGCAGGGCGTCTTCGTGCAGGGCGCGACGCGCGGCGACGGCTTCGTCGGCGAGGACGTGACCGAGAACCTGCGCACCGTGCGCAACATCCCGCTGCGCCTGGCGGGCGCCGGTCATCCGGAGGTGCTGGAGGTGCGCGGCGAGGTGCTGATGCTGCGGCGCGACTTTGTCCGCCTCAACGAGCGCCAGCGGGAACGCGGCGAGAAGGAGTTCGCCAATCCGCGCAATGCCGCGGCCGGCAGCCTGCGCCAGCTCGATCCGCAGGTGACCGCGCGGCGGCCGCTGCGCTTTTTCGCCTACGGCGTGGCCGATCCCGGCGCCGTCCTGCCAGCGCCGACAAATGTGGCCCCCCTCGCTCGCAACCCCAGCTCGCTGCCCCCCACGGGGGGGGTGTCGGCTTGGGGCGGCCCGGCGCCGACTTTGCACAGTGAAATGATGGAACGCCTCGCCGGCTGGGGCTTCCCGGTCGCCAGGGAACGTGAAGTGGTGCAGGGCGCGGCCGGACTGCTCGGCTACTACGAGCGCATCGGCGCGGCACGGCGCGCACTGCCCTACGACATCGACGGGGTGGTGTACAAGGTGGATCGCCTCGCCGACCAGGAGACGCTGGGCCATGTGTCGCGCGCGCCGCGCTTCGCGATCGCGCACAAGTTTCCCGCCGAGGAGGCGCTCACGACCGTCGAGGCCATCGACGTGCAGGTCGGCCGCACCGGCGCGATCACGCCGGTGGCCCGCCTCGCGCCGGTCTTCGTCGGCGGCGTGACGGTCACCAACGCGACGCTGCACAACGAGGACGAGGTCAGACGGAAGGACGTGCGCGTCGGCGACACGGTGATCGTGCGCCGCGCCGGCGACGTGATCCCCGAGGTGGTGGCCGTCGTTCCCGAAAAGCGTCCGATCCTGGCGCCCGAATTCGTCATGCCGAAGGTCTGCCCGGTGTGCGCTTCGGCGATCGAACGCCCGGAGGACGAGGCGATCGCGCGCTGCAGCGGCGGCCTGTTCTGCCCGGCGCAGCGCAAGCAGGCGCTGCTGCACTTCGCCTCGCGCCGGGCCATGGACATCGAGGGACTCGGCGAAAAGCTGGTCGATCAACTGATCGACAACGCCATCGTCAAGACGCCGGCGGATCTCTACAAGCTCGGCATCCTGGCGCTGGCGAACCTCGAGCGCATGGCCGAGAAATCGGCGGCGAACCTGCTCGCGGCCATCGAAAACAGCCGGCAGACGACGCTGGCGCGCTTCATCTACGCGCTGGGCATCCGCAACGTCGGCGTGGCGACGGCGAAAGACCTGGCACGCCACTTCGGCACGCTGGATGCCCTGATGGCCGCCGGAACGGACAGCCTGCAGCAGGCGCCCGAGGTCGGTCCGGTCGTCGCCGCCTCGATCGCGCGTTTTTTCGCCGAGCGCCACAACGTCGAGGCGATCGAGCAGTTGCGCGCCGCGGGCGTGCATTGGCCGGAAGGCGAGCCGGCGGCCGGCGCGCTTGCCCCGCTGGCCGGCAAGACCTTCGTGCTGACCGGCACGCTGCCGACGCTGACGCGCGAGCAGGCGAAGGAAATGATCGAGGCGCGCGGCGGCAAGGTCGCCGGCTCGGTGTCGCAGAAGACCCACTACCTCGTGGCCGGCGCCGCGGCGGGCGCGAAACTGACGAAAGCGCAGGAATTGGGCGTTACCATCCTGGACGAAAACCAGATGAAGGAGTTGCTCGCATCATGACCAAAGTTACCAAGGCCGTCTTTCCCGTCGCCGGCATGGGCACCCGTTTTCTGCCGGCCACCAAGGCCAGCCCGAAAGAGATGTTGCCCATCGTGGACAAGCCGCTCATCCAGTATGCGGTGGAGGAGGCGGTGGCCGCCGGCATCACCGACATGATTTTCGTCACCGGCCGCTCCAAGCGCGCCATCGAGGATCATTTCGACAAGGCCTACGAGCTCGAGAGCGAGCTCGAACGGCGCGGCAAGACCCAGATGCTCGAATTCGTGCGCAACCTTTTGCCCCGCAACATCAACTGCGTCTACATCCGCCAGGCCGAGGCGCTCGGCCTGGGGCACGCCGTGCTGTGCGCCAAACCGGTGATCGGCGACGAGCCGTTCGCCGTGCTGCTGGCCGACGACCTGCTCGATGCCGCGCCACCGGAGGCGCCGGTGATGAAGCAGATGGCGGATGCCTACGACTACTACCGCTGCTCGGTGCTGGGCGTACAGGACGTGCCGCGCGAGGACACCGCCAGCTACGGCATCGTCGCGGCCCAGCCGCTGTCCGAGCGCGTCGAGCGGGTGAATGCCATCGTCGAAAAGCCGAGACCCGCAGACGCCCCATCGACCCTGGCCGTGGTGGGCCGCTACGTGCTGACGGCGCGCATCTTCGACCATCTGGAGAGGCAGAAGGCCGGCGCGGGCGGCGAAATCCAGCTCACCGACGCCATCTCCTCCTTGCTGGCCGAGCAGCAGGTGCTGGCCTACCGCTACCGGGGCGTGCGCTACGATTGCGGTTCCAAGCTCGGTTACCTGCAGGCGACGGTGGAGCATGCGCTGCGCCATGCCGAGGTGGGAACGGAATTCGCCGCTTATCTGCGCGCGCTGGAAAAGCTGCCTTGAAACCGGCCAACCCCGACCTGCATTGCCATTCGTCGGTTTCCGACGGCTTGCTCGCGCCCGCCGCGCTGGTGGAACGCGCCGCAGCCAACGGCGTCGATCTGCTGGCGCTCACCGACCACGACGAGATCGGCGGGCTCGACGAGGCCGCCGCGGCGGCGCGGGCGCTGGGGCTGCGTTTCGTCACCGGCGTCGAGATCTCGGTGTCCTGGGGCGACGACCAGACGGTGCATATCGTCGGCCTCAACCTCGACCATCGCCACCCGGCACTGGTCGCCGGGCTGGCGCGCGTGCGCAGCGGCCGCGACGCGCGCGCCGGCCTGATGGCGGCGGAGCTGGCGAAAGTCGGCATCGACGGCGCCTACGCCGGCGCGCTCAGGTATGTCGGCAATCCGGCGCTGATCTCGCGCTCGCACTTCGCCCGCTACATCGTCGAGCGCGGCTTCGCGCCCGACGTGAAGACGGTGTTCGACCACTGGCTGGCCAAGGGCAAGCCGGGCTATGTCAGCCATTCCTGGGCGGAACTGCCGGAAGCCGTGGACTGGATCCGGGCGGCCGGCGGCATCGCGGTGATCGCCCATCCGTGCCGCTACCGGCTCGCCCCCGCCGAGCGGCACGAGTTGTACCGCGCCTTCAAGGACTGCGGCGGCACGGGCATCGAAGTGGTGTCGGGCTCGAGCAACGAAGCGGAAATCCGCGAGATTGCCGGCATCGCGCGCGAGTTCGGCCTCCTCGCCTCGCGCGCCTCGGATTTCCACGGCCCGGGAGAAAGCTGGATCGACCTCGGCCGCATGGCGCAACTGCCGGCCGACCTGAAGCCGGTCTGGGAAGCGTGGCACTGATGGCGGATTATTTCGAGGTCCACCCGAGGAATCCGCAGCCGCGCCTGATCGCGCATGCGGCGGAGATCGTCCGCAGAGGCGGGCTGGCGGTGTTTCCGACCGACTCGGCCTACGCGCTGGGCGGCCATCTCGGCGACGCCGCCCTGCTGGAGCGCATCCGCCGCATCCGCGCCGTCGATGAGCGTCACCACTTCACCCTGATGTGCCGCGATCTCTCCGAAATCGCCACTTATGCGCGCGTGGACAACGCACAATACCGCCTGCTCAAGACGGCCACGCCGGGCAGTTACACCTTCATCCTGGAGGGCACCAAGGAACTGCCGCGCCGCGTGCTGCATCCCAAGCGCAAGACCATCGGCCTGCGCGTGCCGGATCATCCGGTCGTGCTGGCGCTGCTGCAAGCGCTCGACGAGCCGATCCTGAGCTCGACCCTGATCCTGCCCGGCGACGAGGGGCCGTTGAGCGATGCCGAGGAAATCTGCAACCGTCTCGAGAACCAGGTAGACCTGATCGTCGATGCAGGCGCCTGCGGCGCCGGCATGACCACCGTGATCAACCTCGCCGGCGGGGCGATCGAGGTGCTGCGGGAGGGCAAGGGATCCCTCGCCCCCTTCGGACTGGGCGGCAGTTGAGGGTCGACTAGAATCGGGACCCCATGGAAAATCTGATCCAGACGCTGGCCATCTACGCCATTCCCGTCATCTTCGCCATCACGGTGCATGAGGCGGCGCATGGCTATGTGGCGCGCTATTGCGGCGATCCGACCGCCTGGCAGCTGGGGCGCATCACGCTCAATCCGGTCAAGCACATCGATCCGGTCGGCACCCTGCTGGTGCCGGCGCTGCTGCTGTTCTTCACCAAGGGCGCCTTCCTGTTCGGCTGGGCCAAGCCGGTGCCGGTCGATTTCGGCCGCCTGCGCAAGCCCAAGCAGGACATGCTCTGGGTGGCGGCGGCCGGCCCGGGGGCGAATCTCGCCATGGCCTGCGCCTGGGCGCTGGCGCTGAAACTGGCTCTCGCCCTGCCCGCAACGGCCTACAGTCTGCCGCTGGCCGAGATGGCGCGCGCCGGCATCACCGTCAACGCCGTGCTGATGCTGCTGAACCTGCTGCCGATCCCGCCGCTGGACGGCGGACGCATCGCCGTCAGCCTGCTGCCGGCGCCTCTGGCGCTCTCTTTTGCCCGCATCGAGCCCTATGGCTTCCCCATCCTGCTGGCGCTGATGTTTCTCGGCGGACTCGAGCTGATCCTGACCCCGATGGTGCGCAGCTTCCTGTTTTTACTCAAAAACCTGTTCGGCCTGTGACCGCAATCATGTTCGTCGCAAAAGTTCTCTCCGGCATGCGCCCCACGGGACGCCTCCATCTGGGCCACTACCACGGCGTGCTCGCCAACTGGGTGCGCCTGCAGCACGACTATCCCTGCCTGTTCTTCGTCGCCGACTGGCATGCGCTGACGACCGCTTACGACGAGCCTGGCACGATCGAGCAGAATACCCGGGACATGGTGATCGACTGGCTGGCGGCGGGCGTCGATCCGGAGAAGGCCACCCTCTTCATCCAGTCGCGCGTTCCGGAGCACGCCGAACTGCACCTGCTGCTGTCGATGATGACCCCGCTGTCCTGGCTGGAGCGCGTGCCGACCTACAAGGACCAGCAGGAAAAGCTGATGCACAAGGACCTGACCACCTACGGTTTTCTCGGCTATCCGCTCTTGCAGGCGGCCGACATCCTGATCTACCGCGCCGACCGGGTGCCGGTAGGCGAGGATCAGGTGCCGCACCTCGAGTTCGCGCGCGAGATCGCGCGCCGCTTCAACTTCCTCTACGGGCAGACCGGCCGCAAGCTGCCGGACGGCGAGCCGGAGCTGAGGCACATCCTCGCCGAGCCGGCGGCACTGCTTACCGCGGCCGCGAAGATGCCGGGACTGGACGGACAGAAAATGTCCAAATCCTACGGCAACACCATCGGCCTGCGCGAGGAGGAGGAATCGATCCGCAAGAAGATCAGGACGATGCGCACCGATCCGCGCCGCGTGCGCCGTACCGACGCCGGCGACCCGGACCGGTGCCCGGTCTGGCAGTTTCACCTGATCTACTCGAACGAGGAGGTGAAAACCTGGGCGCAGCAGGGCTGCCGCTCGGCCGGCATCGGCTGCATAGAGTGCAAGCAGCCGGTGATCGAGGGGGTGCTCAGGGAACAGGCGCCGATGCATGAGCGCGCGCGCCGCTACGAGGAAGATCCGCAGCGGGTGCAGGACATCGTCGCGGCAGGCTGCGAGAAGGCGCGCCAGCTCGCGCAGGAAACCATGCGCGAGGTGCGCGCGGCGATCGGGCTGGGCGGCGCGTGAGGAAAGGCGCGGAAAGCGAAGCTGCCGAAGAGGCGCGGCTGCTCGCGTGCATCCGCGAGAGTTTCGTCGAGCGCATGCCGTTCAACCGCGTCCTCGGTCTCGACGTGCTGTCCTTGCACCACGAGCGCGCCGAGTGCCGCTTCGCGATGCGGCCGGAACTGGTCGGCAACTACGTGCGCAACATCCTGCACGGCGGCGCGATCTCGGCGGTGCTCGATGTCACCGGCGGACTGGTGGCCTTTCTCGGCGTCCAGCAGAAGCTGAAGGGCAAGCCGGTCGAGGAAGTGCTGGAACGCCTCGCCCGCATCGGCACCATCGACCTGCGCGTCGATTACCTGCGCCCGGGGCGGGGCGAGTGGTTCCTGGCACGCGGCTTTCCGCTGCGCACCGGCAACCGGGTCGCGGTGGCGCGCATGGAACTGGTCAATGACGGCGGCGAGCTGATCGCGGTCGGCACGGCCGCCTACACGGTGTCGTGATGACGGAAGAAACAAAACTCGGTTCTGGCGGGACGGCGGCGAGCGAGCATCACATCCCCAAGCTCTACGGCGAGCCGCTGCCGGAGCTGCCGCGCGACCTCTACATTCCGCCCGACGCGCTCGAGGTGTTCCTCGACGCCTTCGAAGGGCCGCTCGACCTGCTGCTCTACCTGATCCGCAAGGCCAACCTCGACATCCTCGACATCCCGATGGCGCCGCTGACTGCCCAGTATCTCGAATACGTCGAGGCGATGCGCCGCAGCAATCTCGAACTGGCCGCCGATTACCTGCTGATGGCGGCCATGTTGCTCGAAATCAAGTCGCGCATGCTGCTGCCGCGTCCGCCCAGGGCCGACAGCGGCGAGCCGGAAGATCCGCGCGCCGAGCTGGTGCGCCGCCTGATGGAATACGAGCGCATCAAGCTGGCCGCCGCGCAGCTCGACGCCCTGCCGCAGGCGCAGCGCGACTACGAATGGGCCTCGGTCTGGATCGCCGAGAAAGTGGCGCAGCGCCAGCCCGACGTCAGCGTGCACGACCTGCAAGTCGTCTGGCTCGCGCTCATGAAGCAGGCCAGGATGCACCGGCACCACCGCATCCGGCGCGAGGAACTGTCGGTGCGCGAGCACATGGGCGCCATCCTGCGCCGCCTGCAGGGGCGCGGCTACGTCGTGTTCGAGAACCTGTTCGAGGCCGCCACCGGCCACGCCGGCATGGTGGTCAGCTTTCTCGCCATCCTCGAACTGGCGCGCGAGAATCTCCTCGAGCTGACCCAGAGCGAGGCGCTGGCGCCGATTTATATAAAATTGCGCGATGCCGCCGCTCCACAAACCTGAAGACTACAAGCGCGTGATCGAGACCGCGCTGCTCGCCGCGGCCGAGCCCCTGTCGCTGGCCGAAATGAAGAAACTGTTCGACGACGCCTTCGACGACGACACCTGGCGTGTGCTGCTCGACGACCTGCGGCGCGACTGGGCCGAGCGCGGCGTCGAACTCGTCCAGATCGCTTCCGGCTGGCGCTTTCAGACCCGGCCGGAATACCAGGTCTTCCTCGACCGGTTGAAGAACGAACGGCCGCCGAAATATTCGCGCGCCGTGATGGAAACGCTGGCGATCGTCGCCTACCGGCAGCCGGTGACGCGCGGCGACATCGAGGACATCCGCGGCGTGGCGGTGTCGCCCAGCATCATCAAGACCCTCGAGGGCCGCGGCTGGATCGATGCCGTCGGCCAGCGCGACACGCCGGGCCGCCCGGCGCTCTACGCCACGACGCGCAAATTTCTGGATGACCTCGGGCTGCGCAGCCTTGCCGAATTGCCGCCTTTGGCCGAAATAGAACGGATGATCGATGCCACCCCCAACGAAGCCAGCCAAATCGAAGAAATCTCCGCCCCGCACGGGCAGCGCGCCGACGGGGCCGACCCCGCGCGGCCAGCGCAAGGCGACGCCCTTCCGTCCGCCGCGCCGGCCGGCTGAGGCCGCATCCCCGCGCGTCGCGGCGCCCAGCGCCAAGCTTCAGAAGGCGCTGGCCGACGCCGGCCTCGGCGCGCGGCGCGAAATCGAGGAATGGATTGCCGCCGGGCGGGTGCAGGTCAATGGCGAGCCGGCCCATCTCGGCCAGCGTGTGCTGCCGACCGACAAGGTCAAGGTCGGCGGCCGGCTGGTCAACCTGCATTTCGCCGCGCGCGTGCCGCGCGTGCTGCTGTATCACAAGCCCGAGGGCGAGATCGTCTCGCGCGACGACCCGCAGGGCCGTCCGAGCGTCTTCAACGCCCTGCCGCGCCTGCGCGGCGGGCGCTGGATCGCGGTCGGCCGGCTCGATTTCAATTCCTGCGGCCTGCTGCTGTTCACTACCGACGGGGCGCTCGCCAACCGGTTGATGCACCCGCGCTATCGGCTGGAGCGCGAATACGCGGTGCGCGTGCTCGGAGAGATCGACGAGGCCTCGCTCGCCAGACTGACCGAGGGCATCGAGCTGGAGGACGGTTTCGCGCAGTTCATCCGCCTGCAACCGGCGGGCGGGGAGGGGGCCAACCGCTGGTATCGCGTGACGCTGGAAGAGGGCCGCAACCGCGAAGTGCGACGCATGTTCGCGGCGGTCGGCGTCACCGTCAGCCGCCTGATGCGGGTGCGCTACGGCCCGATCGCCCTGCCGGCCAACCTGAAGCGGGGACAGTGCTACGAACTGGAGCCGGCGGAGGTGCAGGCCCTGCTGCAGACCCTGGAGGAGAAACAAGGCGAAGCGATAAAAATTGCTTTGCCGCGCGAAGACTCGTACAATGCGCGGCTTCGATAGTTGGTTCGCGGCGGTCTTTCCGTGGGGAACAGGCGCGAAAACAAGAAAATGGGCGGTCGGCCCATTTTTTTTTGACACAACGGGATGGACGGGAAGAGGGCAAGAAGAGCGGGAATGGCGGATCTGGCAGGCATTATCGAACAGGCGGTAACGGGGCTGGGCTATGAACTCGTCGATTTCGAGACGAGCCCGCGCGCGCGCCTGCTGCGCGTGTTCATCGACAAAGCGGCCGGGGCCGGCGACGCGGCGGCAACCCGCAGCGGCGTCGGCGTCGACGACTGTGCGGCGGTCAGCAACCACCTGACGCGCCTGTTCCTGGTCGAGAACATCGATTACGACCGGCTCGAGGTGTCTTCGCCGGGTCTGGATCGTCCATTGAAGAAGCCCGAGGATTACGTCCGCTTCGCCGGGCAGGATGTGCAGATCAAGCTGCGCATTCCCGAAGTCTGCAACAAGGGTGCATCGAGCACCCAGCAGAGGAACTTTTCAGGAACGATCCTCGCTTGCGCCGAAGGCCGGGTGCGGATCGGAACCGCGGAAGGCGAGCGCGAGTTCGCCTTCGACAATATCGACAAGGCCCGCCTGGCGCCGAAGTTTTGAAAGCGATTGGATATTGGAGATTGTCATGAGTCGTGAATTGCTGTTGCTGGTCGATGCCCTGGCGCGGGAAAAGAATGTCGACAAGGAAACTGTCTTCGGCGCGCTCGAACAAGCGCTCGCTTCCGCCACCAAGAAACGCATCCACGACGAGGCCGACGTGCGCGTCGAGATCGATCGCGACAGCGGCGATTACCAGGCGTTCCGCCGCTGGCTGGTGCTCGACGACGAGGAAGTCGAAATTCCCGCCCAGCAGATCGGTCTCTCCGAGGCGCGCCAGGACGATCCGGAAGTGCAGATCGGCGACCATATCGAGGAGTCGCTCGAAGCCGTCGAGTTCGGTCGCGTCGGGGCGCAGACCGCCAAGCAGGTGATCCTGCAGAAGATCCGCGATGCCGAGCGCGAGCAGGTGCTCAACGACTTTCTCGAACGCAGGGAGCATCTGGTGAGCGGCACGATCAAGCGCATGGAGCGCGGCAACGCGATCGTCGAGGCCGGCCGCATCGAAGCGCTGCTGCCGCGCGACCAGATGATCCCGAAGGAAAACCTGCGTCCGGGCGACCGCGTGCGCGCCTGGCTGATGAAGATCGACCGTCAGGCGCGCGGACCGCAGCTGATCCTGTCGCGCACCGCCCCGCAATTCATCATGAAGCTGTTCGAGCTGGAAGTCCCGGAGATCGAGGACGGCCTGCTCGAGATCAAGTCCGCCGCGCGCGATCCCGGCGTGCGCGCCAAGATCGCCGTCAAGTCCAACGATGCGCGCGTCGATCCGATCGGCACCTGCGTCGGCATGCGCGGCTCGCGCGTGACGGCGGTGACCAACGAACTGTCGGGCGAGCGCGTCGATATCGTGCTGTGGTCGGCCGATCCGGCCCAGTTCGTGATCGGCGCGCTGGCGCCGGCCGAAGTCAGCTCGATCGTCGTCGACGAGGAGAAGCACAGCATGGACGTGGTAGTCGACGAGTCCAACCTGGCCATCGCCATCGGCCGCGGCGGCCAGAATGTACGCCTCGCCTCCGAGCTGACCGGCTGGACCATCAACCTGATGACGGTCGAGGAATCGCAGGAAAAACAGGAAAAGGAAACCGCGAGCACGCGCCAGCTGTTCATGGAGAAACTCGACGTGGACGCCGAAGTCGCCGACATCCTGGTGCAGGAAGGCTTCTCGACGCTCGAGGAAGTCGCCTACGTGCCGCTCGCCGAGATGCTCGAGATCGAGGCCTTCGACGAGGCGACGGTCAACGAGTTGCGCGACCGGGCGCGCAACGTGCTGCTGACAGAAGCCATCGTCGACGAGGAAGAGCTGGAAAAAGTCGCCGACGACATGCTGGCGCTCGAGGGCATGGACAGGCCGCTGGCTGCGAAACTGGCCAAAGGCGGCATCTATACCCGCGACGACCTGGCCGATCTTGCGGTCGACGAGCTGACGGAAATGACCGGCATCGACACCGAGCGTGCCACGGCCCTGATCACGGTGGCGCGCGCGCATTGGTTCGCCGATGAGAATCAGTAAGGAGGCGACCCCATGTCAGCCCAAATAAGTGTTGCCCAGTTCGCCGCCGAGCTGAAGATGCCGCCCCTGGCCCTGATCGAACAACTGGCCAGGGCCGGAGTCGTCAAACAGGCCAGCTCCGATACCCTGACCGAGCAGGACAAGACGCGCCTGCTCGATTTCCTGCGCAAATCGCACGGCGAGACCGCCCCGAAGGCGAAGATCACCCTGACGCGCAAGCAGACTACCGAGATCAAGGCGGCCGACGCCTCCGGCAAGTCGCGCACCATCCAGGTCGAAGTGCGCAAGAAACGCACCTTCATCAAGCGCGACGTCGAAATCCCGGCGGAAGCGCCTGCCCCCGAAACGGCTGCGCCTGCCGTGCCGTCCGCGCCGATCGTCGATGCGGAGCAGACCGCCCTGCGCGAGGCCGAGGCCAAGCGCCAGGCCGAGCTCGCGGCGATCCAGGCGGCCGAGCTGAAGGAGAAGCAGGAGCGCGAGGCGAAGGCGCGCGCCGAGGCCGAGGCGCGCCTGGTGCAATTGCAGGCCCAGACCGAGGCCGCCGCCACGGAAAAAGCCGCAGCGGCGCAAGCCGAGCCGGGGGCCGGCGGTACCCTGCACAAGCCGGCGACGGCGGCCAAGCCCGTCGAGCGCAAGAGCGAAAAGAAGGGGGCGCCCGCGGCGCCCAAGGGCGACGACAGCCGCAATCGGCGCGGCGGGTTGAAAACCCGCGGCGATGCCGGCGGCGGCACCGCCGGCTGGCGCAGCGGACCGAAGGGACGGCATGGGCGCCATCACGAAGAGGAGCGCCAGGCGCCGCAGGCCGTCGAACAGGTGGTGCGCGAAATCCACGTGCCAGAGACGATTTCCGTGGCCGATCTGGCACACAAGATGTCGGTCAAGGCAACCGAGG
>CAZZFN010000033.1:0-17666 GCA_964653505.1 uncultured Methyloversatilis sp.
CGCGCGTCACGCGGTCGTCGTTCTTGGTCGCCCAGCGCGGCGTGCCGTCCTTCTCGGCATCCTTGCGCATGCTGCGGAACTTGATGACGTCGAACAGGCGGCCGTTCAGCCCCACGCGCTCCTGCCGGTAGAGGATGGGAAAACCGTCCTCGAGCACGATCAGCACGGCGGTGACCAGCATCAGCGGCGAGAACAGGATCAGCAGGACGATGGCCGCGACGACGTCGAAAACGCGCTTCATCGCCGTCCGCGCCGCCCCTTGCCGGAAACCGCCGCCGAAGATCAGCCAGCCCGCGCGCAGCGCATCGAGGCGGATCTGACCGAGCATGCGCTCGAAATGGCTCGACATGTCGAGGACCAGGACGCCCGAGAGGCGGCAGTCGAGCAGCTCGCGCAAGGGCATGCGCCCGCCGCGCCGCTCGCCGATGGCGACCACGATCTCGTCCACCTTGAGTTCGTCGACCACATCGACGAGACTCTTCCGGTTCGGGATCACCAGGTGTTCGGGGACGGCCCGCTCCTCGCTCGCCGGACCGGGATAGAAACCGACGACGCGCACGGTCTGGTCTTCCTTGCTCAGCGAGGCCGCCACCGCGGCCGCCTCCTTGCCGGCGCCGAAGATGAGCAGACGCAGCGTCACCAGGGCGCGCGAGCGCCGGTGCGAGGCCATTACCCGGTAGCTCAGGATGCCGAACAGCGCCGCCATGCCCGAGAGTTCGAGCAGGGTGCGGTTGCCCTCGACCGAAGGCAGGATCATGAAAATGACGTAGGCCACCGGGATCGACAGGTGCAGGGAGAGCACCGCGCGGGCGCGCGAATCCTCGACCGTGCGGTCGTGGATGCGCTGATAGAAGCCGAGCCAGGCGTTGATCGCCAGCATCGTCAACGACAGGATGGCCGCATAGATCGCCACCAGGGTCATGTCGATCGGCAGGTCGCTGCCCGCCCACATCACGGCGATGAGGACGCCGACGAAGACGAAGCCGAAATCGAAAACCACCTGCAAAAAAGTATCGGTGCGGAACGTGTGTCCCATCGCCGAAGTAATCACCCGCCTGTCCTCCCGGTTCGCACGTAGGCCCCTGCGCGCGGCGGAATATGCTCCGCTGCTGCCGGCGATGTTACCCTGCGGAACCGGTCGATGCCTATACCCCCTGGCGCAGGGCCTCGGCGATGTGCATGCGGCTGACCCGGCGCGCCGGCAGCAGGGCCGCCAGAACGGCGGCCGCGACCCCGATGGCGCAGGCGAGCAGCAGCACTTCGGGCACCACCAGGATCTTCGAGACATAACCCTTGTCGGCATTCGGCGGCGGCGGCATGGGGATGCCGATGGCGGAAATCCACAGGGCCAGCGCGGCGCCGACGGCGACCCCGATGAGGCTGCCGATCGCACCCAGGCACAGGCTCTCGGCGACGATCAGGCCGAATACCCGCTGCGAGCGGTCGCCGACCGCCCGCATCGTGCCGAACTCGCCGACGCGCTCGAAAATGCCGATATTCACCGTGTTCGACACGCTCAACAGCAGCATCGCCAGGATGATCGCCGTCAGGAAACCGAACTGCTGCCGGTAGAGCGTCACCGTCTGGTTGTAGAAGGCGTCGAGATCGACCCAGGTCCGCATCTCGAACCCCTGCCCGTGCAACGCATCCGCCAGGGCGGCCGCGGCGTCCCGCGTGGCGGCGGTCTTTTCCAGCAGCATGACACCCAGATGGGCGCCCGGGGTCGCCAGCAGCTCCTGGGCAGCCGGCAGCGCGATGCGCACCGCCCGCGCGTCGTAGTCCTTCGAAAAGGTCTGGAACACGCCGACGACCTCGAAATCGAGCAGGTTGGTCGCGCCGCCCGGCGTGCTGACCAGCAGGCTGGCCGTATCGCCAGGGCCGATTTTGAGCGCCTGCGCCACGCCGGCGCCGATCATCATGCCGAAGGCATCCTGGTCGGTCATCCGGCGCCCGGCGATCACCGTGATGTAGCTGGCCAGGCGCGCCTCGCGCTCCGGCTCCACCCCTTCCCCGACGATCGACCAGTCGGTGCGGCCATTGCCGAGCAGTCCCGAAAAGGCGAGGCGGAACATCACGTCATCCACGCCCGGCACGGCCTGCATCGTCCGGCGCAGGGAGGCGACGTCCTCGATCAGGTAGCGTTCCGGCTGCTGGCTGCCGAAATCGCGGTAGCCGATACGCGTCACCTGCACATGGCCGGTATTGGAGCGGATCGTCGCCTCGCCGGTCTCGACGATGGTGTCCTCGATGAACCCGCCGGCCAGAATCAGCGCCACGACGCCGAACACCACCGAGGCGAGCGTCATCGCCGTCCGGCCGCGGTGACGGAAGATGTTGCGCAGGGCCAGTTTCGGCAGGTCGGTCATCTCGGCACCCTACTTGTTTTGGCGAATGGCGTCGACGATCGCCATGCGCGACGCCTTCCAGGCCGGGTAGAGGCTCGCCAGCATGGTGGTGAGGAGCGCGACCGCCAGCGCCTCGGCGACGATGCCCGGCGTCAGCAGCACGCGGGCGACATAGCCGCGCGTCAGGCCCGGCGGCGGCGGCATCTGTATCTGCATGGCATCGACGGCGACGCCGATCAGGGCGGCCAGCGCCAGTCCGGCCAGCCCGCCCAGCACGCCGATCAGCGCCCCCTCGGCGACGAACTGGCGCAGCACCCCGCCGCGCCGCACGCCCAGCGCCATCATCGTGCCGATCTCGCCGGTGCGCTCCATCACGCTCATCATCATGGTATTGCCGATGCCCAGCAGGATGATGGCGACCACGATGAAACGCACTACGTCGAGCTGCTGGCGGAACAGATCGACCGCCCGGGTGTAGAACTCCGCCAGCTGGTCCCAGGTGCGCACTTCGAAGGTGTCGCCGTCGAGACGCCCGCGCAATTCGGCCGCGGCGGCGGCGGTCGCGCCGGTATCGTGCAGATACGCCAGCCAGGCATGGGAACCCGCGGTGCGCAGGAGCGTGCGGGCCGCCTCGATATGCACCAGGATGGCGCTGTCGTCGTAGGCCTTGCTCACCGATTCGAAGATTCCCCCCACCGTCGCCTCGATGGCATTCAGCCCGCTGCCGGGGTTATCGACCAGCACCACCACGGCATCGCCGGGTTGCGCGCCCAGCTGGGTGGCCAGCCCCCTGCCGAGCATCACCCGGGTGCGGTCGGCATCGGCCAGTCTCTCGCCGGCGACGATGCGCAGCGAGCGGTCGCCAGTCAGGTCGCTGGCCGGGTCGAACCCCTCGCCCACGAAAGACAGCGTCGTCTCGCCGCGGCTCAGCAGGCCGGTGAAATGCAGTCGCGGCCCCCAGGCGCGCAGCTGTGCCAGCTCGGCCAGCGGCGCGGCCCGGTCGTCCTCCGGCAGCAGGTAACGCATCGGGTCGGCCCGGCCGTGGTCGTGGTAGCCGGGGCGCGTCACCTGGACATGGGCATACTGGGACTCGATCGTCGCCTCGCGGAAATCGACGAACATCCACTGGATGTAGCCGTTCGCGATCGCCAGGGCGGCCACGCCGAAGGCGACGGAAAGAATCGCGATCAGCGCGCGCCGCCGCTGGCGCAGCAGATTGCGCAGGATGATCTTGATCAGGATGAGGAAGCGCATGCGTTGGCAGGACCGCTCAATTAGCCGGCCGCCAAAAGCTCATGCAGGCGTGCCGCCGTCTGCTGCTTGACTTCGATAGATTTCATAGCCACTCCTTCACCTTGAATTTCGCCTTGCCAATACCCCCGAGGGATCAGAAAACCGTGGTCCCCTATGAAAGAAAGCTGCACTGCCTGCGCATCATCTGATGTCCGCCAGTTCCTTTACCAGTTCGGGATGGCGTTCGGCGATCTTGAGCAACTTTCTCATCTGGGTGCTTGGCTTGGCGGCGCCGCGCTCGTAACGGGAAAACGCATTAACCCCGCCACCGAAAATTTTGCCGGCCTCTGCCTGGGTGAGACCAAGCTTCTCCCGAATCACCTTGACCTCGGGTGGATTGACCTTGCGCAGTGCTCGGACGAGACCATCGCTCGCGGCAACCACACGGTCATAGCTCTCGTCGTCAAAGACTGCTTCTCCGCACTCTGCACAGCGATTACCGCAGACCGCATGGACAGTCAGAGACTTACCCTGGATGGTAACCACCTTATCCCAGGTCTCGTGTTGCATTTCGTATCCGCATTCGGGGCATTTCATGATTCATCCTCCAAGCGCTTGAACTGGATTACTGGCGGCCGACTATCCATATAGCCGGTCACCTTGATATAGGCCATTTCGCCGACCGGTGTCATGGCGTGATACACGTCCTGCCAAACCGTGTGGTCGAACTTGGTCGTCATCGACTTGAACAGGTTCTTGCCGGATAGTGTACAAACCACCTCGCGCATCTGGCTTTCCTCCAATCCCATGGCGGCACCGCCATCAAGTGCCGTTTCGGTGAACACTTTTCTGGCCGAATCAGCGACCACGGCTTGAATGTCAGCGAGGCGGTAATGAGGTTTACGCTTTTCCACGGGGGAAGAATAACCTAGAACACTACTAACCGTCAAGGTTAGATAATCCAGAAAATGATCCTGCCACACTGAAGTGACTGGATAACTCGGCGCTGGCAGTACGGCACATCACCCGCCGCAGCGGGCCATTCAGGGAAAACATGTCCCCTATGTCCCCGACCGACGCTACAGGGCATCGACCCAAGGATGGGCGCGGCGGTCGGCATGCCGCTTGAGGAACTCCCGGGTAGTCTCGGTCAGCAGGCCGCGGCCGTGCAGCTGGGCGATCTGCGCTCCGCCCATGTCGTTCAGTTCGAGCAAGACCGGACCGCGGTCGGTCAGGGCGAAATCCCAGTGATGGACTTTCATGAGCGGGAAGACCGCCCCGGCGTCCTGGCAGACCCGTAACAGGCGCTGCCAGCCGGGCAGCCGGAATCCGGCGAATGGCCTGCCGGTTTGCGGATGTCGGTCCAGCAGATTCGCTCCGGGCCAGAATCCATCGACAACCCCGTCGACCGCCCCGGTCGCCAAATCGACGCCCGCGACCAGGTTGCCGAAGGCGCCCATGTGAAAGTTGTCCACCCGGTTGGGCGCAACCGCGATTTTCCAGGCGGCGCCGATCGGGCGCACGCCGGTGGCGTCGTTGAGGCAGACGATGCGAACGCCGCAGATGGCCGGCCAGCCCGTGATGTCCTCGATTTCAGGCGGAAGCCGCAACGCTTCCTGGAACAGGAAGCCGCATTCGGGCCGGTGATAACGAGGGTCGACGCTGCGCACCAGGCGCGGGACGAAGTCATTCACCGCGAGCCGGCCGCCGTCGGCGAGCAGGATGTCGTCGGCGGCCGGATCGTACGCGGACAGATGGAGGGCGCCGACGCCCTGCTGGGAATGGGCTGGCTTGGCGAACAGCGGATAGCTTTCCGGCTGGCGCAGAAAGGCGGCGGCCTCCCCGACGTTGCGCAGAAGCCGGCCGAATTCTTCGGGCAGCCGCCCGCCCGGGTAAAACGTCGCCTTGAGGGGGACGACCGGCAGGCCGGCGGCGCTGGCAAGCTGATGGAACACCCGCTTGTCCCAGGCCGGCAATACCGCATGCCGGGGGTTGAGGGAGAAATTGAACGGATCCTGCAGACGCCAGCCGAGGAAGTCGGGCGCGCCACGGCCGCGCTGGTAGGCGGCGTCGTAGAGCCTGAACCAGTAATAGTCGGTGACCCCGCACCGCCCGCCGGCCCGTTTCAGGGCGCGGATTTCCCTGGCCTGGGTCAGCAGGCCCTTGCCGGTCTGCGCCTCGGCCAGCCGGACCCACGCGCGGTATTCCCGCAGCCGGGCGACGACATCCTCGCTCCTCATGCTCGTCAGCATAAAACGGAAACGGCCCGTGTGGGCCGTTTCGGTGACCGATCGCGTGAAACTCCGCTTCAGACTTCCTTGCGGCGGCGCATCGCTCCCAGGCCGAGCAGGGCGGCGCCGACCAGCGCCAGGGTCGCGGGCTCGGGCACCTGACGGATGCTCATCAGGACGCTCATGTCGCTCGTCACACCTTCCGCCGTCCACACCGTGCAGGTCGGCCCGCCGTTGCAGCCGGGGAAATTCGTCGAGGAATTGTTGAACGCCCCCAGCCCGAACCGTGCCTCGTAGTACTTGCCGCCGACCGAGAAGGAGATCGGCGCAAAATCCGTGAGCTGGAAGGTGAAGAGATCGTCGCAGATCGAGTCGTTCGGTGCGCCGGCGGGACACTGTGCCGGCAAACTCACGTTGTTCAGCGTCTCGGTGAAACCGATCGGGATGTTGTGCAGCGGATCGTTGTAGGAGCTGATCGTCAGGACCGAAGCGATGGTCGCCGTCTGCAGGGTGAAGGCGCTGGAACTGATCGTGCTGTTCTGGTGGTAGACCGTCGAGACGGCTTCCCATCCGCCCCAGACGCCCAGGTCCGCACCGGTGGTGACATTGCCGCTCCAGCCCAGAACGCGCAGGCCGCTGAACACGTCGCTGAACCCGCCGGTAACCCCGAAAGGATCGTTGGCCATGAGACCGCCGTTGTTGATCGAGGGCACCCCCCAGGCGATGGTGTCGAATGTTCCGGCCAGCGGCGCCACACCCAGCGGGCTCTCATACCAGCGGATGTCATTGTTGTTGGTTAAGGAATCGGTGCTGGTCATCAGCGAGGTATTGAAACCGCTGCTTTGGGAGAAGTTGAGGGTCGTCTGGACGTAGGCGGCGCTCGCCTGCATCGAGCCGAACATGAGACCGCCCGTCAGCGCGACTGCAAGGGTGGTGCGGAGGAAGGTGGGTTTTTTCATTGCTGGCGCTCCTGAAATTTTTCGGGGGTTGCTGGGTTGCTGGATTGCTGAGTTGCTGGGGGTCGGATCGTCCGTGCTCGGTATAAATCTACACGCCCACACTAAAGCAACACGCATACCAGCTATTTCAACCTATTGTTTTAATGAAACTACGGTTGATTTTTGCCGTTCCCCGCACCGAGAGGTGTAAATATTTTCGACAGGTTGTCTCAAGCGTCCAGATAAGCGAACTTGCGTTCGTAGTCGAGCGTCCGGCCATGGGGAAAGGCTTCATGGGGATAAACCATGACTTCGACGTGCCGGCCGTCTGCCTGGCCGTTCGCCTGGGCGGCCAGCCGGTTCGCCAGGGAGATCGGGTCCTGCACATTTCCCTGTCGGGCCTGAACCTCCCAGAGCAGACGGTCGGGCAGGACCGCGACGCGGTGGGCGCCGCTCAGCTGCCGCGCCAGCGCCGCATCGCGGTAGAGCGCTTCCTTGAACCGGTCGACATGCCCGCCGCTAGGCAGGCGGTCCTTGCTCCGTCCGTGCAGGGCGACCAGGGGCAGGGTCGGCAGGATCCGCTCCGATCCGGCCGGCACCCGCCGGCGGTCGACGAACTGCATGCGGTCGCCCGTGGCGTAACGCATCAGGGGGATCGGCGCCCGCTCGTCCATCGGCGTGACGAGCAGGTCGCCCGCCCCGTGCCGGTCCCGGCCGACAATCTCGACGAAGCTGCGCAGCGGGTTGAACGCCATGAAAGTCGGCGCTGGCGAGACGGCCCCGTCGATGCCTGTCAAATTTTTCAACAGCTCCGGATCGCGCATGCAGGCCCGCCGCAGGGCGATCGTTTCCCGGGTTTCGCTGAACAGGTTCAGCCCCAGTTCGCCGACGCCCATCGAGCTGCCGATCAGTCCGCTGGCGGGGTCGTCCGGGTCGTTGCCGAGCACGCCGGCCAGGTAGTCGCGGAAGGTTTCCGGAAAGGTCTCCTCGCCGACGATGACATGGACGCGAAAGCGCCGCCAGTCCAGGCCGCTGTCCTCGGAATGGTCGCACAGCCTCTTGAGGAACAGCGGATCGCCGCAGAGGATGACCTGCTCGAAAAGCCCGCCCAGGCGGTCGACGATCGCGCAGGCCATGTCCTCGCGCACGCTGACATTGGCGACGCAGACGAGATTCGACGGGAAGGTGACGCCCATCGGCAGACAATTGACCAGCAGGCTGCGCCGCCTGCCGACATCGAAGGCCATGTCGAGGCCGATGTCGATGAGCCGGGCCGCGCCGCGAAGCTGCTGCCAGCCGCTGATGCCGAAGGCGAAGCCGTTGCCGCCATGCCCCGAGCTGGTGACCACCGAGGCCAGCGCGTCCGGCCGGATGTCGGCGCAGATCAGCTGTTCGACCGGGAAGCGCCGGAAGGTGTTGGCCTTGTCGAGGACCGGACAACGGGAGACGAAGTCCTCCACCGTGCGGATGCCGGCGGGATCGACGCCGGCCTCGGCCAGCAGGGTGCGGTAGGCGGGGGAAAGGCGGGCCGCCCGGCGGAAAGCCGGCATCAGCCACTTGCGTCCGCGGCGCAGCAGCGCCTCCGGGTCGCCCCGCGCCAGACGGGCCCGGATCAGACGGCGTTCGAGTGCGGCCAGCAGGGAATACATGACCGTCGCCGCGCCGACTTCACAGCTTGCCGAGATGGCCCAGCTTGTATTTCACGATCGTCTTGACCAGCAGCCAGTCCGAGATCGGTTCGTCGCGGAACCAGGCGAACAGGAAGCGGTTCGCGCTTTCCAGCGCTTTTTCGGCCTGCCGCAGATCGGCGATATACGTGGTCACCGGGCCGTAATAGTCGGTCTCCGGGCCGACCGGCACGAAATGGAAGCCCATCCGGTCGAGCAGACGCGCCAGCCCCTTCTCCATCGCCGCGTACCAGTAGCGGATGCCGTGCTGCCGGCTGTAGCGGTACATTTCCCGATACATGCCGAGCATGATCTGCGGGCTGCTGCGGCGGCGCTCCTTGCGCATGGCGATGAGGGGCTTGGCGGACGGGGCGATATCCTCCGCCTTGCCGTCCGCCTGGAAATCCCGGGTTACGCCCTGCAGGTTGTCGCCCGGACGCCGGCGGAAATCCTTCTTCACGATCAGGCGGGAAACCTCGGCGCACTGCTCCCTGGGCGGCCGCTCGAACGCCGGGAATACCGCGCAATGCCCCTCGAAAGGGAAAGCCTCCCTGGCCGCGCCGAGCACCAGCCGGACGGTTCCGACCAGGGCGCCGTCCTGGGTCTGGGCGGACACATGGAGCGAGCGGCTGTCGTAGTCGTCGGTTTCGAGCCCGGCGGGAAAATCCTTCTCGTCGAGAAACCTGCACTCCGCGCAATACACCTGATAGCGCAGGCGGGCGATCTCGCAAAACGCGTCCGCGTCCGCCTCGCGGGAGGGCAGACTGCGGAACGAGAAATGGGGTGCGAGGATGTCGCGCCTGCCACCCTGCGTCAGCATTTCGACCAGCATCGCGTCATGCCCGCTCGCCATCCGCTCAGAAGGAGTAACGCAGCTCGGTATAGACCCGATCCTGCGCGTCGTAGCGGCCGAAGTAGCCCAACGCCGGGCCGTGGAACACATCGACGCCGACCACCAGCCGCCAGTTCTGCTCGAAACCCCAATGCACTTTCGGCCGCAGCATCCAGTCGTTGCGGTTCAGGCTGGCCACCCAGAGGACTTCCGCCTCCCAGCGCGGCGCCAGCTTGCCGTGCAGGAGGATGCTGTAGCCGCTCTCGTTCTTGTCCTGGAGCAGATCGGCATCCCGCGCGTTGGCGATCCTGCTCTGGAACAATTGCAGGTTGAGCCGGGTTTCCGCCGGCAAGGCGAAGTTCAGGCCGAGCGCCCAGTCGAGCGTGTTCTGCCGCGCCAGACCGTCGGCATCGTCCAGGCGCAGCACCGTCAGGCCGCGCCCCCGGGTATAGACGGCCTCCGTCTTCAGCACGAAGACGCCCAGATCCTTCGCCAGCGTGCCGCCCAGCTGGGAGATGCGATCGTGCCGCGCCTGGTAGCTAACGACGGGTCCGGGGCCCACCTCGCGATAAAAGGTGGGCGCCGCGTCGGTGCTGCGGTAATAGAAGCCCGAGACATCCCAGCCGTTTTTCAGCCAGCCGGCGCGCAGGCCGTAATTGCCGTTGGCCGGCTTGCGCGCCGGCCTGTCCTCGTCGCGATAACGCACCGCATAGCCTGGATAGACGGGCTGGGCGGGAAAGAACGCCGCCCCCGGCTTGCCGCTCTCGTCGTAGGTCGGAAAGGGAATCCAGAGCAGTTCGCCGTGGAAATCGCCCTTGAAATACTCGGCGCGCACCGCCCACTGGGGGATGCGCAGGAGGTTGAACTCGGGCAGGATGAACTCGCGCATGTCGCGCGCGGACACGACATCGGCGAAGAACAGTCCCACCATCTCGCCCCAGATCACGTGCTGGCGGCCGAGGCGGAACTCCCAGTCGCCGGCCCCGACGTCAAGGTAGTTCTCGCGCAGGAACAGGTTGAAGCGCTGGTCGCGCTTCACCGCGCCGGGGTAATGGTCCGTCACCTCGAAGACGGCATCGTAGTCGGCGCGCGCGCCGAGCTTCCAGCGCAGGTTCGGCGCCAGCCTGCCCGAGTTTTCCAGCTCGATGCGCCCGATCGCCTTCGACCAGTGCGTCGGCCGGTCGATGGTGCGCGCGACCTCGAACTGCGCGAATCCGCGCAAACCGCCGCGCGCCCCCGGCGGCGGCGGGGCCTTTCCCGTCGCCATTCTTTTGTCATCTTCGGCGGCCTGGCGCAGGAGCGCCTCGATGTCGTCCGGCACGTCCGCAGCGTGGGTCGGCGCGGCGGCCAGCCCCATCAGGGCGCAAACCGCGGCGGCGAGCGCATTCCATCCGGTTTTCATTCGTTCATTCCTCCGTTGCCATCTCGCTACCGCGCCGCTGCAGATTGATCGTTCCCCACTGCCTGCCGCTGCGCACCCCGAGCTGCCACAGCACGCCGTCCTCGATGCGCACCAGGCGGTTCGACATTTCCATCACCCGCTGGTCGTGGGTGGAAAAAATGAAGGTGGTTCCCAGTTCCTTGTTGATCCTGCGCATCAGGCGCAGGATCTCCGTGCCGGTCGCCTGGTCTAGGTTGGCGGTCGGCTCGTCGGCCAGGATGATGTCCGGCTGGATGGCCAGGGCGCGGGCGATCGCGACCCGCTGCCTCTGCCCGCCGCTGAGCTGGTTGGGCCGGTGGTCGGCATACTTGGCCAGGCCGACCATGCCCAGGAAATAATCGACGCGGCGCCGCCGCTCGTCCCGCGCGATGTCCCTGCGATTGAGCAGGGGATACTCGACGTTCTCGGCGGCCGTCAGCACCGGCAGCAGGTTGAAGGTCTGGAAGATGAAGCCGATGCTGCGTGCCCGCAGGTCGGCCAGACGGTCGGACGGCCAGTTCGTGACATCCTGGTCGTTGATGAAAATCCAGCCTTCCGAGGGGCGGTCGATGCAGCCGATGAGATTGAGCAACGTGGTCTTGCCGCTGCCCGAGGGGCCGGCAATGGCGAGGAAAACGCCGCGCTCGATATGCAGTGTAATATCGGAAAGCGCCTGGACGATCTGGTCGCCCAGCAGGTAATCCTTGAATACGCGCTCGATCCGAACAACGTGCATTTTTCTCACCCCGTAGCGCCGGCCGCCGCAGCCCGCATCATCCCCGTCCCCGACAAATTGCATTTGAAACGAGGAGCGTCAATGCAAATCGCAAGAGAATCCTGCCATTTCTTTCGCATTTTGGCAATTCGCTCCTTGTCGATCCTGGTCGGGGCGATGCTGGTTGCGCCGGTTCCGCACCCGGCCGCGGCGCAACCGGCCGCCGCGGCTGCCGAACCGGAAAGCGTGGTCGATCCCGTCGCCCAGGAGATCCTGCTGCACGCCGATCGCATCCGCTTTCCCAAGGAAAGCTTCCAAGTCGATGTCGGCATCGTGACGCGGCGCGCCGACCAGTCCACCGAGACGCGCAGGTACCAGGTGCTTTCGAAAGGCAACGACCGG
This sequence comes from uncultured Methyloversatilis sp., assembly GCA_964653505.1. Taxonomy (GTDB): domain Bacteria; phylum Pseudomonadota; class Gammaproteobacteria; order Burkholderiales; family Rhodocyclaceae; genus Sulfuricystis. The sequence continues at coordinate 11,784 of CAZZFN010000033.1, forward strand.
ACCCTCGTGATCACCACCGAGCCGGCCTCCGAGCGCGGCCAGACCCTGCTGATGAACGACCGCAATCTCTGGGTGTTCCTGCCCAACGTTTCCCAGCCGGTGCGCCTGTCGCTGGCCCAGCGGCTGACCGGGCAGGTGGCGAACGGCGACCTGGCGCGCGCCAACTTCACCGGCGACTACCACCCGCGCATCCTGCGCAGCGAGATCATCGACGGAGAGCCTCATCACGTGCTCGAGCTGACCGGCGTCGATCGCAGCGTCACCTACCCGCGCGTGCTGTTCTGGGTGAAGCAGAAAAACTTCCATCCGCACAAGGCGGAGTTTTACTCGCTGTCGAACCGCCTGCTGAAGACCTGCCGCTACGAGAACTTCCGCACCATGGCGGGCCGGCTGCGGCCCACCCGCCTGGTGATGGACGACGCCCTGCGCGCCGGCGAGCAGTCCATCCTCGAATATGACGACATGAAGCTGCGGGAACTGCCGGACAAGCTATTCACCAAGGAGTACCTGCGGCGGCTGGACTGATCGCTGCGCATAACCGTCCGGATTGCCGCTCTGCCAGCGCCAGGCATCGGCGCACATCGCCTCCAGCCCGAGTTCGGCGCGCCAGCCGAGCAGCCGTTCGGCCAGCGCGGGATCGGCGTAGCAACTGGCGATGTCGCCGGGGCGGCGCGGCGCGATGCGATAGGGCACCGGCCGGCCGCTCGCCCGTGCGAAGGCGCGCACCATCTCCAGCACCGAGTAGCCGCGCCCGGTGCCGAGATTGACGGTCAGCAGGCCGCCTTGCCGCTCGAGCGCAGCGAGCGCGGCGAGATGCCCCCTGGCCAGATCGACGACGTGGATGTAGTCGCGCACGCCGGTGCCATCGGGCGTCGGGTAGTCGTTGCCGAATACCGACAGACATGCCAGCTTGCCCACCGCCACCTGGGCGACGAAGGGCATCAGGTTGTTGGGAATGCCGTTGGGATCCTCGCCGATCCTGCCCGAGGCGTGCGCGCCGACCGGGTTGAAGTAGCGCAGCAGGGCGATCCGCCAGCCGGGATCGGCCCTGGCGAGATCGCGCAGGATGTCCTCGATCATCAGCTTCGAGCGGCCGTAGGGATTGGTCGCGGCAAGCGGCGCATCCTCGCGGATCGGCACGCCGTGCGGATCGCCATAGACCGTCGCCGACGAGGAGAACACCAGCGTCTTCACGCCCGCTTCCGCCATCGTCTCGAACAGCGCGATGCTGCCTGCGACGTTGTTGCCGTAATAGAGAAGCGGCCGCGCCACCGACTCGCCCACCGCCTTGAGGCCGGCGAAATGGATCACCGCGTCGCTGCCGCACAATGCCTGGCGCATGGCCGGGCGATCGCGGATGTCCGCATGCACGAAGTCCGGCCGCCGGCCGGCGATTTCGGCAATGCGGTCGAGAACCGCCAGCTTGCTGTTGGCGAGGTTGTCGACAATCCGCACCGCATGGCCGGCCGCCAGCAGCTCCACGCAGGCGTGGCTGCCGATGTAGCCCAAACCTCCCGTTACCAGATAACATGACATGATCCGAATTGTATCGATCGGGGAACGGAATCGTCATGACATTCATCGTCGCTTCTCGCCGTCTTGCCGGCTTTGTCGTCGTCGCAGCGCTGCCCGCCGCCTCCGTCCTTGCCGCAGGGTTGGGCACTGTCGGCGGCGCAGCGGTGATGGGCGAGCGCCTGCATCTCGAAATCCCGCTGATCCGGCCGGACAGTCTCAACGGCGAGTGCTATCGCCTGCAGCCCAGCCCGGACGGGAGCGACCCGGAGTTCTTTCCCAGGCGGGCGAGCCTGAAAGTGGCGCCGGGCGGCGGCGGGAAAGCGCCCCGCCTGGTCATCGAGGGCCCCCCGGTCGACCAGCCCGTCGTCGAGTTCCAGGTGGCCATCGTCTGCGATGCCGCCGTTGCCCGCAATTTCGTTCTGTTTTCCGCCCCGGGCCGCGACCTGAATTACCCGCTTGCCGACGCACCGGCCGCCGCGCTCGCCACGACGGCCGCCGCCATCCCGCCCGGCGAGGCGCCCCGGCCCAGGCCACCCCGCATGGGCCCCTCGCTCGATCAGATGGCGGGCAGCCGCTACCCCGACCGGGCCGATCTGCGCGCCGAATTCAAGAACAGGCTGCGCCGGGCGAATGCGCAGGAATTGCAGTCTTATGCGGACGACGCGCCCATCCCGCTGGCAACGCCCCTGGCGATTCCGCCGGACATCGAGCCGGATTTCATGTTGCGGGAAAAACCGCCCGCTCCTGCCCGCGCAGCGAAGCAGGCGGCCAGGGTGCACGCGGCCCGCACCGAAAAACCCCCGACTCCCCCGGCGGGCGACCGGCTCAGCATCGGCGCCGGGTACGGCGCGAGTCCGGGATCCGGTGCCGGAAAAGGCAACAGCGAACTTGCCGGAAAGCTGGACGCATCCTTCGGCAACCAAGACGACCTCGTCGCCCGGCTTGCCCAGTCGGAAGCGGCGTTCGCCGAACTCAAGGAAGGCGTCCTGCGCATGGAAAGCCGGATGGCCGCCCTGGAGCAGGAACGCCAGCGCCTGGAGGCGGAAGCCCGCAAAAAAGCCGACGGATCGGTCATGCAGGCCGCCCTTGCCATTTTCGGCGGCGGCCTGATCGGGGCGCTGGCGATGATCGCGCTCCGGCGCCGCCGCAACCCGGCGACATTTTAGTTGCCGTTCCCTCGACCGGCTATCTCGTCCGGCTTTGCGCGACGGCTTTCTGCTCGACCGCGAACACGGCCGCCTCGACACGCGAAGTCAGGTTGAGCTTGGCGAGGATGTGGCGCACGTGCAGCTTGACGGTATCGTGACTGATGTCGAGCGCGCGGCCGATCGCCTTGTTGGACATCCCCTGGGCCAGATAGTCGAGAATCTCGCGCTCGCGCGCGGTAAGGTTCTGCAGGGCATCGCTTTTGGCGGGCTGCGGCCCGTCCTGCAGCAGATGCACCAGCTTGAGCGTCATCGCCGGCGCGACCACCGTCTCCCCGCGCACCGCGCGCTGCACGGCATCGACCACGTCGTCGGGCTCCATGTCCTTGAGCAGGTAGCCCTGGGCGCCGGCGCCCATCGCTCCGGCAAGATCTTCCTGGTCGTCGCTGACCGTGAGCACCAGCACCGGGCCGCGCCAGCCGCCGGCGCGCATCTGCCGCAACAGCGCGATCCCGCCATGCGGCGGCATCTTGAGATCGGTGATGACCACGTCGGGGGCGCTGGTCTTGAGCAGCTGCATCGCCTCGTCGCCGTTGCCGGCGATGCCGACGACGCGGACCGCGCCGCGCCGTTCGAGCAGTTCGGCAAGCCCCTTGCGGAACAGGGTGTGGTCATCGACCAGCAATACGCGGATCTGGGGAGGCTCGGAATCTGTCATGCGGCGACCTTGGTGTGGGTTGGCCCGACAGCCGGAAAAGTCAGGCGTACGCGAAAACCGCCGGCGGGCAGATTGGCGACCTCGACGTGGCCGCCGATCATGCGCGCGCGCTCGCGCATGATGGAAAGGCCGAAATGGTCGCGCAGATGGGGGTGCTCGTCGAAGCCGGCGGTGCGGTTGGCGATGGCGAAGAAGCCCGTGCCGCCTCGGCCGTTGTCGTCGATCGTGACGACGTAGAGATCGCCCGCGCCCTCGACGGTCAGCCGCGCGCGCGACGCGCCCGAGTGGCGGCTGACGTTGGCGAGGGCTTCCTGCACGATGAAGAAGACCTGCGTCTCCTGATCGACCGACAGGCGCGGATCGACGACGTGATTGACGTACTCGAGGGCGATGCCGGTGCGCTCCTCGAAATTCTGCACCATGCCGACCAGCGTCTGTTGCAGCCCGGTCGGACTCATGCGGCTGCGGAACTGGACGAGCAGTTCGCGCAGCTGCAGGTAGGCCGCATCGATCGCCTGGCCGACATCGCCGGCATACCGGCTGGCCACCTCGCCGCTGACCCCGGCCGGATCGTGCAGGGCGTCCTGCAGCAGCGCCATGCGCATCTTCATGTAGGCGAGCGTCTGGGCCAGCGAGTCATGCACCTCGGCGGCCATCATCTGGCGCTCGTTCATCAGCTTGATGCGCAGGTTCTCGCGCTTGAGATGGGCGTTCTCGAGGGCCATGCCGAGGTGCTCGCCGATCGAGCGGAACAGCAGCGCCACCTCTTCCGGCAGCTCGAAGCGTTCGGACAGGAACAGGTTGTAGGCGCCCTGCAGGCGTCCGCCGTGCTGCAGCGGCACCACCACCATGGCCTGGCAGTCGCGCTCGAAATAGGCGTGGCGCGTATGCCGGGCGCAAATCTGCAGATCGATCTCGAACCGCGAGCGCTCGCTCGCCAGGGCGCTGCCGCAGTGGCCGCAATCGACCGGCACCAGGCGCTCGCGCTCGACGACCTCGTGCGGCAGGCCGCGCGCCGCGACCAGCCGCAGGTGCTTGCCGTCGGCGGTCACCACGCGCACGGCGCCGGCGCTCGCCTTGGCCAGGCGCACCATGGTGCCGAGAAAACGGCCGAGCAGTTCCTCGACGTCGTCCTCGTCGGCGAGGTTGGCCGAGACCTCGGAAAAGATGTCGAGCACCTGCAGCCGCGTGCGCTCGTCGATACCCGCCTCGGGCAGCGGGGGGCGAAACTCGGCGTGGGTGTCCATTCGGGCGTCGATCACTCTGCAATCGTGGGCAGCCATTCTAGCGCGCGGCGCAACCGGGCAGGCCGGCGCATCGAGCCGTTCAGCGCGCCAATGGCCATTCTCCCGAAAGCGTCTTCTCCGCCCACAGCAAGGCGACGATGGTCTTGGCGTCGGTGATGTCGCCGTCGCGCACCGCCAGCAGGGCATCGCCCAGGGAAAGCTCGCAGATTTCGAGGATTTCGCCGTGATCGGGCTGCGCGCCGACGAAACTCAGGCCCTGCGCCCAGAAGATTTCGATGCGCTCGTCGGCGTAGCCGATGCAGGGATGCAGCGTGCCGAGGTGACGCCACAACTTCGCCTGGTAGCCGGTCTCCTCGCGCAGCTCGCGCCGCGCCGTGTCGAGGATGTGCTCGCCCGCGTCGATCTTGCCGGCCGGCGCCTCGAGAAACACGCGCCGCAACGGATGGCGGTACTGGCGCTCGAAGAGCAGCTTGCCGTTGTCGAGCACGGCGATCACCACCACGGCGCCCGGATGCTTGACATACTCGCGCACCGACTCGGCGCCATCGGGCAGGCGCACTTTGTCGGAGAACACCTTGAGCAGCCTGCCGGCGAACACCTGTTCGCTGGCGAGTGTTTCCTCGATGAAATCCGGTTCGTCCATGCTCTCTGTAGGGCTTTGATTTGTCTTGAACTTTACCAGATCAGCAATATCTTATGGATGCATTCGCGAAAATATCCTCCCCCCAACCCCGACAGGAGAACGGCATGTCCTTCATCCCCAACTTCGACGGCGATGGCGTCGTCACCGTCAATCGCGTCATCCTCAAGCCGCAATTCAGCGTGGAAGATCTCGAGGAGCGCGTCGCCCTGCTGTGCGAGAACGTCAAGACCTACCATTCGGAGACCGGCTTCGTCGGCGGCATGGTCGTCCTCAACAGCGGCCAGGTATCCAACGAAGGCAGCACCATCGGCCGGGCGGTGGCAAGCCCGCTGAAAGATCGCGAGGCGCTGATCGTCACCTTCTGGCGTTCGTTCGAGGAGCACGAAGCCTCGCACCGCAGCGCCACCTTCCAGCCGCTGTTCCTGCAGGTGCTCGAACTCTGCGAGAACGGCAACGAGGAGATCGCCTACCGCATGCTGTGGTCGGGCAAGGCCTACGCGCCCGCCGAAGCCGCCGAGGCCCGCGCCGCCAAGGAGCGTTATCTGCAGGCGGCATGAAAGTCGGCTCCGGCAGGATGGCGGGCTAGATTTTTTCCCAGATCGTCGTGATGCCCTG